>CAJBSZ010000493.1 GCA_903958395.1 uncultured bacterium | reverse complement strand
CACCTTTGCCCTTCGCGAGAACCTTCGCAAGGGCCAAGTGCTGCAAGTGATGTGGCTAGTGTGTCTAGGTGTGTATCTTGATGTTCAGATGAAAATTACCTTTGCCGTCATGGGTGATACAACCATCTTCCCATAAACGCTTTGCGTCATTTTGGCGGAAGAAATTCTGAATCCGTGTCTTGCCGGACGGCCAGTTTTTTTTGTCCGCCCCGTAGATTTGGGAAAATACCTCGTCTTGATGCATACCGGGCAGGCCTAAAGACTTTTGAGCGATATAGAGGGTCTCAATAATGACAGCGGCTGTCTGCCTCAGGACATACTGGTTATTCTGCCACGTTATGTTTGTGAAATGAGCGCTGGCGGTAAAATCTTCTTCGACCACAGTGCCGGGTGTGCCGAGTCTTCTTTTGCCATTGCCCTGTACCAACGCGGCGGTCTTTTGTGGCCCACTCTCGACCTTTTGAAGAATATCGGGGATCATTTTGATGTTCTTTTTGAACTCCTCATGGAACGTCAGGTCCCCTATGTCCTGCTCCCGTGATACTACGGGTGGTTGAGCCACGGTTTGGCGAAGTCGGGGGATTCTCTGCATGTCTGCATGATTCGGTTCCCTCACGTTATAGGCATCAACGTGGCAAGGCACATTGACGTCACTCCATACGTCGATGATGCCCATGTTGTGATATTCATTCTCCCCGATCACGATGGCAGTCGGAATCGCATCATTGCGGCTTGTGACGGGTTGCCGGAAAACCAATACTCGGGCCTTCACGGAATCGTAAATGTGCCCGATCCGAAACTCCGCCTGCCGCCGGTCGGCCTTCTTGCCGGTTGCGCCAACCTCGTAATCCTCGTAGTAAATGCCTTTGTATTCGGTTTGCTTGCCTTCACAACCGCCATAGGCCAACTCCACTTCGCCCTTGTAGTCAATCCGCCCTTGCCAGATTTCAAATGAGCGCACAGTCTCCTTCATTGAGTTGTGAGTATCGCCATGCATCGAGTCATCCACCGGCGTCGCACAGCGCGCTTGTGGTTCCGCATCAATCTGAACCCGTTCATCCAGGCCGGTTTCTTCAATCGGCTGCATAACACTGGCATTCACGGCCTGCTTCTTTCCCTTGAATGTCAGCCAATAGTACGTTCGCATGCCAGAACCAGAAGGCATGCTGGGATTCCAATCATCAAAATCATCACCAGAGAGTAACCCATCTTGCTTCGCCCGCCACAACGGGTTTTGTATTCTTTCTGAAGAACACCCGCTTGCCTCCAAACCATTCAGGAGCAGGGCATTGAGATAACTTTCCTCGTATATGGCAGTGCCGTCTGCAAGGCGCCTCCGCGGATGGACGATCCCGTATTCAACCAATACATCCAATACCCGGACAAGCCTGGCCATATAGACCTTGCACCCATCCAAGTAGCCCCCCGATTTCGATATCGATTCAACACCACTCAGGATTTCCGCCTTGACCCATTCAATCCCAGTGTCCCCAAGCACGGGCTTGGCATCCCGGTCCCATGGCAGGGGTTCTGCCGCAGGCTCAACCTGAAGAATATGCCAAAGTTCTTGATCCGTAAGTTCCATGTTCGACCTGTCTCAGGAGTCTCTATAAATGGGCACAAAAAAACCGCCCTTCCATAAGTGCGGCGAAAATGCCCGACGGAGTTCCAGTACCTCTGGGTTACTCCCACTACCGGCAATTTGTCATTCATATTTCCCGGAATCAAGCCTGTAAAAATAGTTGCCTGGTTTCAGTGGTGTTCCCCAAAACCAGACGTTAAAAACCGTTCCTTGAATCTTGTGTCCCGACAGGCTACCTTCCACCAAAACCCGTTGCCATTATATAGCGTTATGTAGGCTCCAGGTGACGGATGTGAATCCGACAGACTTTTTGAGAATGAGTTCTTATGCCAACACTGGAATGGGCTAATCGTGAAGGGGCAGTTCGGGCGGCGACGCGCGCTCCCTTCCGCCTGCTGGAGCACGACCCGGCATTGTCCTGCGGCGACCCGGACAATGAGAATATGCTTATCCAGGGTGATAATCTTGAAGGGGTTAAAGCCCTCATGCCCTATTATGCGGGCCGCGTGAAGTGCATCGCCATTGATCCGCCCTATAACACCCGCTCCGCTTTTCAGCAATACGACGACAATTTAGAGCACTCAACTTGGCTCTCGATGATGTATCCGCGACTGGAACTGATGCGTGATTTGCTCAGTCAGGACGGTTCTATCTGGATATTCTGCGATGATAACGAAGCTCATTATCTCAAGGTTATGGGGGATGAAATATTTGGGCGGTCACACTTTATCATAGATGTTTCATGGAAGAAGCGTGATGGTGCGCCTAATGACCGCAAACTTGGGTCAATTCACGACCATATTCTGGTCTGGGGAATTGCCCGAGACAATGACGCCAAAAAAACGAAAGCAGAAATTTCCTTTAACCTCATGCCGCGAACAGAAAAGGCGGATGCTCAGTATCAGGTTTTTGCCGAGCCTGACGGCCCAGATCCGAGGGGGGCTTTCCGAAAGATTGATACCACTGCTAATGGAAAGGGTGGTCGATATGTTGAGAGTTTATTTTACGGAATAAAAAATCCTTATACTGGCGAAGAGGTTTGGCCTCGTAAAGGCACTTGCTGGCGTCATAGTAAGAGCGAGATGGAACGGCTACAGGCTGATTATCGGCTTTTTTGGGGCTTGAAGGGAACGGCAAAGACCCCGATGCGGAAGTTGTTCAAACATGAAGCAAAGCAAGGGATGACGACTCCCTCGATTTGGGACGATGTCGGATTGAATCAGCATGGATCATCTGAGATTGAGGCCATTTTTGGTGAGAAGGCCGCATTTGAAACCCCTAAACCCGAGGCGGTCATTTCGCGGATTATTCACATCGCATCCAATCCCGGCGACATCGTTTGCGATCCATTCCTTGGCTCCGGGACGACTGCGGCCGTGGCACAGAAGATGGGGCGGCGGTGGATCGGGATCGAAATGGGCGACCACGCGGTAACGCATTGTGCGCCGCGTCTGAAAAAGGTGGTTGAGGGTGAACAGGGCGGTATCTCCGAGGCCGTCAGTTGGAAGGGCGGCGGCGGGTTCCGGTTCTGCAGGATTGGCCCTGCGATTACCGATGAGGAAGGCCGGATCAATTCGGCCATTCGCTTTGCGACACTGGCGGCACATGTCTGGTTTTCCGAGACACATACACCTTTGAAAAAGGTCAATAAGTCGCCTTTGCTGGGTATTCATAAGGGGACGGCGGTCTACTTGCTCTATAACGGCATCCTTGGCGACAAGAAGTCCAATACACTTACCGGCCGGGTCTTGCGCGACCTTCCAAAACACAACGGGCAGAAGGTTATTTTCTCCGAATGCACGAGTTTGGGCGATGACCGGCTTCAGCAGGAGAACGTCATTTTTAAACATATCCCCTATGACATCAAGGGACGATAAATCATGTTCAAACCCAAAGAATACCAGGAAACGACGCGGAAACAGCTGACCGACTACCTTGAAGCCGTTCGGTTTGCGGGGGAAAACGGTGCCAAAAAGGCATTTGACGCCATGCCGCGCGAGGTGCCGAAGCCTTGGAATAAGCCTTACGTTCATTTGGAACATCTGCCGGAAACCCCTTATGTCTGCTTGCGCCTGCCGACCGGCGGCGGCAAGACGTTCCTGGCGGCTCAGACTGTAAAACTGGGGGCGAAATTCCTGGGGCGCGAACATAACCCCCTCGTCTTGTGGCTGGTCCCGACCGATGCGATTCGGCGTCAGACGCTCGAAACGCTCCAGAAACCGGGCCATCCGAACAAGGAAATGCTGGAGGCTGATTTTGGTGAGAACAAGGTCCGGATCCTGGATATCGAGGATTTCGCCGATCTCACGCCACAGGATTTCCGGGATAAAGCATGCATTGTCATCGGCACGTTTGCCGCCCTACGTGTGGAGAAAACCGAAGGCCGCAAGTTCTACGAGCACAAGGAGTCGCTCGAGCCTCATTTTGCCTCGGTGCCGGCCAATATGCCGGAACTTGAACTCCATACCGAAGGTCCGCTAATCGGCAAAATCAAAAAATCATGTGCCAACATCATGGCACTGATCCGGCCGCTGGTGATTGTGGACGAGGCGCATAATGCGAAGTCGGACTTGAGTTACGATGTACTGAACCGGGTGCGGGCGGGATGCGTGATCGAGTTAACAGCCACCCCGGCGGCGGACTCCAATGTCTTGCACCATGTTTCGGCCTCTGTTCTGAAAACGGAGGCGATGATAAAGCTCCCGATAATCCTGGCCGAAAAACCGTCCTGGCAGGAGGCGCTGACGGACAGCATCCTTCAGCGGAAGCTGTTGGAGGAGATTGCCCGGAACGAGCCGGACTTTGTCCGCCCGATCGTGCTCATTCAGGCAGAGAATAAGGACAAGGATGTCACCGTCGAAGTGGTCCAGAAGTACCTGATTGAACAAGGCAAGATCGAGCCGGAGCGTATTGCCATTGCAACCGGCACCCAGCGGGATATGGATGACGTCAATTTGATGGATATGACCTGCAAGATCGAGTTCGTCATCACGGTGCAGGCGCTGAAAGAGGGTTGGGATTGCCCCTTTGCCTATATTTTCTGTTCCGTGGCCACGGTTCACAGTGCAAAAGACGTTGAGCAACTACTCGGGCGGGTACTCCGAATGCCCTGGGCCACCCGGCGAACACACGAAGACCTGAACCGGGCCTATGCCTTTGTCTCGAAGGCCTGTTGGCCGCAGGCGGTGAGTTTGCTTCATGACCGGCTTGTCAACATGGGGTTCGACGAGGTGGAGGCGGCACAATATCTCAAGCATGATGAGCCGCAATTACCCAACATCGGCGACCCGGACCCGGCGCAACTGGTTCTGACACTCCGGGAAGCCCCCTCGCT
>CAJBSZ010000492.1 GCA_903958395.1 uncultured bacterium | reverse complement strand
GTGCGGGGATTACGAAGGCGGTGTCACCCCACACGATGCGGCATTCGTTTGCCACACATTTGCTCGCCAATGGCGCGCCCTTGCGTATGATTCAGGAGATGTTGGGACATGCGGATATTGCCACGACCCAGATTTATACCCATGTGGATCAGAGTCGGCTCAAGTCAGTGCATCAGCAATTTCATCCACGGGCATAGGGAAAAATAAATGCAAACCACGGAGGGACGGAGGTTGAGAGAGAGAAAAAAATGTTTCGCGATTTTCAAGGAGGGCGAGTACTAGCTCCTTGAAAATCGCGAAACACCACTTTCCGAGAAAGAGGGAGTATTGGCTTCTCCTGATTTCCTCCAGGAAGGCGTTGCGGGATCTGAAGGCGGAGTACTCGCCGCCTTCAGATCCCGCAACATTTGCATTTTCCTCCTCTCCCCCAATCCTCCGTGTCTCCGTGGTGATGAATTTAACGGTTCGCCAGGGAGGTTGTTATGTTGTTGAGTCTCAGAAGACCCAATCCGTACCGGGAGTTGGAGAAGCGGCTGGGGTATAAATTTGGGGAGCGAGAGTTGCTTGAAATGGCGTTGATGCACCGGTCTTACCGGTATGAGGCCAAGGATGTGGCTTCAGACAACCAGCGCCTGGAATTTCTGGGTGATGCCGTGGCGGGATTCCTGGCGGCCGCGCACCTGTACCGGATGAACCGGGACGGGGATGAGGGAACCCTGACGGAATTGAGAAGTCGGGTGACGAGCGGAAAAGCGCTGGCATCGGTTGCCCGCGAAATCGGACTCGGTGAATTTATCCGCCTGGGCAAGGGCGAGGAGCGGGCAGGCGGGAGGGAACGGGAAGCTCTTCTGGCCGACGGCCTGGAGGCCGTGATCGGGGCCGCCTACCTGGATGGCGGCGTCAAGGCGGCGGAAAAGATTGTGGCCAAACTGTTGATCCCTCTTCTTGGCGCAGCCCCTCATCAGGAGTGGGAGGAGAATCCCAAGGGGAAATTACAGGAACTCTCCCAGCGGCTCTACGGGCACGGCCCGGAATACCGGTGCGTCTCCGAAAAAGGCCCTGCGCACCAGAAACACTTCGTTGTTGAGGCGATTGTGGGCGGAGCGAAACTGGGTGTCGGCGAAGGCGCCAGCAAGCGCGCCGCTGAAACGATTGCCGCCGACGCCGCGGTCAGGAAGCTGATCAAGGGGAAATAGGGTCGCGATTTCCCTTCATGGATAACCATATTTCGCCATCTGAAACGTTTCAGATCGATTTTCGACAGAGTTGGCCTGAAGTGGCGGTGGCCCAGAACGGATACTGGATTATTTACGTGAGTCGCGAGAACCGTTTGATGAAGAGGGCGGGGGAGAGCACTTCGGCTGTAAGGCAAAGGGCGGCCGGGAAGTCGTCCATGTTACCGGTTACGAGCGGAACGTTGGCGCTGAGGGCCACCTCAAGAAACAGGATGTCGTCAGGATCGGGGAGGCTGGTGACATGCCGGGTGGATACGACATAGTGCGCGTTTTGTTCCATGAAAATGATGATGTCACGCACGTCGTGAGGGGTGAAGTAGGTTCGGAATTTTGGACGGTTCAGTACGTCGGTGTATTCCGCGAGGATCCGGTCATCCACAACGAGTTCGGCATTTCCCTCACGAACCAGGTCAAGGATTCTGCCGGGCGCACCGAATGCGTTGATCATGCCGGACATGAGAACATTGGTATCGAGCACGAGGCGGGTCATTTGGACCGTTCGCTCCGCACGGCATTCACCTCCGCTGTGATTTCCGCTTCGGTTATGGGTGTCTCGCGGGCTTGGCGGCGGGCACGGAGTATGGCGGATGAAAAAAGGGCGCGGCGCACTTCCCGCAGGGTGTCATCAGCAGACTCGGCCTCAACACCGACCATAATGGCAAAGGGCCGTCCATCTTTAGTCACAAAAACCTCATGTTCTTGCGTGAGCATATCGCGCAATTCACGGGGTCGCTTCAAGTCCTGAACAGCAATTGAGGTCATAAATATATCCTTATAATCTCTTCAGAGTATCATGCATGGTGCCGAGATGCAAGGAGGTTATGAATATCAAGCTCGAAGCCACGGCGGCCGGAGGCGGGAACATGGCGGCGGCCACGCCGCTGGCCGCCGCGGCGTGCAAGGGCCTGCGCGCCCTACCCGAAAGAGGCGACGCAGATGCGTCGCATTTCACTTCAGAACAATCTAAATTGATTTGCGGACTATTGCTGACGGCCATCATGGCGAAAGCGGAGCGCCCTCCGACCCTGATTCTTGACATGGTCCACCATACTCCCGGTCAAGCACCCTGCTCCCCTGATACACGGATTCTAGTAGTCGCTCATTTAAGTGACTAGCGGCTTCCCTTGGCAGACGATAGTCTGTTTTTATGAAGCCACTTTATACTGTTGCGTTGATCGCCGCCTTGACCCCCTTTGGGCTTCAGGTGACTGCTGCCGGGTTCCATGTTTCGCCCAGCGGCAACGATGGCAATCCCGGCACAGAGGATAAACCTTTTTTCACACTTCTGCATGCCCGTGACGTGGCGCGGCAGGTGAAAACATCAACCATCACCCTTGCGCCGGGGACGTACCGGCTGACAAAAACATTAGCGCTTGTTGATCGCGATTCTGGAACGCGCTTCATAGGAAGCGGTAACGCCCGCATTACTGGAAGCCTGGAAATCCCGGCCAGCGCCGTTCAGCCGGTCACCGATCCGGACATTCTACAGCGGTTGCTGCCGGAGGTGCGCGGCAAGGTCTTGGAAATTGATCTGCATGTCCTTGGCATTACCGACTTTGGGGTGATTGGGCCGCGCGGATTCCGGCGCCCCTACATCCCCGCGCCGCTGGAGTTATTTGTGGATGGTGCACCCTTGACGCTCGCGCAGTGGCCGAATCCCGGCGAGCCGCGTGTGCCGATTGGCAAGGTGCTCGACAAGGGACCGGTGACCCGGAATGGTGATAAACCGACGCGCGGAGGGATATTTGAAGTGACCACCGACCGCCCCGCTCGCTGGGCGAACGCCGACAACGTGTGGATAACCGGATTGTTTGAGAACGGCTACGCGGACAATACGGTACAGGTGAAGTCGTTCGACCTGAAGGCGAAGACGCTGACAACGGTACAGCCGCACATGTACGGGTTCGCCACCGGCCAGCCCTGGCGCACCTGGGTTGCCTTGAACCTGCTGGAGGAAATCGACCTGCCCGGTGAGTTCATGGCCGATCGCAAGACAGGCAAACTTTTCTTTCTTCCCCCCGCAGGAAAGGACATCGCCTCGTGCCGGCTGGAGGTGTCGGTGTTGAAGGAGCCGCTGGTGGCCATCGAAGGCGCCACAGGGCTGGTCTTCGAGGGGGTGGACTTCGAGTGTTCCCGCGGAATGGGCGTGTACATCGAGCGCGGTGCGAACAATCGGATTCAGGACGCCACGCTGCGCAATCTCGGCATGGTCGCCGTGTGCATCGGGAAGGGGATATCCCCTGATCCGGACTACCAGCATGGGTTCACCGGTACGCCTGTGTCGCGTGAACTGGGTTCCTGGCACGAGCACATTTACGCGAATCCGGTATTCAACCGTGACGCGGGTACGGGCCACGGAGTCGTGAATTGCAAAATCTACAATATCGGCGCGGGGGCCATCTCATTGGGCGGAGGCGACCGTAAGAGCCTCACCGCGGCCGGAAACTTCGTGGAAAATTGCGAGATCTACCATTTCAACCGTTGGGATCGTGCCTACAAGAGCGCCGTCAATCTGGACGGTGTCGGCAACAGCGTCCGAAATTGCCTGATTCACGATTGCCCCGGCAGCGCCCTGTACCTGCATGGCAATGACCACGTCATCGAGTACAACGAAATTCACCATGCGCTGATGGACGGCGACGATATGGGGGGCTTCTACATGGGGCGCGACCCGTCCGAACGTGGTAATGTCATTCGTTTCAACTATTGGCATGATCTAGCGCTGGTTCACCGGAACCACGGCCTGTATTTTGATGACACTGGCGGGGACGGAACGACGATCTATGGCAATATTTTCGAGCGGATCGGGAGTGCCGATGCGATCTTTCTCAATGGGGGCAGTGATTTCACCATCGCAAACAATATCTTTATCGACTGTAAGGCGGTGTTACGGGCGAATGGGAAGGACGGTAATATGCGATGGCTGACCCAGGAGGGGATGTTTGAGGCGCGTTTGAAGGCGGTGCAATACGACCAGTCTCCCTGGCGGGAGCATTATCCGGACTTCCCGGATTATCTGGCCGCCCGCAACACCATGCCCCGCCGCAATGTGTTGCGAAACAACCTGATCGTCAGGAGCAAACTGATTCCCGGCTCATACCAGGCGACGAACAACTGGGTCGCAACGGAAGACCCGGGTTTCGTAAATTACGATAACGGAAGTCTAAAACTCAAGCCGGACGCTGCGGTCTTTAAGCAGATTCCAGGTTTTGAGCCGATTCCGTTTGACAAGATCGGCCTCTATAAGAAAAAAACAGTCCGATGAATGTGCTTTTCAAGGTTATTGACCGTCTCTTTACAAGATCAGGTAGGGCGCGCAGGCCCTTGCGCGCCGCGGCGGCCAAGAGCCTGGCCGCCCTACCTTTGGCGCCAGGGATTGCCGTCGCTTTGGTCGTGTCGGCCCTTGCGGGCGAATTCCACGTCTCGCCGACTGGCAACGATGCGAATCCCGGCACGAAGGAGAAACCCTTCGCCACGCTGGAATACGC
>CAJBSZ010000491.1 GCA_903958395.1 uncultured bacterium | reverse complement strand
TCTATGCCGACTATGACAAAAAAGTTGAGCCTGTATTTTTCTGTGGTGCGGCCGGCGATGTGCAGACACGGAAGGCTTTCCCTGCCGACGGTCCCCGTTTCGATGCAGGCAGATTTGGAGACGCCATTAGAATAAAGAGCGGTGAGAATGCGGAAAAGGCGGACACCTTAAGCTATGAGATGGCCTTTCCTAAAGAACAGTACTCGCTCGCCTTCTGGTTCAAGCCGGATCCCGCCATATGGAATCCGCAGGACAAGAAGCCCATATACAACAGGGAACTCTTTTCAACCCTGTTCGGAACCCCTGCCCTCAAATATTCATCCCGATTACAGGCGGCAGGCGGAATGAATAAAAACAGGGATTTGGATGTTTGTGAAGACGGCAAGACGGCAACTGACTTCAAGCAGGACCGCTGGTATCATGTTGCGCTTGTAAGTTCCGTGACCGGAAAAACCACGATTTATGTGGATGGCAAGCCGACGGCGTCTGACTCACGGCCATACCGCAGTTTTTCACCGATATTAAACATAGGGAGAAACTGGAATTCGAAAAGTGACAAGGGTGTAAGGGTTGACGGCTGGATTGACGATCTTGTCATCCTCAAATCGGCGCTGTCCGACCAGGCTGTTAACGATCTGTTCAATAGTGGCAAACCCGCTCTGGACGGCGTGGCAGGGGTGGGATTCCCGGCATTCAGAACCGTTTTCAAGCGCGGCGAGAAAGCCTCATATCCACTTATGCTTCCATTCAAAGGAAAGGTAGAGGCGACGTTATCTTCGAAAGAGGGAAAGACGGTTCAGATATTTTCCGGTAAGGCCGAATCACTCTCATGGAATCTTCCTCTCGACACAAACCTGGCAAGGCCGGGCGACTACAAGCTCGGAGTATCCGTCTCCGACGGAAAGACAACCCAGAAAGCGGAAACAGAAATCCGAATCCTCCCCTCCCCCGAACCGTCAATCCCGTTCGGACTTTACTGCGTAACAAATAATCTTGAAAAGAAGCCGGACTATCTGGAAAAGTGGCGCTATGCCGGGATGAATTATACCAGGGTCGGCCTGGGTGAGAATTATTCACGCCCGCACCTCATGGATTTCCTTTACCGTTACGGTATTGATTACATCCCCAACATTGGGACGTCGCATCTTGATGAAAAGGATAAAATCGGATTGAAGCAGGAGGACTATGCACAGCTTGAGGTGGGAACGGACAAACTGTCAGACAACTGTTCGATCTTCAGCTCCATCGCACAGGAAAGAATCAAGGCAAGGCTCAAAAATGTGATAGGACATTCTTCTTATTATCCTGGATTCAAGTTTGTCTCGCTATGGGATGAATATGATTCAAAGCACGACGTTTCGCCGGGCGCAGTAAAATACTTCAAGGGAAAAACAGGGTTGGACAAACTTCCTGACTTCACGCAAAAACCAAAAGGAACAGTCGTTCCGGACAATGATCCCTATGCTCGCTGGATTGACACGTTCGGGGTTGGCCTATGGACAAACAAGGGACTGGCATACCATGATGCGTCAATTACCGAATACGTCAAGTCCCTGAATCCCGCAATCAGGACAATGTCAAACCCGAGCGGCGGCTACGGCGGCACAAGCGTATCCATGCCCGAAGTTTATTGTTATCTTGCGGAGACGGACCACAGAAAGGATATCGGTACAACCGAGCTTATGACCGAGTCGTGCATGGAGGCATACCGCTGTTCGGACATGAACCGTCCGCGCAAGCCCGTCTGGCCCCTGCTCGGCTGGTGGAGCACTCCGTTCCTTCCAGGCTTCAATGAAAGCATAAAGGTAATGACGGAGATCTCCCTCGCCAAAGGTGCGAAAGGAATCCTCTATGCCGGGGACACCTGGATTTTCATACGTGACGACATGGTTGAGTCTGTCAGGAAACTTGCCGGATTCCGCGACCAATACGGACCGTTCCTGAACACGCTTCAATACGAGGATCTTGGTAAAGTCGCCATCCTGTGGAACGACTATGAGATGATGGGGGAAAAGAATCCGGCGGGCCGCCCCAGCTACGCGCCGTCAGAACATATTGCCGCAGCTCTCAGGCTATCAGGGGTCCCATATGAATTCATGCACACGGATCAGGTCCTGAAAGGGGAACTGAAACGATTTGATGCGGTCTTCCTTCCACGTTTCGACTATGCCACTGAATCCTTAAAAAAGAACATGGATGATTTCGACGAAAAAGGCGGAGCCGTTTTTATTTCGGAAAAGAGTTCGGCTCTCGCATCGCAGAATGCAATAAGATATAATCCCGCCGATTTCGATTACAGGGCTGTCCAGAAAAATGACGCGGAACACGGAAAGATGCAGAACGTCGCTGGACTTGTTCCAAAAGTTAAGGAACTCGTACTGGCCAAGCTAAAATCCGAACGTCCAATCTATGCTGACAACAACTATTTCGCCTGCTATTACGTTCCCGGACCCGGCTGCGATGTCTACTTCATAATAAATACCGACCTCTACCTTGACCAGACAGGCAATGTCACTCTCGCAAATCCTTTGGCGAACGCATACAGCCTAGTCGACAAGAATCCATTGAAGACTGCTGGAAAAAGCCTTCCGATAAGCCTGAAAAAAGGCGAATGGCAGGTGATTGCGAACTACGCAGACCCAATCAAGGATCTGAAAGTCACGGCAAAACGCGAGGCGTCCACGGTAAATTATTCGGTTACGTTGCCAGGAAAAGCAGCTGTGCCGGTCACCGTCCGTTTCATAGATCCTTCTGGCAAGGAAGTGGACGACTACCGACAATATGTTGTAACCGGCAAGGACGGCTCAATGTCCGGAACCCTGACACTGGCGGCGCTGAATGATCCAAAAGGTGAATGGAAGATAATCGCCGAAATTCCCTTCGCAGGGATGAAGACAGAGACTAAACTGGACGTGAAGTGAAGATAAATCACAGTCATCCCTAAGGATGACGGATTAATGGATTTATGGATTGCTGGATTATTGGGTTTGTGTTCAAGAAAAACATAGATATTGCAAGAATCCATTAATCCAGGAATCCAATAATCCATGGGATTGCAGTGTAACTCAACTCAAAAAAAGGTATTATGAAAAATATAACTTGGAGAATCGGTGGCCCGTGGGAACGGCTCGCCCCGCGGGATGAGCGCGGGTTGGTGTGGGGGGCAACCGATGTCCGTGGCGTTGCTTACGACGCTGCCGGGAGACTGGTCGTCGCCACGCCTGCCGGCATCGCCCGGCGCCGTGAGGAGGCGCTCGAGCGAAGAGAGGACGCGGCGTGGGAGTTTTTCACCGGCGCCGAGGGACTTCCGGTCGCCGATTTCACGGCCGTTGCCGCCGCGCCCGACGGTCGAGTGTGGTTCGGGACGAGGCAGGGCGTGGTCGAATGGCGCGATGGGGTGTTCCGCTACCGGCAGGGGCCACGCTGGCTCCCCGGTGACGACGTCCGTGACCTCGTCGTTGACCCGGAGGGGAATCTGTTCGTCGCCACCGACCGGGGGGCGGGATGGATCGCCGAGCGCTCGATGACCCTCGCCGAGAAGGCGCGGCATTACGAGGAGGTGATCGAGCGATCGATCAGTCGCACCGAGCATCGCTTCGTGGCGACCGCCGATCTCGACGCTCCCGGCGACACGACGACTGCGCGGCGCAGCGACAGCGACAACGACGGCCTGTGGACGGCGATGTACGGCGCTGCCCAGTGCTATGCCTTCGCCCACGACCGCACGCCCGAGGCCAAGCACCGGGCCGACCGTGCCTTCCGGGCGCTCGCCTTCCTCCAGGAGGTGACGCAGGGGGGGGAGCATGCCCCGGCGCCTGGCTTCCCCGCGCGGACGGTTCTCCCTGCCGACGCCCCCGATCCGAACGTGGGTCAGGAGGCCCGCGACCGTCAACTCCGCGACGGCAATGATCCGCTCTGGAAGACGCTCTCGCCCCGGTGGCCGAAGTCGGCGGATGGACGCTGGTGGTGGAAGGCGGACACGAGCTCCGACGAGCTCGACGGGCACTATTTCTTCCTCGCCCTCTACCACGACCTCGTCGCGGAATCAGTCGAGGAGAAGGAGGAGGTGCGACGCGTCGTCGCCCGGCTCACCGACCACCTCGTCGACAATGGCTTCCGGCTTGTCGATCACGACGGGCAGACGACCAGGTGGGGCGAGTATTCCCCCGCCGCGCTCAACCATGATCCGCGCTGGCAGGTGGAGCGAGGACTCAATTCGATGAGCATGCTCGCGTATCTCGCGATCGCCGGTCATGTCACCGGCGCACCCCGCTTCGCCGCTGCCGCCGCGACGCTCCGCCGCGACCACGCCTACGCCGCCAACGCGCTCTCGCCAAAGGTCCAGCGCGGGATCGGCTCGGGCAACCAGTCGGACGACGAAATGGCGTTCATGAGCTTCCACCACCTCGTCCGCTACGAGGCCGACGCCGACTTGCGGCGTTCCTACCTCGCGGCTTTCCATGGCGCCTGGCTGCTCGAGCAGCCCGAGCGCAACCCGTTCTTCAATTTCGCCTTTGCCACCGCGGCCCGCGCGGCCGGTCCCGGCGGCCCGTGCGATCCGGGCCACGACGGGCAATGGCTCGACGACTCGATCGAGAGCCTCGTGATGCTGCCACTCGACCGATGCCAGTGGCGCCACACGAATGCCCACCGCCTCGATGTCATCCGACTTCCGCCGCAGCAGTCGATCGACTTAAACCACCCTGATGCCGCCCCGCGCGGTCACCGCGTCGATGGCAAGGTGCTGCCGGTGGACGAGCGGAGCTTCTCCCACTGGAACACCGATCCGTGGAAGCTCGATCAGGGGGGCGACGGCCGCGAATTGGCCAGCGGCACGGTGTTCCTCCTCCCCTATCACATGGGCCGCTATCACGGCCTGATCGCCGACGAGTGATTTGCTCCGGCGACGATCACTTCGTGGCGTGGCGGGGCGTCTCGCCCACCATCTCGAGGAGATTGTCGACGAGGATCGTCCCGGTGCGCTCGCCGAGCGACACGCGCGAAACATACTGGTAGCGCGGGAAGGCGAGGAAATCCTCCTTGGTGAGGATGTAGCCGAAGGCGTCGTTGGTGAGCCCGAAGAGGAAGGTGTCGTCACCCGTCTTCCGCTTGAGATAGGCGCCGATGTTGGGGAGGGCCTCCCCGGGAATCGTGAGGATCCGTGCCTTCCCGACGTCGACCATCGCGAGCCTCGCGGTGATCGTGCGCGTGGCGTCGTCGTGGGGATAGCCGAGTGGCGAGAGGGAGACAACGGCCCATAGGTCGTCCGACTCGACCGGGAAGGAGACGTCGCGGGACGTTGCCGCCACGGCCGGGGCCGCGTCGGCTTCCGCTCCAGCCACGATCCGCAGTGCCTCGTCGGCCATCGTGTGGCCGATCCGCTCGCACTCCTCCCAGGTGCCGATGTCCTTCCAATAGCCGCGGACCGGATCGGTTGGGGCTTCGAGATCGCGGTTGTCGGCCGTCACCATGCCCCCCTGAGCGCCATTGAGGAACACGGCCACGCCGCCGCCGCTCGCTTCGATCCGCGTGTACATCGGGCCGACGCAGTCGGGGGAGAGGATGCCCCGCTTGTTGCCGAGCACCTCGGGGTGGATCGCGTAGTTGACGAGCGTGGCGATCGGCTTGCCGTCGCTGCCGACGGCCTGGATGACCCCCATCCGCCGGTCGTAGAGATCGGGGGCGTAATAGTTGAACGCGATCCTTCCCTGGGCCTCCGCCGTGGCGACCCGCAGCGACGCCGGA
>CAJBSZ010000490.1 GCA_903958395.1 uncultured bacterium | reverse complement strand
TGCTCGGCCTGATCCCGTTGTTGTTGGGCGTTCTTGCGCTGCAACCAAAGGGGCAGTAGGTGGCTAACCAAGCCGTAGGCGTTGCGGAGAAAAGGCAGTAATGCTCCGAGTGCGGCGCCAATCCAATGCATTTTTCCGGTGACAACCAACAAAATCAGTATGCCGAGAAATATGCCTGTTCCAAGGCGCCATAATGTCTTGTGTTTTTGGTTTCGACTAGAAAGTGTATAAAAAATCTAACCAGAATATAACGGAAGCCTGATAATAAGCATACACGTCTCTGTTAAAGTATGCCCTGTTTTCACGGAGTACTCGGATGCCGGGACGCAACGGCACCCCTGCCCGTGGAAAGATTAAATATAGAACGGCGGCAGACTTTCCTTCGCTGTTCGTTACTGCCCGGGTGGGTGGTGATTCGGTACGGCGAATCCGGACCGGGCAGGAAAGTCAAAGAAGGAGTGATACAATGAGTTACACAAAACACTTAATCGTCGGCGGCTTGTGCGCCATGGCGATGGCAGGCGTCTCTCAGGCTGCTGCCACCAATGACGTGACAGGGGTGACAGTAGGGTCAGCGGTATATCGTATAACCACTAACACGACATGGACCTCCGCCAACGAGTGGAGGCTGATGGGCATTATCCTCGTCGGAAACGGCGTGACGTTGACGATAGGGCCCGGAACAATAATCCGTGGCGCAAATGAAACAACAACGGGAGTGAACAACCGCCCGGGTACGCTGATTGTTGAACGGGGTGGCAAACTGTACGCGAACGGAACGGCGCAGCATCCGATCATCTTCACGGATGAGTGGGATGACCACAATCCTTGGGCAACCGGAGTCTCGGGCACGGTCAAAACGCGCACGTGGAGGTACCGTAACGGTAGTGGCACGGCAGTTGACAAGACCAGCCAGTCGTACGATTATGGCAAATTGGGTGACCATCACGGATGCTGGGGCGGTGTAGTGCTTTGCGGCAAGGCACTCGTGACGTGGGATAGCTGGAGCGGGCCTCTTGGAACCGCTGAGATCGCGGTGGAAGGTGTAGATACCGGTCTCGGCGTCAAAGGTGGCGGAAATGACGACAACGATTCCAGTGGCGAAATGTCGTATGTTCAGATCCGTTACGGCGGTTACGCCTTAACTGGGTCGAAAGAAATCAATGGTTTCACGATGTTTGGTGTCGGACGCGGAACCAAACTTCACCATATCGAAGTCTATAATAACATCGACGACTGCTACGAGTGGTTCGGTGGTTGCGTGGACAGCAAGTATTTTGTCGCATGGGGTACTGGCGATGATATGTTCGACAGCGATTGCGGCTACCGTGGCGTGAACCAGTTCTTTTTAGGCGTCCAGCGCGACATGGGCGGCTCGAAAATCGAATCCGGCGCGCCAGACAAGGGCATGGAGATAGATGGCTTTGAAACTACAACTCCCGGAGGATCTTTCCTTTTCTCAAATTCGCTTTGGGCGAACATCACACTCATCGGAGCCGATTTCAATAAAGACGTGCGTAACGTGGGCCTTTCCATGCGCGACAATGTGGCCCCGCAGCTTTATAACTCGATCATCATGGATTTCGGCATGCTCGGCACGCTGATTGAGAATCGGACGGACATCACGGCAAACGGAGTCACACTGAATGCGGCCGACCGTTTCACAACGGACGTAACCAATATAGCCAGCTATGGTTCTGTGCAATTCGGTGTTTCATTGGCGGATGGCACTTCCACGCTCGCCAGCCTCTATCCTAACTCAGTGTCCGGCAAGCAAGCCTGCATCCGCGGCTGCGAGTTCTGGAACGTCAAAGCCATCGCCGACACGACGGTTGCGTCTGGCATGACCGCTCTCACGACAAAGTATCCTTGGATTACCACTGCCGTGGGTGCCGGACCTGGGGTCAGCACCGGTTTGAAACCTTATGCTGGCTTTACGATCTCCTCCGAGGGTAACGTTACTGATATGGCGTTAAGCACCGATGGAGGTAGCTGGACGGC
>CAJBSZ010000489.1 GCA_903958395.1 uncultured bacterium | reverse complement strand
TGCGCGGGCCGAGTTTGATGCCTGTTCGGATCAATTCAAGTCCGGCAAGGCGATGGGGAGCAAGTACTATCCGCGCATTGTCGCCAATATTCTTTGGATGAGGTAGCTGTAAATTTACTAAAAGAGGGGATATTTATGAGGATTAAGAAAGTATCAAAGAGTCCGGTAACTTGTTTGGGGCCGGAACTGGTGTCTTCGCGATTCCGCCAGATTCATCTGGATTTTCATACGTCGGAACTGATTCCGGATGTCGGGGTGGACTTCGATGCCGACACGTTCGGAGACATTCTCGACAAGGCCCGGGTGAACTGGATCACCCTGTTCGCCAAGTGCCACCATGGGATGAGCTACTATCCCACCCGGGCAGGAACCATTCATCCGGGTCTGAAATTTGATATACTGGGTGAGCAGATCGAGGCTTGTCGCAAGCGCGGGATCGTGACGCCGGCCTACATAAGCGTGCGGGTTGATGAGCATAACGCGAAGGTCCATCATGACTGGATCGGCCATCTCAAGGACGGCAAATATTGGAAATGGGGCGAGACGCTGACGCCTGGCTGGTACAACCACTGCATGAATAATCCCGCCTATGTGGACGAGCTGGAGGCTCAGGCTGTCGAGGTGCTCAAGTGGTACGATGTGGAGGGGCTGTTCTTCGACATGTGCTACTGTCCGGATCCCGGGTGCTATTGTCCCCGTTGCTACGACAGCATGAAGCGGCGCGGTCTTGATTTTTCCAACGACGAGGATCATCGGAAGCATGAGTTCCTGATCACCCGCGAGTATACGCAGCGTCTGGCCAAGACCATTCGCAAGATTAAGAAGAACGCCACGATCTTCTTCAATGGCCGCATGCGTCCGGGTATCACCGAGGAGTTAGACGTCTTCACGCATATCGAGATCGAGGCCTTGCCCACCGGCGGCTGGGGCTATGCATTCTTCCCCATTCATGCCCGTTACGGGCGTGTTCTGCCACGTCCACTCCAGGGGATGACGGCACGCTTCCATAAGAGTTGGGCCGACTTTGGCGGATTAAAAACCGCCGATCAGATGATGTTCGAGGCTGGCACCATCTTGTCCGCTGGCGCGGTGATGAACGTCGGTGACCAATGTCACCCTCGTGGGGTACTGGACAAGGGCGCTTATGAAGTGATCGGCACAGCCTTCAAGCATGTTGAGCAATGCGAACCTTGGTGCATCGGTGCCAAGGCGGCAGCGGAGATCGGTGTGATGATGCTGCCGGGGGCGCCGGAGGAGGCCGGGAAAGCCGTTGGTGCCGGTCACATGGGTGGCCTGCCAGAGTCGGTGGATGGTGCCGGGCGGATGCTTTTGGAGTTGAAGCAACAGTTCAACCTGATCTATCCGGACACGGACTTGAACGATTATAAGGTTGTGATCCTGCCGGACAGCGGTGTGGTCGATGCCACCCTGCAAAAAGCCCTGAAGGCATTCATCGGAAAGGGGGGCGCGGTCCTTGCCTCGTACAAGGCCTCCTTGCAGGATGGCAAGTTTTATTGTCCCGGACTGCCTGTCCGGTATAGGGGCGAGAACCCGAGCACGCCCTGCTATCTGGATTTGGGCAAGACCCTGGGCACTGGCTGGCCGCATAGTAAATTTATCTTTTACGAGGGGAGCACCTTCGTCAAGCCGGTGAAAGGTGCGGTGGCGCAGGGCCGACTGGTCAGTTCCTACTTCAACCGGACCTATGAACACTTCTGCTCCCATAACCAGACACCGTACGACAAGGTGACGACCTGTCCGGTCGCCGTAGTGAGCGGGCGGGTTGCGTATATCTCAGCGGAAGTCTTCAAGGCTTACCGGAGCCATGCGTATTCGCTATACAAGAGCCTTGTGGAGAGAGTTCTTGAGCAGGTGTTCACGCAACCCCTGGTTAAGGCCCATGCCCCCTCAGCCATGGAAATATCAGTTAATCGCCAGGCGAAGCCGAAGCGGTTGGTGGCCCACCTGGTGAATTTCCAGCCCCAGCGGCGGCACATCAACGTGGAATGGATCGAAGAACTTTATCCTGTGCGGGATATCTCCCTTGCGGTGCGGACAGGGAAGCCACCGAGGTCGGTTTATCTGGCCCCATCCGGAGATGCTTTGTCCTTCATAATGAAAGGCGAATATTGCCATCTCGTGGTGCCTGAAGTGAAAGCTCACATGATGATTGCCTTCGAAGGTATTTAAAACAGAAAATATGGTGGAATGATGAAGCGATCAGAAATCAATGCAGCAGTGAAGGAAGCACAAACGGCCTTAATGCTGGATTGACCCTGGTGAACCTCGCAGAACAGCCTGAGTATTGCGAGAAGCTGATGTATGTGAGGAGTAACCAGATGACGCCGCGCCATTATCATGCGGCCAAGAAAGAGGACATCATCTGCAGGCGGTGGCGTTTGACCATTGAGTTGCCATCGTCAGCCCCGGTTCGCCTTCAAGTAAACGGGGAGTGGCGTGATATTCCGCCGGGGAAACCGTTGATCCTCGAATTCGGGGAGCGGGTTACGCTCACCAAGGGCGTTCTGCACGCCTTCTGGGCCGATTCTGAGTATGCCATCGTGGGCGAAGTGTCCACCGCGAACGATGACGCCCATGACAACTATTTCGAGAACAAGCGGGTGGGGCGTTTTAGCAGGATTGATGAGGATGCGCCCGCCTTCGTGAAACTGGTGAGCGATTGAGGGGAGGTCCACCATGAAGCAGCGAGTGGGCATTACAGCGGCTGGGAACTGGATTGTGGACCGTGTGAAGCGTGTGGATTGCCTGCCGGGGCGGGGGATGCTGGCCAACATCAAGGACCAGATGTTCAGTCCTGGCGGGGCACCCGCCAATGTGCGTGAAGAGGTCATCAATCTGGCGCACCGGGATCTGCCCTTAACAATGGTAATGCACGGGAAACGCGACATCATCAAACCATCCCGCCCAGTGTGTCGGTGTCGGATTACGAATATATGGTTGAGTGGTTTCGCGATAATTGCCGATACTAACTCATCAGGTTAAACCAAGCATGAGAAGGAACTTTTTCACCAGACATAAAACTGGACTCGCCGGGTTGGTGGCGCCGGGCTGGTTTTTCCGGCTTCTCTGGCGTCGCTACCGCGGAAAATCATGGGTTTCAACGTTGTGGGGTTTCTTTGCCGGGCAGTACGTGAATCTGGCCCTGGCCGCGCTGGTTTTTGTTGTTAAGGCGTCCCCCGTTTGGGTCTGGCCGGTCATCACACGGAATATCCTGAACTCCCTCTCGCCCGTGACGGCGGGCTCCCTCGACACGATCAGGGTCAATTTTATCGTCATGCTGGTATTGATTCTCCAGAATATCCCCCTGCATACCCTGCATGTCTACTACCTCAGCAAGGCGGTCCGGAGCATGCAGCAGCAGATCCGGTGTGTATTGGTCACACGGCTCCAGCAGCTCTCGATTTCGTTTCACAACCGGTTTACCACCGGACGGATGCAGTCCAAGATTCTGCGTGACGTGGAGGTCGTTGAATCCCTGTCGCGCCAGATGTTCGGAGTCGTGCTGAACAGTGTGCTCTCGGTGGTCATTGCCCTGGGCGTTACCCTTTACCACAAGCCTGTCATTGCTCTGTTCTTTCTTGTGGCGGCGCCCGTGGCCGTCCTGTTGGTGCAGTTATTCCGTCGTCCGATGGACAAGAGTAACAGGGAATTCCGGACTGAAATGGAAACCATGACGTCCATGGTGACCGAGATGCTGGAAATGATCCCTGTTACACGTGCCCATGGGGTGGAAGAGGCGGAAACCCGCCGGCTTGGAAACCAGTTCCAGACCCTGCGTCGGAAAGCGCTCCGGGTCGATCTGGTTAATTCAGTTTTCGGTTCGTCGGTTTGGGTGTGTTTCCAGCTCTTCAATCTCATTTGTATCGGAGTCGCCGCCTGGATGGCAGTGAAAGGTTCGATTCAGGCGGGCGATGTGGTCATGTATCTGGGCTATTTCGGAATGATGGTCGGTTCGATCAATGGTCTGGTTGATTTTTATCCGACGCTCTGTCTGGGCCGGGAATCGCTGCGTTCCTTGAGTGAGATTCTGGAGTGTCCAGATCTTGAGCGTAATGAGGGGAGGCGAGAGGTCAGGCAGGTTGAGGGGCGTATTGTTCTCGACCGTGTGGAATACCGCTATGCTCCGGGTCTGACGCCGGCGGTCCAGGATGTGACGCTCGACATCAAACCGGGCGAAAGCGTGGCGTTTGTAGGGGAGTCCGGCTCAGGCAAGTCCACCCTGATGAATCTGGTTATCGGGTTCCGTCGTCCGACGGGAGGAAGGATTCTGCTGGATGGGTGCGATATGGAAACTTTGGATATGCGCACCTATCGCCATTACCTAGCTGTGGTTGCCCAGAACACCATCCTGTTTTCGGGAACGGTCCGTGAGAATATCACCTACGGGCTTGATCACGTGGATGACACGCGGCTTCAGGAAGTCCTGGAGCTGGCGAACGTGTCGCAATTTGTCAGGGATCTTCCCAAGGGGCTTGATACGATCATTGG
>CAJBSZ010000488.1 GCA_903958395.1 uncultured bacterium | reverse complement strand
TGTCTTCGGGTAGGGCGAGGCGTCCCATAGCTATCAAGCTAAGCAAATGTTAAAGAAATTTGAACAGAAGACCAGTAGAGTAGAGATGCCCGCTTGCGCGGGCATCCCCCTCGTCAAACCGGACGTGCAGATTTCCCGCATCTTATGTGGTGCACCACATAAGATGCGTTATGTTGTGAACTCCGTTATGTGGCGAAGTCGTTGTAAGTGGTTGTAATTACGGTTTATTCGAGTCTGACTTCACCACATAACGAAAGGCGGCGTGCGCCCTACAACCTCATCAAGAACTCCATGATTTTGCTGTCTTTGCGCCAGATCGGCGTACGGTCTTCAAGGCAGGTTTCAGAATCTCGAACTGCGCAAGCCTCCAGCGCGGACGCCTTCATCTCAAGGTCGACCTCGGCATAGCGATTTGTGGTTTCGAAGGTGACATGACCCAGCCACGCACGGATGGTATTAATGTCCACTCCGGCGTGTAAGAGGTGTACGGCTGTGGTATGGCGCAGGGTGTGCGGACTGACACGTTTATTTTGTAGTGATGGCGTTTTTGCGGCCGCCTTCTTGACGGTGCGAGCGACAAGCGTATGGATACCGTAGCGGGTGATGGGCTGACCACGGACATTCAGGAATACCGGAGCATCCTTTGGTCTTTCGATGTGCGTGGCAATGAGTTCGCGTAAGACATCGGCCGTATGCAGCCACAACGGGCAGATACGGGTCTTGCGCCCTTTGCCAAGCAGACGCACCGAGGGCGAGATGCCTAATGCCAAGTCGCTGACTTTGACTCCAGCGGCTTCACTGGCGCGTGCGCCGGTGTTGTAGAGAAAGAGTAACAGCGCATAGTCACGGCGCCCCTGTGGTCGTCCGCAGTCAGGCACGGAGAGCAACGCATCTATTTCCAGTTTGTCGAGATATGACATCGTCGGTATGCCCGTTCGGCGTGGCGGGATCGCATGAATGGAACTGACGTGATCAACAAGTTCAGGTGCCTGACAACTGATGAAGCGGAAAAGCGAGTGAATGGCGGCCAACCGCTGATTACGCGTGGCCCCCGAGTTCCCTCGTTTATTCTCAAGATAGACAAGGAAGTCACGCACCAGAGCGGCCGTGACCTGCTCAGTCATCACCTTCGCAGGATCGATTGCATGATGCTCGGCGATAAACTCGAAAAGCAATCGAATGGTATCCCGATAACTGTGCTGAGTGTTGAGACTGAGGTTACGGTCTGCGACCACCTCCTCGAGGAGAAAGCGACGAACGAACGTCCCGAACGGATGCAGATTAGATTTCATGGTTTTGCTCCTTCCTAATGTTTACATATTGTTCAAAGCGTTTGGATGCCTCGGCGAGTAATTCAGGGGTCATGGTTAGATAGGTTTGTGTTCCCGAAACATTGACGTGTCCCAGGTACGTAGCCAGCAATGGTAGGCACGCCTGTACGTCTATACCTTCCCGGTACCAGGTGATAAGCCGGTGGACAGCAAAGGTGTGCCGCAGATCGTGCAGCCGCGGTTGCCAGCGGGCATGCGATGGGTGCTCGATTCCGGCGTGCTTGCGTAATCGCGTAAAGACTTTCTCCAATTGCTGCAAGGTGATCGACTGTCCATTTTTTAACGCAAAGAAGGGTGAGCGATCTGCTTCCGGAAAGGGAAGTTGTTGTCTCATCGCATTGTATGATTCAAGCACCCGACTCAGACTGATGCCTGTCGGCACCAATCGAGACTTGAAGAACTTGGTATCCCAGATGCTGAGAACATGATCGCCTAAATCCACATCACAGCATCTCAAGCGTAGGCCCTCGCTGGGACGCAGTCCGGCGGCGTACAGCACTAACAGCAAGGTTCGAAACGCATAAGGCTGTAGCGGAGCACGCTTCTCCTTCAGAACGGATGTTGCATCGAGAAGCCGCTGAAGTTCCTCTCGGGAATAAATGTGAGGCTCAAAGGAGTGAGGTATTTTCGGCCCCGCATCAATTAGCGGCGAAGCCGCCAGATGGCCTCTGGCCACACAAAATGCAAAAAAGTTCCGAAGGGTGTAATGCTTGCGCTCCCACCAGCGAGTAGGCGGCCCGACACCCCGGCAGAAAATGCGACATACCGCTGGAGAGATTGTTTCGATGGGGACGTCGCCGCAGAAGTGCTCGAATTGCTTTAAAATCCGCATTTCCGAACGAAAAACCGCGCCCAAGGAGCGCTTGAGTGTGACATAGGAATCAATGGCAGCAAAACATTTCATGACAACCCTCCTAGATCTTCGAAAGCTACTCGACGCAATGACATCAGATTTACTTTGGCGTAGAAACGCGTGGAGTCTGGGCTACGATGACCCAAGTGGTCTCCGACCTCTTTAAATGATCGTCCGATTTCAAGTAAATGCCGGGCGCATGCATGTCGCAAGGCGTGCGGTCCGCACCCCTTCAAAGGCGATGATACTTTCAAGAGGTGATGATGAACCACATTGTAGAGACCACCGGTTGACAAAGGACCTGGTGGGGCTCGAATGGTCAGGAAGACCGCGCGGCTGTCACATTGTGGTCGGCCGTGGCGCAGGTAGCGCACAATGGCATTGCCCACCTGAGGATCAAGTGGCAAGGATTGCTTCTGTCCACTCTTGGAGCGGACAATCAGTATCCGCTCATGCGCCCAGTCGATATCCTCAAGTTTTAGCCGGCGCACTTCACCTGACCGTAATCCATACACCGAGAGCAGCATAATGATTGCATGGTCGCGCAACGCCGGCGCAGTGTCACCGGTTGTGTTGTTCAACATTCGGCCCACTTCGTCCCATGTGGGACCAATCGGCAAGCCCTCATGAATGTAAAGACGCGGTAGTAGAATCGCGCCAGCGATGCCTGTACGTCCCCATCCGCGCTGTTCGCAATACGTGAACCACGCGCGCAATATCTTTGCGCAAGTGTGCAGTGAGACTCTGCTCCACCGCTGAGAAACATGTTCGAAATAGGCGTCGATATCGGTCGGCATCACATTCACAAGCGCAACACCACGCTGCTGAATATAGTCGAGAAAATGTTGAACTTGCCAACGTGCAGAGCGACATGTCGCAGTAGAATGCCAGTGGGTTTGCTTACGGGCTGTTATGAAATCAGTCAGTTTCTCGCCATATATTCCGGGTATCGGTGAGGGTGGCGGTTTTATTCGTCCGCAACTGCGTAGAAAGTCCTCCGCAACTGGCCGAAAGTTTTGGGCGGGCCATCGAATGGCTGTGGCATGACCACTTGTTACTCGCTCGGCAGCCCAGCTCAGCGAAAGATCTTCGATATCTTTCGCATCCAAAGGGCGATCCGCCGCCCATCGATGAAGATATTTGGCAACACATAGGCAATATCTTGCGTGATGCAAAATCGTGCCACGCGCCATGCCTTTGGCTACCAACGTGCATAAGTATGCCGCCCGTTCGGCAGCGAGAGGGCCTTCACGATGCCGACGCAGAACTGATCCGTAGCAGAACAGTGACTCGAACATGGTATGTACCTCCGTGTTGGGGGCACTAACATACCATCCTCGTTATGTGGTGAAGTCAGATTCGAATAAACCGTAATTACAACCACTTACAACGACTTCGCCACATAACGGAGTTCACAACATAACGCATCTTATGTGGTGCACCACATAATATGCGGGAAATTCGCTAGTACGGGTCTGTGGGGGGCTCGGGCCGCAAGGCCCGAGTCTACCCGGAAAAGGAAATTCAACAATCACAGTCTCGCAAACGATTCTAAAACACCAGCAAATACAGGGTATTGTGCTCGTGAAACGGTGCCTATTGGATATGGCTTTGCACGCAGACTTCGCTGAAATGCACACTGCGGCATGGCGGCGTGCAGGAGCGTGTGGCAGATTATGTTGCGCGCAACATAAAGTGACATGCGCCCGTTGCGGCTGAATAACAATACAGAAACTTGCAAATAATGAAATGTTTTGTATAGTTATTAAGAGATGCAACCTCAAAAAATATTGGAGAAGGTGCTGGCTAGCCTAGCTGATGTTGACCATTACCTCTTTTCCTCCTCGGATCTACAGGGGATTTTGGGAACACAGGGAGGGCTTTTCGTACCGTTGAGTCGGGCCGAAAAAGCAGGGATTCTCAAGCGGGTTTGTCGGGGTATTTATCTTTACCCAAGGGTTGATTATCCCCGGGGCCGGATATTGTTCCACACAGCGGCGCTGCTTCGAGCTGGCGAGTTCAATTACATCAGCCTTGAGACGGCTTTGAGCGATACAGGGATTATCTCCCAGATTCCAATCAACTCAATTACCCTGATGTCATCGGGGCGCAGTAACGTAATCCGTTGTGGCGATTACGGCCGCATTGAGTTTGTGCATACGGCCCGGCGACCGGACGAACTGTCAGGGCTTCTCTCTTACGACTCCGCCTGTCGGCTGTGGCGGGCTTCCCCGGTACTGGCCTTGCGGGACATGAGAGCAACCCGCCGCAATAAGGATCTGATCAATTGGGAGGTGGCGCGTGAACTTATTTGATCGGTTAGTCGAGGAAGCAATGCGGGCCAGCCCCGAACTGACTTCAGTGCGGGCGGTGGTCGAAAAGGAATTACTGCACCATGATATTTTGAGGGAAATGAACGCCGCCGGCTTACTGGCCGGTATGACGTTCATCGGGGGAACCTGTCTGCGGGCATGTTATGGATCTCCTCGTTTAAGTGAAGATCTCGATTTTACGGGAGGGCAGGATTTCACACGGCAGACATTAGGCTCGCTCGCCTCTGTGCTGATCGCCAAACTGGAGAAGAAGTATTCACTGAAGGTGCAGGTGGCGGAACCCATGAAGGAGACTTTGGGCGTGGACACATGGAAGATGACCCTGCTTACGCATCCTGAGAGGAGGGACCTTCCTCCGCAACGTATCCATATCGACATCTGTGCTGTGCCCAGTCACATCAGTCGGCCGATGATGTTGCGCAATTTCTACGGGATCGACATGGGAACCTCCGGCCTGATTATCCGGGCACAAAGCCGGGAAGAGATATTGGCGGACAAACTGATCGCCTTGGCATTCAGGCCGAACCGGATCAAGAATCGGGATCTGTGGGACATTCTCTGGTTGAAGCAACAGGGGATAGAGATGCCATCCGCGCTGATCCCCGTCAAGATAGCCGATCACCGGCGTGAGGAATTGGAATTTATGGATCAGATTCGGTTACGTTCCGCCAGCTTGGGGACTGATCCTTCCGTGCGCATGGCCTTTATCGATGAGATGCGACGGTTTCTACCGGCGAAGACCGTTGCCGCGACTCTGGAAAAGGAAGACTTCTGGGCTTATCTTACAGCCCTTATTCAAGAGGAAGGCCGTCAGGCTATCGCCGCCGTCAGGGCTGAGCCAGGATGATTATATGTCTGTCCCGAATGACGCTTTATGTTGCGCGCAACATAACGCGCCATTCAAGCCTGTCCCTCGGCGCTCAGCCGGATTTGGCGACGGTTTCCCAAAGGCACTGGATGGCGCGCTCTTCGAAACCGCCTGCGCCAAGCAGGATGATGGGACGCGGATCGGTGAGGTAGGGCTCGTAATAGCGCCGCGTCTTGATCTGGGCCAGGGCCTCGGCGGCGGAACCCAGTTTGAACTCGATGACGTAGATGGCGTTGGGGGTCTTGAGCACGGCGTCTGTGCGGCCCTTATCGGAATGCGGTTCGGCGATGATCTTCCCGCCGGTCGCCTGGAGTGCGGCGAAGAAGACCGAGTGATAATAGGCTTCGCGGTTGACCTGGATGTCGTAGGGGATGGCGGCAAAAAGGGAGATGAGCGCCTGCTCGAACTGAGTGCGGTCTCCGGTTCGTAGTGCAGCCAGCATCACGGCGGCGGACGTGGGGCCATCAGGTCCATTCGGGCCGCAGAAATGGCCCAGCATCATGCTGAACCAAGCCTCCTTTACCTCGGCATTAGGGAAGCCTAAGGTAAACACGCCTTCACTGGAGTCCTTGACCGTCAAATAGCCGGATTGCCAGAGCAGGGGCTCGGCCTTGGGTTGAGTGATATCGAATAGCAATGACAGATCGGTGGCTTTAACCCCCTCCAAGTCGCCATCCGGGCGTTTCAGGGTGGCGGCCAGGGCGACCAGCATGCCCGGCGTGCCACTGGCCCACCAGAAATTGTTGAATTTGCAGATGTCAACGCAGTTGAGGATCGCCCAGGGATTGTAGACTTTTTCGCCCTCCCCCCACCAGTAGCCATTGTAGCGGTTTCGCAAGGTGAGCCAGGCCTGGGCCGGGGTCATGGTGTTGGCTTGCGCCAGACGGGTGATGAAGGGGGCGAAATCACGGTGTAGTTCCGTCTCGGTATAGCCGCAGAGTTCAGCCGCTGTCGGGTGCAGGGTCACATCCTTCATCTGATTCAGTTCGGAGAAGATGCTGGTGCGAACCATGCGCCCGATGCCGGTGATAAAGAGTTTTTCCAGTTGTGCATCGCAATCCTTGAGTGCGCCGTAGAAAGAGGAAAGCACATCGCGCATGGCACGGGCCATTGGCGGATTGCTGATATGATCATGAACCGGCTTTTCGTATTCATCCACAATAACCACCACGCGGCGGCCGGTCTGTGCGTGGATTCCCACAAGAAGTGCCACGAAATCGTCCGGCAGCAACCGCCCTGACAGCGCGATGCCGTAAGGTTTGGCGTGATTGGCCAACATGTTTAGGAGCGACTCCCGTAGAGCCTCCACCGAGATGCTCTCTGCGGAGGCCAGACTGAGATGCACGACCGGATTGGTCTTCGTCCAATCCCAGAGCGGTTCGATCCCGAGCCCCGTGTAGAGTTCGCGGCGGCCTTCGTAGAGGTATTTGAGGGTGGAGCAGAGCAGGGACTTGCCGAACCGGCGCGGGCGGGCGAGGAAGAGATATTTGCCGGCATTAAGCAGGTCAAGCAACCGCAAGGTCTTGTCCACATAAAGATAGTTCATTCCCTCTTCGCGGAGTACCGCGAAGTCGCTGATCCCAAGCGGGAGTCTGGGTAAGGGTTGAGCCATAGCGGGAACCATAACGAATCAGGGATACGAATGCAATTCATTAGCATCCCATAGAAATCCTAATCGTAATCCTAATCGTAATCGTAATCGACTGCCCCGGAAAGGATTACGATTACGATT
>CAJBSZ010000487.1 GCA_903958395.1 uncultured bacterium | reverse complement strand
GCTGAAGCCACAGGAACACCCAATCTGGCACGCGGCATCAAGGAACTTGTGAAATGGGGCGCCAAACGGATCGTCATCACACAAGGCTCCAAACCCGCCATCGCTTTTGACGGGAAGGATTCCTGGAAAATCACCCCGCCGAAAATCAATGTGGTGAATTCAACAGGCTGCGGGGACGCCATGATGGCGGGAATCGCAGTTGGCCTGATGCGTGGCAAAACCCTGAATGAGGCATTGCAACTGGGAGTCGTCTGTGGCACGGCCAATTCCCTGACGGAAACCGCAGGTGTCATTCGCCGCTCCGATGTGAATCGGCTCCTCATGCATAGTGGGCACAAACGCTGATCGCCAACATAGACACCAGTACCAACCTTATCTGTTACCAGTTGTTGCGCCCACCCATTGAAATCAGGTTATAAAACAACATGTCGCAAAACGCGTTCTCCCCATCCACCGGATACGCGAGCCTTACTTTTGCTTGATCCAAAGCGAATCCATGTCCTCAAGCGACCGCCCCTTGGTTTCCGGAAGCCATTTCAACACCAGGAAGAACCCGACCACGTTCATGGATCCGAACAGAACAAAGTTGAACACCGGACTCAGATTCAGCAGGTAGGGAGTCACGAGGACAACCAGGAAGGTTGCCGTCCAAAGCGTGCAGGAGGCGATCGACAACGCCTTTTCGCGGATGAAGTTGGGATAGATCTCAGACAGCAAGACCCAGGTGACCGGCCCCAATGTGAAAGCAAAGGTCGCAATGTAGGCAAGCACCAGCACAAACACGATACGTCCGGCCATCACCGTGTCCTGATGCGCCAGTTCCAGCTGACCGATATGGCTGAAGGCCCACGCCAGAGCAAACAGGATGACCCCCATCAGGGCCGTACCGATCAACATCAACTTCTTGCGCCCAAGACGGTCAATCGTGGCGATGGCAAGGAAGGTAAAGAAGAAGAACACCAAGCCCACGAACATCCCCTTGAACAGTCCATCGGTCAGTTCGATCTTCGCCTTTTCGAAGATCACCTGAATATAAGTCGTCACATTGTTGCACCCGCTAAACTGCTGCAGAATCGCCAACCCGACCCCCACCATCAACGCCGTGAACAGGCCGGGCGCCAACAGGTCACGGTAGTGCCCGTGACGGTGGTTTTCGGCCAACGTCCTCTTGATTTCACCAAACTGGCAGGACGTCCCGATCCTGCCCAACACGCGCAGGGCTTCCTCGTCGCAGCCATCCTTGACCAACCAGCGGGGCGACTCGGGAATGAAGAACAGGCACACGAAAAACAGGACTGCGGGCGCAAACGCGGAGCCCAGCATCAGACGCCAGGCATGACTTTCGATGTTCTTATCACCGAAAACATAACCGCTTACAGTGGCCAGCAGGATCCCGAGAATGATGGTCAACTGGTTGAGAGAAACATACTTCCCCCGCGACTTGGCCGGAGCGATCTCGGCAATGTACATCGGAGACAGCACCGACGCCGCACCGACACTGAGTCCCTGGATAAACCGCCAGGTGGCCAACATCATGGCATTGGGCGACAAGGAGGCCCCCACCGACGAAATGATCAGCAGAAACGCATTGGCGAGCATCGTCTTCTTGCGGCCATACTTGTCCGCATAGCGTGAAATGCCGAACGCCCCAAACATGCATCCCAACTTGAAAATGGCAACCACCCACCCCAGCAACAGACTGCTAAGCCCAAGTTGATGTTTGATGTACGGGATGACTCCGGTGATGATCCCGAGATCAAACCCGAACATTAAGCCGCCCATCGCGGCTATCAGACTGATGGTCAAAAGGTATATCCGATGCCCCCGCCCGGTCCCTTCCTCGCCCTGATCGACTCTTGTGTGCTGTGTCATTGTAACTTACTCCCAAATATTCCGAATTTCCTCGCGCGCCATCCTGCACCAGTTCACCGCGTTCAGGGGATTCCCGCCCAGGGTGTGGTTATCCTTCATGATCAACTCCAGGCGGCATCCGTGTCGGTGGGCCGCCGTGAGTATCTTGCGAAGTTCCTCACGCACCTCAACCTCATGGAGATTCGGCACGGCCAGATGGGCGGGATTCGGCTTGCTGGAGAAGATGAATCCGCTTCCCAGATGTTCCCCCATGACCTCGGGATTGGCCCAGGGTGACACCGAAATCCGGCGTAGCCCCGGCACATCCTTGATGTATTGCCAGCGCTGATCCAACGGCTCACAACACCCGTAACAACCCAGGCCGAACCGCTCCATGATGGGCTTCTGATAAG
>CAJBSZ010000486.1 GCA_903958395.1 uncultured bacterium | reverse complement strand
TACAGACGTCAATGTGTACCGAATAGGGGGTGTCGAGCGGAATCGCATCCTCAAGCTTCGATTTTTCAGAATTAAAAATGCGAGCGATCACTTTTGCCTTCATTTGGTTCCTACTCCTTCACCATGAGCTCGAGTTCGTTTCCGCGCAAGGCGGCGACCGCACTCCCGATGCCCATTCCTGCAAGTGTTTTCAGCACCTCGCCTGGGTACAGCCCCGGCACCATCACGAGGACAAGGTCGACCGGTTCGTTCTTTAGTTGGGACGGAGGTACGATTTTGAGGTGCAGGACGGGGGTGAACTTGCCCTGCTTGAATTTGGCGGAATCGATCACGTAAGCCACATCGGACAGTCCGGCGAGGGCCAGCAGGGCCAGGGTCCGGTGGCCGGCTCCCCAGACGGCGAGTTTCTTGCCCTGTGCCTGGTAGTCGAGGGCGAGCGCCCGCAAGGTTCCGATCAAGGTCTCCACATCATTGTACTGATTCGTCAAGTCTAGGGGCTTTCGTTTCCGCACGGTGAGCGCGAGATCGTTGTCCTCGTTGATGGTCTGGCAGTTCAGGACTTCGAACCCGTTCGCTTCAAAAGCGAAGGTAAAGGTGCTCTGTGTGAAGTAGGAGAGGTGGTCGGCCACGAATTCATAGAAACACCGGCTCTTGAGGATGTAGGCGAGGTTCGGTACGGTGATGTAGCCTAGGGCGGTTTCGGTCGTAACCTGGTGGAGCAGGCGGATGACCTTGCCAGGCTCCGGCATGTGCTCCAGGTAATTCAAGACGATAAAGGCGTCAAAGGGCGCCCCTTCGAGCCTCTGTTCGTCGTCGATATAGCCGTGAATGATGTTTCGACCGGCCGCCTTACCGATCTCGACTGAACTGGCTGAACCCTCGAGCCCCGTCGCCAGCATTCCTGCTTCCTGGAGAATGTCCAGCATATCGCCCTTGCCGCATCCGAGCTCGAGTACCCGCTTGCCCTCAAGGTCATGTTCCTGGACAATCTCCTTCATTTGGGCCAGCCTCGAAGCCTTGGCTTTTTCCGAGAAGGCCGCAGCCGTGATAACTTCCCGGTAATAGTCAACTGGCGTGCGGACGAGCTGTACGAGACCACAATAGGCGCATTGATAGATAGGCAGGGTGATCCCCTTGTCCGCCGCGAATTCTTCCGGGGCTGGGTAGTACTGGGCTGCTTTGGGCATGCCTTTCAAGGCGAGAATCGGCGTGGAGAACAACAGGCCTTCGCAGAGATGGCAGCGGGGAGAGTTCATAGGGAGTCGGGAGTATAGCTGGGATCGGCGATCTTGACCCGCTCCTCCAGCATGGCGATACGTTTTTCGTCCTCGATCTTGATGCGGTGATAATACCGCCGCTTACTTTTCAGCCATAAGAGTTCGAACTTGATGCCCTCCGAGAGGCCGTCCATTAGGTTCTTGACAGCCGTCTTGCGGAAAACGAGTTTCCGGGTCTCATACTTGTCCAGAAGGTCCTTGTCGACCAGCGTCTTGATGAACTGCTCCGACTCGGTTGAGATCGCTCCCCCTAGGGCGGTTTTCAGGCCGCTAGCCTTGATCTTCTGGAGCATGGTTGTGCAATATTCCAGCATTTTTGGGCTGTTGGCGAAGCTCCGGTCTGCTCCCATGGACGCGGTGAAGTCAACTCGCCCAACGGTCATGCTTTTCAATAGGTGGAGTTTTGGAAGGGCCAGGATGGTATCCAGATTATGGTAGGCGGTGATGGTTTCGATGTTGATGGCGAAGTCGACGTCCCGCTGGTTGTCTTCCGGGATGAAGACGTCGATGGCGTCCAGGAACTTGCTGGCGGCAAAGGCGGTCTCCGCCATCGGCGCGATGATCCCTTTTGCGCCCAGAGACAGGGCTTCGTACATGTCGGTGACCGCTTCAACCCCGCCGACCTTGAGGATGATCGGGAGGTCGGCCTGACCCGCGACGTCCTTTAGTCGCATCAACTCCACCTGTCGGCTGCCCTCGTTCTCGTACTCGGCTTTGATTTCGAATACGCCGTATTCGTTCTTCAGCTTCTTCAGCAGCTCGATCATTTCGTATTCAAGAACATTCATTGTGATTTCCTCAGCAGTCTGCGAATTTGGCCGACATTTTCTACCGACCAGACGGTTGGGGCAAAAACCGCCTGTTGTCCTACCAATATAGCCTTGCTACGATAGCTTAAGGCCATGGCGATGTCACTATCATAGGAGTCTCCCACCACCATGATTGCCTCCGCCTTGACCCCGTATTCGGTGGCGATCCTGGCCAGGAGGTAGGGATTCGGCTTGCCCACCGTGAAATCAGGTGTTTTGTCTGCTGCCGTTGTGATGGCCCCCGCCATGGCGCCGCAGCCGGGCAGGATCAATCCTTCACCTGCAGGGAAATTCCGGTCCTCGTTGCAGGCAATGAACTTGCCCCCTCTATTGATGATCGCAAGGGCGTCTGCGATCTTTTGGTAGGTGAAGTCCAGATCGAGGCCCACGACCACATGATGCGCGGTTTTGGCGGGGCAAACCCTCAGGCCCCGAGCCTCCACCTCGGCTCGAAGCCCCACAGAACCGATCAGATATACGTTGTCCAGCCCGGACTCCTTCAAGTAGTCCGCAGTGGCCGCCCCTGCAGAGTACACGTCTGACGATCCGCAGAAAAACCCCAGTTCCCTTAGCTTTTTAGAAAGTTGGGTAATGGTCTTGCTTGAATTGTTTGTAAAATAGACGACTTGGTGATTGCGACGAAGTTCGGCGATCAGTTCGATCGCTTCCGGAACGGCCTTTTCTCCGACATAGAGAGTTCCGTCCAGATCAAATGCGAAAAGCTTGATTTGATCGTTCAGGATCTTGTCCAATGCGGCTTTATGGTTAGCTGACATCGTCATGGATCATGTTCTCCGCAAGTTCGTCACGGTCTAGGAACGGATACAGGTCTTCTAGGGGTTTCGAGACCAGTCTTCCGTCTGGTAGTTTCTCGGAACTCAGTTTTGGGGCGAAATTGTAGCCGTTTTCCAGGACGACTTCACAGAGAGTTGCGTTTGGGCTGGCAAGAACACAATCGATGATCTCCGTCATCGTGTTTGTTGCGGCCAGCCTAAAATAGTTTAGGCCGTAGAGTTCGGCCAGTTTTGCGTTATCCGGGAAGCTCACCCCCGAGGTCTGGTTGCAGCCAATATAATCGGTGCCAAAGAAGGCCGCCTGGGTTTGTTCGATGGATCGGTAGCCTTGATTGTTGAGCAGGAAGATCTTGATGGGTAACCGATAATGCTTGATTGTTTGCAGTTCCTGCAGGTTCATCTGAATGCTTCCATCGCCGGTCAGGCAGATTACGTCTCGTCCGCTTGCCACGGCCGCGCCGATCGCGGCGGGCAAGTCATATCCCATGGCGGCACAACCTGAGTTCCAGAACATTCGCTGTCCGGCTTTCACAATTCCGGCTTGGAACAGAACGACGCAGGCCGATCCATTGCCCGCCACGACCTGAGCTCCCTCATTTAGACGCGATGTCAGGGCTTCCACAAAGTGGTACGGATGCACAGCCTCTCGGTTGGGCTGTTTGTAGGCGTCCAGCACGACCGGGTACTTATTCTTCCGCAACTGGCACCACTCAAGCCATCGGCCGTCGACGCGATAGTCGCTGGGGAGTCGGGTGATCAGTTTGTTGATGAAGCGTCCGGCATCCGCCTGAATCAGGAGATCGCCTTTGAGGGTCGGCTTGTGTAGTTCGGCGGGATCAATGTCGACAAGGATTTTCTTTGCGCGGTGGGCAAAGGAAGGCCAGTTGTAGCTGATTTGCCGAATGTTGTTCCGGGTGCCGAGGCAGAGGATCAGGTCTGCATTTTGCAGGGCGAAATTCCCTGCGCGGCTACCTAGGGTTCCGATTCGGCCGATGAAATGGTCGGATGAGGTTTCGAGAAGATCGAATCCGTTGAACGTTGTCACAACCGGGATGGCCAGCTGGCGCGCGAGATTCTGAAAACCGGTTTGAGCCTTGGCGAGGCGGATGCCATGCCCGGCGATCAGGAGCGGTCGCTTAGCCTGAGTCAGGCAGGCAATCACGTCGTTAATCGTGTCGCAGGAAATTTCAGCATCGTCAGATGACAAGGGCAAGCCCTGCAGGGCTTTCTCGTCGATCAGGGCACCCTGGACATTGAGCGGGATATCGAGCCAGACAGGACCCTGGCGGCCGGAGGTCGCAATGAATATCGCCTTGTCGAGTTCGGCCTTGATGGTGGTGGGATCGGTGATCATTTTGGCGTACTTGGTGACAGGTTTGACCATATCCACGATGTTGATTTCCTGATCCCCGAGCTGACGTAAGCCGAGGTTTGGAGCCGAGGCGATCGTGGTTTCGTATTTCACTTGCCCGGACAAGTACAAAACAGGTGCGGAATCCAGCCACTGGCCAATGACGCCTGTGATGGTATTGGTTCCCCCTGGGCCGGATGTCACGCTTACGACCGCCAGTTTGCCCGTTGTCCTGGCATAACCCTCTGCGGCAATCGATGAAGCCTGCTCATGGTGGTTACAGATATAGGAGATCCGCTTCTCCAGCCTCAAGGCGTCATTCATCTGCATGGCGCCGCCCCCAACGACCAAGAATACATGTCGGACTCCTCTGTCCGCCAGGTACTTGAATATGAAGTCAGAAACTCTAATCATTAGTATGCTTTCACGAGATGTCCTGCAGGCAAATCAATGATCCCCCACCCCCCACTTGAGTAAGGCAAGAAGGTATTGTCCAGCGGATTGTGTATCAAGGAAAAACTAGGGAAAACTGGCGCAAATAGCCTCAATGACAGTTTCAAGAACCATGACGGATTCCATGATGCATAGGGTGGTGGTGGGGCTGAACCGTGTGAAGCCAATTTCGGTAGATGTCATGGAACGGCAATAGGTCATCCGGACAGGAGTCGTGCCACTTGAGATACCCAGCTTTGGTGGCGGTTCGTCCCTTGTTGTCCGGCGTGAATGTTTCTGGGAGATAACAGCTGTAAAGTATTGAAATGAAATGGTTTCTGACCGGAAGATCGGGGGCGATGATCTGGTTGATTGCGAGAGGCGCAGGGTCGAATTTGACTGGTACGCCGATCTCCTGCAATGCGACTTGGTTGATCCGATTCTCCAAGGTTTCGAGGAACCGAATGATTCCGCCCGGGAGATGCCATCCACGCCCGGCATAGGGGTCGTTTCTCCATGCCAGAAGCGTACGCCCCTTCTTGTCCTTTACCAGTAGGTCGACGTTCACCATGGGGGTCATCCGGCTGATGTAGTAAAAGACCTCATCTGGAAGACCTTTTGACGGGTTAGGGACGGCGGAGTCGAGCACTTCCACCGCTTGCTCAAGGACTCGACAACCCGTCGGTCTGACTTTACCGGAAGATGCGATTATTTTCATAGTCACCGGGCGGCTAGCGGGCAGTGATCAGGTTATAATCAAACCAACCCAATTCAAAATGATCGAAATACTTTTTCCATCGCGAGTCCTTTGAAACAATGGCTTTGGCAGAATCCAGAGACTGTTTCGCCGCCGAAGTATTACCCATCTTCGCATAACACGCCGAAGAGTAGTAGAAAGCGAAGGCATGATCCGGTTTAGCCCTTAAGGCGTTTGCAAATCCCTTTAAAGCAATTTGATATCTGCCGAATTTCATATCGCTGTTGTGGACAAAATTTAATTCAAGATTTAACAAATACGCCGTCTCCTGTATCCATTCTGCGGTAAAATCTTCCGTATCAATAACAGCCTTTTTGTAGTTGCTGTCAACATGGCCATGTTTGAGATACCCCTTGTCAACACAGATCCTGAACATTTCACTGCCAACCAAGGGCGTTGCCACAACGACTCGAAACCAATTGGCGTTGATTGATTTTAAAAAACATCGCGCTTCATCAATATCGTGTTTGTTTTCGCCGGGGAATCCAATCAAGATATTCACATCGGTATAAATATCCAAGTCCCGACAATCGTCAGCAACTCTTTTGACAATATCCAGCTGGAGGGGCTTGTGAATGATCTCTTTCAAGACTCTCTCGCTTCCGGATTCGACGGCTAAAACCATCTGGTTCACGCCGACGTTCTTATAAGCTTCGAGCAACTCTCTTTCTAGAGTGTACAGAGCGATCCCATTTTGAAATATGGCGGTTACTTTCAGGTCCTTGATCATGTCCAATATTTTCAAGGTTCGTTGTTTAATATTAGCCAGATGGTCGTCTTGAAATATAAAAGTTTGTGCCTGGAATTGGTTTTTAAGACGGGTGAAATCTTCTCTCACGCGGTCCAAGCTGTAAAACCGCATGCGTCGACCATGAATAGAATGCGAGGCACAAAAGCAGCAATGGTGGGGACACCCCCTGGAGGTCATCACATGAAAACTCATCCTCCTGTTCTCGACCCCTGCATAAGTCGAAATTAGAGGATTTAGTCCATAGTCGTCCTTGTCAATCAGTTCATAGTCAAGAAAAGGAATGTCATCAAGATTTTCAATATAACAGTAGTCAAACGTCGATCCATCATCACTCTTCTTCCTGGTTATCCATGAGTGATGTTCTTCAAGAAAATCACGTTTATCTTTGGCCTTAATAAGGCCAAGTAAAGGTAACTCCCCTTCCCCGAAGCAAAGTGCGTCAAAGTCCTTGCTGGCTTCGAAAATATTTCTATACATGTTCGTGGGGATTCCGCCGCCAGCGACAATAAGAGATTGGCAAAATCTTTTCTTGCAGCACCTGGCAATATCTAAAAGACTTTGATAGGAGGGGGTAAATAATGACGAAATCCCGATAACTGTGGGTTCATAATCCAACGCTTCGAGGTACTCGGCGAACATCTCTCTAAAGGATTGGTGCTTAAAGGGATCAATCTTGTTTAAGATCACGTTGAAATCAATGAGTTTGGTTTCAACAGAAGCCTGGTCTTTAAGATAGGCGCTCATCGATAAGATGCCGAGAGGCATCTCCGTCAAAACATTGGCAAAAGAACCATTTTTCTTTATTAGTGTTCCAATATTGTAGTCAGGATTAATAAACTCCTCATACTTGACAGCAGGGGGAACAATGAATAGCACCTTCTCCATATTCTAATCCCTTAAAAAGAAGTCATGGGCGCTTTTGCGCACAATGTTCAGAACTCATATTCCTTTATGATGGGGGCTGGATTCATGTATAGTCAAACTGTTTTTGTAATGGGTCGCCCATCAAAGCGTAGGCGTTAAATCGCTACGCTAGGGGTGAGGTGCCCCGTTTTGCTTAACTCCTCACGATTCTGGGGGTGCTTGTCTATAGATCCCGTGCTTTGCGGAAGCGTTCCCTTTAAAACCAGAGGGAGGCCGGCGATGATGAATAGGACGGTGTCGGCGATGGCCGCCAGATCCTGGTTGAGCCAGCCCTGCAGATCGCGAAAGTTCCGGCCGAGCGGGGAGTCGGGGACAATCCCCATGCCGACTTCGTTGCTGACGATGATGACATCGGTCTGACTTTCCCGCAGCGCGGCGATCAGATCCTGTTTCCGGGATTTCACCGATAGTTCGCCCTCTTTGAGGAGCACATTGGTCAGCCAGAGCGTGGCGCAATCCAGGAGCACGCCGTCGCGGTTCGGAGTGGTGGTGCAGATGATTCGGGCCACATCAAGCGGCTCTTCGGCACATCCCCAGTGCGGCCCGCGTTGCTGGCGGTGCAGTTTGACGCGATTCGCCATTTCGTCGTCCAGCGTCTCGGCGGTAGCCAGGTAAAGCGGATGCCTCCAACGGGATTCCGCCAGCCGCTGGGCATAGGAACTCTTTCCGCTCCGCGTCCCGCCCAATACCAGGACGATTTCTTTTTCAGTTTTCATTCCTGTCGATTCCTCCCCTGAACCCTGAACCCTGAACCCTCATTTCCCTGTTCACTCCAGACACTCCGTTAATCGTTTTATTGACGTGGCTGTATCCTCATATCCGAAAGTCTCCAACGTCAAGACGCCCGAATAATTTCCTATGGCGGTCAATACTTCCCGTGTCAGGGCGAGCGGTGCCCGCTCCAGGGAATAGTGCCGGGAGGTGGTGTCGAACCCGTAGAGGTGCATAATCCGGGTGCGTGTCAACCACTTCTGGAGATGGGCTTTCCAATCGGTATTCTTCTGCCAGAGATGTCCGTAATCAAGACAAATGCTGAAGGGCAGGGAGGCCAACAGCGGCTCGCACCATTCAAACGGGTACTCCAGATTCTCCACGCAAATGTGGCGGGGATTATCGACAACACCTGAAATGATCCGCAGCAGGGGCATAAGGGTCTGCTGCCATTCCCGTACCTGCGCCGGGGTGGCGGTGGCCTTAATGCCTTCCAGGTGGAGAATCCAGCCGTGCGGGGTGAGCGGGCCGCATAATTCAATAAGCCGCAATATGCTGGTGAGGCAGGCGTCGCGCTCCGCCGGATCGGAACTGCCCAGCGCCTTGTCGATGGGAAAATGGACAGTGAAGGTTGTCTCGTGTTTTTTTGCCAGATCCCGCCACGTCTCAATTTCTCCCGATGTGGGTAAGTTGGAGGTATCCGCCGACTCGAAAAAAACCAGTTCAATGTCATCCACCACGGGCGCAAGTCGCTGAATATTGGTATGAATGTCTGCCGGGTAGACATACGAGGTCACCCCCAGCCTGAAAGGAACCGGTCTGGGAATGGACGGCAGGGAGAGGGTCGGAGTGAGGGTATTCATCAAGGTCATTCTCCCGGCCTGTATTTCAAAATCTTCACCGACTCGCAGGTGACGAGCCCCCCGCACCGCGTCTCTTCAAAAAGCTGATCGATCACAGGGAGAAAGGCCTTGATTTTGGACTCGATGTCGACGATCTCGACCACGACCGGGAGATCTGAAGCCAGATCCAGGATCCGGGCGGAGCGGAAATGACTGGAGGCGCCGTAGGACATAAGGCCCCGCAGCACCGTGGCTCCCGCCAGACCGGCGTCATGGGATTTTTTCACAATCACCTCATGAAGCGGAACATGATGGTGGAGGTCGCTTTCGCCAATGAAAATCCGCAACAAAGTCGCTTCGCTTTCAGGTTTCATGATGGCTCCTTATTAATGGCACCAACTCCGGATCAGTCCAATACAGCCCATTCCCGCCAAAAACGCCAGTACGGCGCCGAAAAAAGTGCCGTTCAGGTAAATCAGGGCATAAAGCCATTCACCGGTCTTTACCATTTGAACCAGTTCGTAAATCAGTGAGGAGAGTGTGGTGAAGCCGCCGCAAAATCCGGTGGCGAGGAAAAGCCGGGTGGCGGGGGAGAGGATGTCCGCATCGGCCACCAGTTGACTAACGAGGCCGATGACAAAGCACCCGGCCAGATTCGAGGCCAGGGTACCCCACGGCATGGCCGCCGCAGGCGCGCTCAACCACAGCGTGAAGCCATACCGGCAGAGGCTTCCCAACAGCCCGCCCAGTCCAACCCATGTACAGGAAAGTAATCCGTTCATCGACTTTCCTCTACCGGTACATTCATGACCCGTACCGGCGTGCCGGCCTCGACCATGGAAGCCAGGGTCGTGATGTCCCAGTTCGTTAACCGGAAGCAGCCGTGTGATTCGCGGCGGCCGATGGTTTCCGGGTGCGGCGTTCCGTGCATGCCGAATCCCGGCGCACTGAGGCTGAGCCAGTAGACGCCGACCGGGTTACGGGGGCCGGGTGGGATGATGATTTTCCGCCCGATCTCCTGCGCCCTGGCGGATTCCGGGAAATTCTCGGGATCAAAGGTGTAATTCGGGTTCGGGGCGAAGGCCACCAAGGTGAGATCGCCCACGGGAACCTTGTGAAGCTTTCGGGCGATGGAGCAGGGGAACGAGGCGATCAAGTTATCGGTGGCGCCAAAGGCCCGGATCCGGTATTCGCTGCAATCCACCTCCAGGCGGGAGGCGGGAACAGACCACGAGGCCGGCCGGGTGTTGGGGACGGTGATCACGGAGCCGGCGGTGGCCGCATGCCAATTAGTGAACGCCGGGTTCAGGCGCTGTAAAAAATGGCGGGAGACATGGAAGCGTTCAGAGAGCACCTCATCCAGGCTTCCGCAGGCCATGCTGGGAACCTTTTCCGCTTCCACCCAATCGCCCGGTGCGGACCCTACGCCGGCGAGATCCTCGCTGATGAGGGTGTGGGTGAGTATGACGGGTTCGGGGTCTGTCAGCAATTCAGCCCGTGCGGCGGCTTCTGTAAGGCCCCCGGATCGGGCATAGTCGCGAAGGGCCAGGGTGGTTCGTGATCCAGCCTGGCCATCAATCAGGCCCACTCCAAAGCCCTTCCGATCCAACGCCGTTTGAAGGTGCGCCGTTTGCATCAGGCTGAGGCCGCTTGAAGATGGGGATCCGGCTCGGGATGAAGTGCGGGTTACTAGGGTGGTGGAGACCTTGACGACGGGTGGGGTGGGACTGTCGAGTCCCCAGCCCGTTGAGGACCAGAATCCCGCCCCTATCAGGATCACGCTCATGGTTGTTTTCATCGTCACCCCCGAAACCTATCGAGGGAAAGTTCGACTGGCAAGTGTTTTTGCGTGGCTGGTGTGCAGGGGAGGAATTGTGTGCTACGATGCCGGGAGAGGAGCAATGATATGGTTAAGATGGGATTGGCATTAGGAGGGGGCGGGGTCAGGGGATTGGCAATTCTTCCGATGCTGGAGGTTTTTGACGAGTTGGGCATCCGGCCGTACCGTATTTCCGGAACGAGCCTGGGGGCGGTGCTGGGTTCCTTGTATGCTTCCGGCATGTCCGCGATCGCCATTCGCGAGTGGGTTGGCGAACTGCTTCAAAACGATCCGCTCCGCAAGATGCCCTCCCTTAGGGCTATGTTGAGGTGGATCGAGTTCAAGGATTTGGAATTTGGTGCCAATGGCTTGTTCCGGGGAACTCGGTTTATGTCCCTGGTTCAGGAGGCGATGGGGGTGACCCGGTTTGAGCAGCTGAAGATTCCTCTTCGCGTGGTCGCCACAGACTTCTGGTCCTCCCAACAGGTGGTGCTGGAGTCCGGTGAACTCCTTCCCGCGATTCGGGCCAGCATGAGCCTTCCTGGTCTGCTGACTCCCGTCCGGGTCGAGGGTCGTGTTTTGATTGACGGGGCCGGTGTAAATCCGGTTCCGCATGATGTGCTGACGGATTGCGATGTCGTGGTGGCCATTGACCTGATGGGGCACAGGGATCCCGGCAGGCAGGGGAAGCCGAACGTGTTCCGCTCGATCCTGGGGATTTTCGACATTATGCAGAATGCCATCATCGCGGAAAAGTTAAAAGCCAGCCCGCCGGCGATCTACATCAAGCCCGACATTTACAATGTGGATATCCTGGAATTCGACAAGGTGACGCAGGTGCTCCGTCAAGCCGCGCCCGCCCGTGATCAGTTGCGGCGTGAATTAAAGGCGATGCTGAAAAGACTGGAGACGTAGCTCAAGTCAGCGGGTGCCGGGGCTCGCCCTCCTGCGCACGGTGGCGGGTACGCCTTGTGCTACGAAGGGCGCCATCCTTCGCTCTGCGCCTCATTTTCTTGGTCGGAGACCATCCGTAGCTCAAGCCGACAGGCGCAGAGCGAAGGATGGCGGAGGGGGAGGGATTCGAACCCCCGTTGCCCTTGCGGGCAAACATGATTTCGAGTCATGCGCATTCAACCGGGCTCTGCCACCCCTCCGTTTAGGTGTGTAAAAGCGGGAACAAGCTAGGGAACCGCTCCCCAAAAGTCAAGGCAGGGTTGCGGAATGTCTTTTATCAAGCCGTCCAACTATATTATTGACTGGAAAGAAGGGCTGCGTAGACTATTTGCCCTTTCATTAACAAGGAGATTAACCATGATCGTTTCGACGCAGCAATTGTTCAAACATGCCTATGGCAAGTATGCCATCGGTGCCTATAACATCAACAATCTCGAGCAGACCATGGGCTTGTTTCAGGGTTGCATCGACAGCAAGGCCCCCTTTATCATCCAGCTGTCCAAGGGCGCCCGCCAGTACACCAATAAGGCCATGCTCGAGGCCATGATCCGCGCGGCCGACGAAATCTTTCCGGATGCCATCTTCGCGGTCCACTTGGATCATGGGGATGAGGAAACCTGCATGGATTGCATCAAGAGCGGCTTTTACAGCTCCGTCATGATCGACGCCAGTGCCGAGTCGTTCGAAAAGAATATCGAGATCACCAAGCGCGTGGTGGATGCGGCTCATGCCCGCAACATCTCGGTCGAGGCCGAACTCGGCAAACTCGGCGGTGTCGAGGAGCATGTTTCCGTTTCCGAGGCGGATGCCAAGCTCACCAACCCGGAGCAGGCTCTGGAATTCGTCAAGAAGAGTGGTTGCGACAGTCTGGCCTGCGCCATCGGGACTAGTCACGGCGCCTTCAAGTTCTCAGGTTCGCAGGGATTGCACTTTGACGTGCTGGCCGAGATCCAGAAGCGTTTGCCGGGCTTCCCGCTGGTCATGCATGGCTCCAGCAGTGTGCCGCAGGATGAAGTGGCCCGCATCAATGCCGCGGGTGGCCAGATCAGTGGCGCCAAGGGTGTCAACGCGGATGAATTCAAGCGCGCTGCGCAGCTCGGCGTGACCAAGATCAATATTGATACCGATGGCCGTCTGGTCTGGTGCCGCGTGCACCGCGAGGCGTTCAAGGATGATCCCAAGAACTTCGACCTGCGCCCCCCGGGCAAGGTGTTCATGAAGGAGTACGCCAAGTTCATCGCCGCGAAGAACGAGAAGCTCGGCAATGCCGGTCAGCTCGATGCCGTTCGCAAGCTGGTGAAATAGGCTTATTCCTCGTGGGACGGCTCGCAGGAGCCGATGGCTAGAAGCGTGTCGCCAGATAGAATTCTGGCGTCGGGCCCGGGATCAAACAAGGTTTTTTGACCCGGGCGCCGAATGGCCAGAACGATGCACCCTGTGGCCTGCCGAATGCGGGCCTCTGAAAGGGTTTTGTCGGCAAAGGGACTGTCGGCGGCAATTTCAATCTGCCGGACCTCCAGTTCAATTCCACCGTCTTTGGCCACCAGTTCAACGAAATCCACGACAGAGGGGCGGGTTAACAGCCGGACAATATGGTCCGCGCCGACCACATCCGGGAGAACCACGCGGTTGGCTCCTGCGCGGTGGAACTTCCGCGCGCTACCGGGGTCGTTAGCCCGGACGATAATACTCAAGTCCTTGTTCATGCCCCGGCCTGTCAGGGTGAGGAATAGATTGTCGGCATCACTCCCCAAGGTCGCCACCAGGGCGGAAGCCCGTTCGATGCCGGCCGCCGTGAGGATCTCCTCATCCGTGGCGTTTCCATGGATTACCAGAAGGCCGCGCTCCACCGCTTCTTCGGCTACCTCCGGAGTGTTTTCGACCACGACGACGTCCCGCCCCGAGTCCTTGAGGGTTTCCGCAACCAGATGTCCCATGCGGCCATAGCCGCACAGGATGGTGTGATGGTTCAGTTTTGAGATGTCTTTTTGCATGCCTCGTCTCCCTGTTAACATTCGTACCTGTCGATGAACAATGGCTTCCACCGCCATGGATGCGGCAAAGGCCATGGTCCCTACGCCTCCCAATATCAGGAAGATGGTGAAGATCTTTCCCACCGGGGATAAGGGTTGAACTTCCCGGAACCCGACCGTCGAGATCGTGATGGCGGTCATGTAAAGGGAGTCCAGTAGCGGCCATCTCTCGATAAAATGAAATCCGAGTGTTCCGGTCATCACAACCGCGCCCAGCAACACCACGCCGAATCTCAGGCGAAGCCGTGCCAGGTGGGTTTGTTTCTCGAGAGCTGTTTTCATGGGTGTCAGGTTTTCGACTATCATGGGCTCGCCCTGCAAGGCAAGCGGAAAGGATGCGACCGGTGAATTCAGAGTGGTTTATGGGAAGAAAGGGGGCTATAAGCGGGTTTTGATAAAGGAGCGTTACAAGATGATTAATCCCTTGATTCGTGTCTGTGTTGTCATGACGATGGCCGTGGAGTTGTGCTCCTGTGCTCATTTCCGGGCCGGCGATACGGCGCCTGTCCTGCATCAAACCTCCCTCATCACAGCGCTGTTGGAAGGGTGTTATGACGGGGTGATCTCCTGTGGTGAGTTGCGGAGGCAGGGAGATTTCGGCATCGGCACCTTTGACAGGTTGGATGGGGAGATGATTCTTTTGGAGGGGACGATTTTTCAGGCGAAGTCGGATGGATCTGTGGTGGAGGCGGCGGATTCCCTGCGGGTTCCGTTTGCCGCAGTAACCGCGTTCAAGCCCGATCAGATGCGGGCACTCGGGAGCGCGGCGGATTTGAATGTCCTCAAGGGGAAACTGGATGCGCTTCGGGTCAGTGACAACCGGTTCTACGCCATTCGGGTGGAGGGCGTGTTTGATGCTGTCAAATTCAGGAGCGTTCCGGCGCAAGTCAAGCCCTACCCCAAGCTGACTGAGGTGGCCGCCCGGCAACCGGTGTTTGAGCGCAAGGCGATTCAGGGAACTTTGGTTGGCTTCTGGTGTCCTGAATACGCCAAAACCCTCAATCTTCCCGGGTACCACCTGCATTTCATTTCAGCGGATCGGAAGAGCGGCGGGCATGTGCTGGGATGCTCCCTGCGCCAGGGAACCGGTCGGTCCGGATCCCTGTCAGAGGTTCATCTTATCCTTCCCCGAACCGGGGAGTTCGATGCCGTTCAACTGAGCGGGGATTCGGCCCGCGCGCTTAAGGCTGCCGAAAGCGGGAAATAACAGGCACCCGTCTGGCGCCCCTGGTAAGGGGTCACTGACGAGGGGGTAAAGGAGGGGGCGACTTTCTTTCGTCCATTCAGCCTCCCTTCTTCATTTTCATGAAGGTCATTAAAAAACATTAAAATTCTTTGCAAATGGTATATAATATTATATACTATGCACAT
>CAJBSZ010000485.1 GCA_903958395.1 uncultured bacterium | reverse complement strand
ATAGAAGAGACGAAGACGATCCTTCGCGAGGCATTGGGTGAGCACCACCCGCGTATCGCGATTGCCTCGAGTTTCAGTCTGGAAGACAACGTGCTGATTGATCTGGCGCTCGGGATCAACCCAGCTTGCCGCGTTTTTGCGATCGATACAGGTCGACTCAACGAGGAAACCTACGAAACGGCCGAGGCCATTCGGCGCCGGTACTCGCTCCGTATTGAGTGGGTTTTCCCGCGCGCCGAATCTGTACAGGTTTTGGAACAGGAAAGGGGACTATTCTCCTTCAAGGAGTCCATTTCCGCCCGGCATGAGTGCTGTGGTATCCGAAAGGTTGAGCCACTCTCCCGGGCACTCGGGGGCCTCGATGCCTGGATCACCGGAATGCGCCAGGGGCAGAGCATTACGCGCGCCTTCCTAGCCAGCATCGAGATCGATTCCGTCCATGGCGGTATCACCAAATATAATCCGCTGACCTTGTGGACCGCTCAACATATCGCCGACTACACCGAAACACACCGATTGCCGGTGAATGCCCTCGTCGGAAAGGGCTACCCGTCCATCGGGTGCGCTCCCTGTACTCGTGCCATTACACCGGGCGAAGAGTTTCGCGCCGGGCGCTGGTGGTGGGAAAGTGCTGACCACAAGGAGTGCGGCCTGCATTTGAAATAGGAAACCATTATGAACTCATTAGATCGTCTGGAAGCCCATAGCGTACATATTTTAAGGGAAGCCTACCGGGAATTCAAAAGCCTGGTCATGCTCTGGTCCATCGGTAAGGACAGCACGGTTTTGTTGTGGTTGGCCCGAAAGGCATTTTTTGGACACGTTCCTTTTCCGTTGATGCATGTCGACACCCATTTCAAGGTGCCGGAAATGATCACCTATCGCGACCAGCTCGCCTTGCAATGGCACCTCGATATGATCGTCGGCGAAAATAGCCCTGCGCTTGCCGCCAGGCAGACTTACCCCGATGGGGCACTCTCTCGCGTCGAGTGCTGCAAGTCGTTGAAAAGTGAGGCGCTCAAGCACTCCCTCGACGGCACCTGGCCGCGAAAACGGATGGATCACACACTCGGGCATCTCACCAATGAGGCCAAGCCGGAGGCGTTTACCGGCGTCATCGTGGGCGTCCGGGCCGACGAGGAAGGCAGTCGCTCCAAGGAGCGAACCTTCTCCGCTCGTGACTCCCAGAATGAATGGGATGTCGGCGACCAGCCGCCGGAGCTCTGGAAGCAGTACAAAACCGATTTTGCGCCGGGGACGCACGTGCGCGTTCATCCCCTGCTTGACTGGACGGAACTGAATATCTGGGAGTACATCGACCGGGAATCCATTCCGATTATTTCCCTGTATTTCGATCAGGGAAAAGGGAAACGCTACCGCTCTCTCGGTTGCTACCCCTGCACAACCCCGGTGGACTCCACTGCCAAAAATGTGCCTGATATCATTGCGGAACTACGCGGCGGAAAATTCACCAACATCGCCGAACGATCAGGCCGTGAACAGGACAAGGAAGACGGCGGCGGACTGGAAACGCTGCGCCGCGGAGGGTACATGTAATATGAGTAAGTCTCATCAGCACGAACAGATCAGTATTGTGATGGCCGGCCATGTGGATCACGGCAAGAGCACGGTCATCGGACGGCTTCTGGCCGAAACCGGCGCGCTACCGCAGGGGAAGCTGGAACAAGTCCGCGCCCAGTGCCGCCGGAATGCCAAACCATTTGAATATGCGTTCCTGCTGGACGCCCTGAAGGACGAGCAGGCACAGGGCATCACCATTGACGTTGCCCGCTGCTTTTTCAAGACGGCCCAGCGCCGTTATATCCTGATCGACGCGCCGGGCCACATCGAGTTCCTGAAGAACATGATCACCGGGGCCTCGCGTGCCGAGGCCGCCCTGCTGGTTATCGACGCCAAGGAGGGGATTCGCGAGAACACCAAGCGGCACGGGTATATGATGTCCATGCTCGGCCTGCGCCAGCTCACCGTGCTGGTGAACAAAATGGATCTGGTCAACTATGACGAAGCTGTGTTCGAGCGTATTCGAAAGGACTACACGGAATTTTTGGCGCGCCTACAGATCCATCCCGTGAGCTTCATTCCGGTTAGTGGCATGCAGGGTGACAATATTGCCGCCGGCACCGGCGCCATGCCGTGGTACAAGGGGCCGACGGTGCTGGAACAGATCGATCGGTTCCAGACGAGCCGTTTCCCCGATACGCTGCCCTTCCGGCTCCCCGTGCAGGATATCTATAAATTCACGGAGCAGGATGACGACCGCCGTATTGTGGCGGGAACCATCGAGACCGGTTCCATCGCCGTCGGCGATGCCGTTGTCTTCCAGCCGTCCGGAAAGTCCTCGCGGATCCGCTCCGTCGAGTATTTCAAAGGCCCGGCGAAAATCCGGGCTTCCGCCGGTGAGGCGTCGGGATTTACACTCGACACCCAGCTCTACATCAAGCCCGGCGAGTGGATGGTCAGGGCCGACGAGCCCGCCCTTCAGGTCGGAACGCGGCTCAGGGTCAACCTCTTCTGGATGAACCGGGCCCCCATGATCTGCGGGAAAACCTACAAACTCAAACTGGGGGCCCTCCGCTCCACGGTAAAACTCGTGGAGATCCTGGCCGTACTCGACGCCGCGGAGATCGGTGTTGATTCAGCCAAGCAACAGGTCGACCGGCACGATGTGGCCGAGGTGATTCTTGAAACCCCAAAACCCGTGGCTTTCGATCTCATCGGCGACATCGAGCAAACCGGTCGACTGGTGATTGTGGACAACTTCGAAATCGCGGGCGCGGGAATTATCCTGGCCAAGGCCGAGACAGTCGCCACGACATCGGAAACGCCTCTCCTGGACCCGGCCGGAGCTCACGGCAATACCTCAAAATTCGCAGTCTCAATCATCGCATTGAGTGGAGTCGATAATCCGGATTCGCCAGCACTTAAACGATTAATCAGTCAGAATGCCATTGTCACCATGAAAACCATGGGTGAGGGAGGTGGCGAGCCCGCTTCTCTCGAGACGGTGTTCAAACTGTTGAAACAACAGGGCTTTATTTTGGACTACCAGATTTGAACCCCTGAGGAGCACTCACTATGGAAACCCATATTCGAAGTATCACCAAGTCGCTCACCTGGCGGATATTCGGCCTTGTATTCACATTCATGATCGGCTGGCTTGTGACTGGTTCCCTGAAACTGGGCCTCACGCTGGGATTACTCGACTTTTTCTCAAAACTAGGCACATTTTACCTTCACGAACGACTCTGGATGAAGATCCGGTGGGGTCGCCTCGACGGGGCCACTGTGACGGATCCCGGTGCCGGAATTTGACCGTTATGGAGATACCCCAATGATAACTGAATCCTGCGCCTTACCCGCCGACCTGTCCCGCGATATTGACGCGTTTGAACGCGATGTGGCCGCCTTTACAAGCGGCGCTCTCTCACCTGTCGACTTCAAACCCAAACACGTACCCTGGGGGATCTATGAGCAGCGCCGGGACGGAGCTTTCATGGTCCGGACCCGGATTTCCGGCGGGCGGCTTCCGGCCTCGCAAGCCAGGGCCATTGCCCTCCTGGGGCGCGACCATGGCGGCATACTGCATCTGACCACCCGTGAGAATCTTCAGTTTCACGATGTTGCCATTGCGCAAATCCCGGATTTGATGCGCGCCCTTCAGGCGGTCGGCGTGGCCTGTAAGTTCGGGGGTGGCAACACCCCCCGAAACGTCGTCGCCTGTCCGCACGCCGGAGTCTGTCCTCACGAGGTGTTTGATGTTTCACCCTTCACTCACGCCGTCACCGATCACCTGCTGAAACTTCCCGCATCCCCGCTTCTGCCCCGGAAATTCAAGGCGGCGTTCAGTGGTTGTTCGGCCGATTGTGCGCTGGCGATGGTCACGGATATCGGGTTGATTGCCAAGGATCGTGATGGCAAGGCGGGATTTTCCATATACGGGGGCGGCGGAATGGGGGGTGCCCCGCGCATTGCGGATCGCCTGGCTGACTGGATTCCCGCCGGTGACGCCGTGCGGGCCTTCGAGGCGCTCCGCCGGATTTTTGACCGGTTGGGGGATCGGACCAACCGGGCACGGGCTCGACTACGCTTTGTCGCGGCCAAACTCGGGGCTGAGGAATTTGCCGCCCTGTTTAAAAGCGAGTTGGACGCTGTCATACGGGATGGCATTCCCGCCTGCCCTGCCGGGGTGGCCGTCAACACAGCTCCTCCGAATCAGTCTCCTCCCGACTCACGACTCGACGCGTCTGGCCTGACCGTGTTTGATCAACGTCAGCCGGGACGGGTGTCGGTATTGCTGCAGCCCCCTCTGGGTCTCCTTGGGTGGCAGACGTTGCTGGGCCTGGCCGACCTGGTCGAGCGATTCAGCGCAGAATCCGCTCTGCACCTTACCCCGCGCCAGGAGGTGCTGATCCGGAGTGTGCGTGAGGCCGATCTTCCGGAGGTGAGTGCTGCGGTGAACGCACTGAACGCCAACCTGAATGCGGATAGTGCCGCGAGCCGGATCGTTGCCTGTACCGGGGCGGCGACGTGCCGCCTGGGGATTGTCGATTCCCGGATCCTGGCAGGCGCCCTTGCCGGGGCATTGGACCAGGCCGGTATTCCCGCCGAAATCCTGAAGGCCTTCGACATCCGGATCAATGGGTGCCCCAATTGTTGCGGATGGCATCCTGTCGGTGACATCGGCCTGTCCGGGGCCTTGCAGAAACATGACGGACAGACCGTGCCGTCCTATCGGATTCATTTGGGTGCCCGGCGCGGCGAGGGGAAGACACGGTTCGGGACCATGATGAAAGTATTACCTGTCGACGCGGTGCCCGGCTTTGTCGTCTCGGTGATTCAGGATTACGCCTTAAACCGGACAAAAGGGCAGTCTTTTGCCGACTACTGTGACTCGGATGTTTTCCGGACCAGTTCCCCTGCGACCGGCATCGGGTAGAGTTCCTGTTCGCCCAGTACGAGAAACTCCCCAACGCCGACAGTCGCAACTCCTGATTCTGCAACACATTATACATAACCGACCATCCGTTATCATGCTATGTAAACTCTTTGGAAATATTTTCTCGAAAGTCTCATTTGAGGCATTCAGGCCTGAGCCGGAACGTTCTCCGAGAAATGATGATTGACGACAGTATAACTAGAGTTATACCATCCACCTATGAAAACAGCCATATCAATACCAGATGACATCTTTAGCGCGGCTGAGAATTTCGCGCATCAGAGCCATTTAAGCCGAAGCGCCCTGTTCACGCGCGCCTTGGTGGAATTCTTGTCCCGGCGTCGAAATGAAGGGGTGACGGAACGCCTCAACAAACTGTACGACAAGGAAGACTCTCACCTTAATCCCGCCCTCTCGAAAATGCAGGCCTCAGCGATCTCCAAGGAGCGGTGGTGATGCACCGGGGTGAAATCTGGTGGGCTTCTCTGGGTGAACCGGAAGGGTCGGGGCCGGGATACCGACGCCCTGTTCTCATTGTTCAATCTGATGAGTTCAACCGTAGCCGGATCAGCACCGTCATTGTTGCCGTCCTGACATCCAATACCGCGCTCGCTCAGGCTCCGGGCAATGTCTTGATCAAGACGCGACATGCGGGGCTTGCCAAGGACTCCGTGGTCAACGTCTCTCAGGTGATCACGATCGACAAACAATGCCTGACGGAAAAGGTCATAAAGTTGGAGGCGTCAGCCATGGCGGAAGTCGAGAACGGAATCCGCCTTGTTTTAGCCATTTGAAAATATCGGAGAACCACGCCTTTCTCCATACGGCTTGCGCCGCTGGAGAAGGCTGACGTTCGCATAAGATCAAAAAAATAATTGACAATGTTCACATATATGGTAACTTTCAGAGATGAGAATAATCAAGTTCTACACCACTTCAGCAGGGCGTTGCCCTGTTCAAGAGCATCTTGACGATTTGCCGGACAAAACCGTCCAAAAGATTGCCTGGGTGTTGCGCGTGGTTCGGGACTTGGATCGTGTGCCGGCGAATTATTTCAAAAAGTTGGTCAACACGGACGACATTTGGGAAGTCCGTATTGATGTTGGCCGTAACACATTCAGATTACTGGGATTTTTCGACGGGCAGGCAATGATCGTATTGACCAATGCCTTTCAAAAAAAGGCCCAGCAGACACCGCCCGCCGAGATCAGGCTGGCAGAGGAACGCAAAGCCGATCACATAAGACGGAGGCAAAGCCATGGATGATCTAGAAAAATACATTGAGAAACGGAAAAAGCGTTCACTCGCTTTCGCGACTGGATTTGAAACCGGATACGAACAGTTTAAGATCGGACTCGTCCTTCGCACAGCTCGCGAAAAAGCGGGGCTTACCCAAGATGAGGTCGCCACACGCCTGAGCACAAAGAAATCGGCCATCTCCCGGATTGAGAATCACGCGGAGGACATCAGGTTATCCACGCTGGAGAAGTTCGCCGAGGCTATTGGCAAACGGCTGACTCTGAAAATTGCCTGATTGATTAATCCGCGAAATGCGAACCACACAATTCTGGCTATCGTCGCTCCGCTCCTCAGCCAGATTGTGAACGTTGGGTCAAAGGCAAGAATCATTATGAAGGCACTATACATACTCCTGCTGGTCGGCACCTTAAGCATTGTCTGCGATGCCACTGGCAGTACGATTTCCTTCACGCTCGACAAGACGGCGACCGGCACTACGTACAGAGTGAATGACAAGCTGCTTTCACCAGCGGATTTCTCGGCGCTGCTGGTGAAGATGATAGCGCTTCAGAAGGATCAGGAGGTTTGGATTCGCTGTTCAGAAAGGGACACTACAGCGGACTTATTCCCGATGCTCGATCTCATTCGGAAGGCAGGTTTCAATATGGTGCTCATCTCCTATCCGGCACGCAAGAGTGGGCGCACGGGCACCCAGTTCAGTAGAATCCAGTTGGCAGAGCCACCCCAGGATGCCTCATCCTGCACAGGTGCCCTGCGTCTGGATGCTGGCTTTCTCGCAGAGCCTAATGAAATCGCGGAAGTCCCCACGACGAATCAGAAACTAAGTAAATGAGGCCCACTAAGCGTCGGAGGATATCGGCGCTAGCGCGCCTCAGTCTCAACGCTGACGTTCGACTGAAGAGATGATTGACGCGTACATACAAATGTGCATATATTGTCATCATGTTTGAATGGGACAAAGACAAGGCGACAAAGAATGAGACGAAGCACAAGATTGCCTTCGCAGATACGTTCGGCGTCTTTGAGGATCCTATCATTTCAGCGCGCAAAGCATTAAAACATGAGGTTAAGCAGTATGAACAATAAATATGATTTCAGCAAAGCACGCCGCGGTGCGGTCGTGTCTCCTTCGGGGAATAAGGTGCGCATCACGATTCGACTGGATCGTGACATAGTGGAGTGGTTCAAGGCTAAGGTTGAGCGCCAGGGTGGTGGCAACTACCAGACCCGCCTCAATGATGCCCTCCGGTCATTCACTGAGCATCAGGATGAATCCCTTGAAAAGATTCTCCGCAAAGTCGTT
>CAJBSZ010000484.1 GCA_903958395.1 uncultured bacterium | reverse complement strand
GGCTCCCGCTTTGCGTCTTTTCCTATTTCTTTCCTGGTTTCATGACACTCACCTGAGGAGTTATCCATAACCCCGACGAAGGGCCTCTCACAGCCCGTAGGAGGGGTTGTGGGTAACTCCGGACAATAGCACCTTCCTTTGAGTCATGGTCACCATCCGCTCGTCCGGTTGTCAGGTTGCTTGGCCTTGCTGAGTCCCAGGCATCACGCCTGGCACCGCCTTCTATACGTGTCCGGTCGAACCGGTGCACCTGATGCTGTATTCGCTGTCCAGCACATGGTGGCCAAAACAAACGGGAAACCAATCTACAAACCGGGCTCTTTCAACCCCAGGCCGAGCACGGTTCCCGCACAACCTTTCAAACTCTTGTGACGCTGACTCTCCTTCCCTGCTTACGCCGCCTTCAATACCGCTCCCGCCGGCACCTCATCGAAATCCACGTACTTCCATAGCGCCACCAATAACTTCCGAGCCAGCGCCACGATCCCCGCCTTCCGGCTCCGGTGACTCTCCGGCCCATAGTGTGCCCAGAACCATTTCGTCAACTCGCTCTGGGGTTGATACCTCAACCACAGCCAGGAGACTTCAATCATCTTGTGCCTCACACGGGGATTCCCCGCCTTGCTGATCCCCTGTTCATGCTTCAAGTCGCCGCTTTCATAGGGCGTCCCCGTCAAACCCGCCAACGCTCCCACCTGCCGACGGTTCTTAAATTTGCGCCACCCGAAAAACTCGTAGCCAAGCACGGTGGCCGTTTCCAGCCCGATCGCCTTGACCCGGCTCAACTTCGCCGTTGCCCGATCCCCCGCCGTTTCCCCGCTGCCTACCCGCTCTTTCCGGTCGGCATCCAACTGAGAAATCTGCTTCTCCAGCAGTTCCAACCGTTCGAAATGCCGCATCAATTCCGCCTTCAGCGCCACGAGCAAAGGTTTACCCGCCCAATCGCGGTACTGATCCACATCCGGATTCAACCGCTTCGGCGCTATGCCCTGCAAAACCAGCAGCGACCGGATCCGCGCCAGGCATGTCGTCCGTTCCCCTTTCAGATGTTCCTGTTCTCGGTGCCGCCGCCGCTCATCCTCTTCCGCCTCGGTGGGAACCCGGACCACCTTCCACATCCCTTGCTCCTCATGAATCACATGCCGAACCAGCATCGCCAGCAACTTCTTCGCGTCCAACCGATCCGTCTTCGCCCGCTTCTTCCTCCGATTCACCTCGATGCTTGCCGGATCCACCAGCACGTTCTCGATCCCCATCTTCTCCAGACATCGGTGGATCCAGAATCCATCGCGCCCCGCCTCATAGCACGAGACCACCCGGCAGGCGGCTCCCATCCCCAGCTTCTCCTTCGCCTGTTCCACTAGTTGCCTCAAGCGATCCATCTCCCGCGCCGGCATCGTAACCTCGCGTTCCCGCTTCCGGTTGCTGAACCGCAATTTCCATTCTTTGTTGCCAATCTCCATCGACATCAGCAATACTTCTTCTTGGCTTGCGACTGGTGTACTCATAACTGCTCCTTTCTTTGTTGTTATTGGACTGAGCCGCTATCTTACACCAACTCGCAAGCCATCATGGCATCTACAATCAGCGGGTTCTTTTAATAAAATATCTATATACGATAAATAACGTTTGTGCTATTTATTGTATATGAACTTCGACTCCTTGGCTCAGTGTGTCGGTGGATTGCCTTGTTTTGACCTTCCCTTACTGGCTCAGGCGTTCACGGTGAAGCGGCCTGTTCTTCGGGTTCAGTTGTCCCGATGGATGAAGGAGGGAAAGGTCATTGGGTTGCGGAGGGGCATGTATATGCTCTCCGATACCTATCGTCGTGTGCCGCTCAACCCGGCTGTCTTGGCGAATCAACTGTATGGCCCGTCCTATCTGAGCGGTCTTTGGGCGCTCGGGTACTATGACATGATTCCTGAGCGTGTGGTGTGGTTCACCAGCGTCACATCGCGTGTTCCGCGACGTTTCGAAAATCATGCCGGCGTGTTCGAGTACCGGAATATCAAGCAGGCCAATTTTTTCGGATATGGAGCCAGAAAAGTCGGCGGCCAGGATGTGATGGTGGCCGATCCTGAAAAGGCGTTGCTGGATTATTGGCATCTGACTCCCGGGGAATGGACCCTGCCGAGATTGGCTGAAATGCGATACCAGCATGCGGATTGCGTTTCCAGGGAGCGGCTGAAAGACTATGCGGCGCGGTTCAATAGCGCCAGGTTAAATCGAGCAATGGAGCGGTGGGTGCACCTCATCGCCGAAGAAACGGAAGGATGGGTGACGGTATGAAGGAGCAGGCGTTAGCGCTGGCGCGGGGAATCGACGATTCCGGTCAAAAACTGAACAAATTGCGGGAATATCTCCAGGCGTTTGTCTTGCGATCGTTTCATGAATCGGAAGCGTTCAGACCGTTGGCCTTTGTCGGGGGAACCGCCTTGCGATTTCTGCATAACCTTCCGCGTTTTTCCGAAGACCTTGATTTTTCGCTCGTCTCTCAAGACGGTTATGCGGGACTGGATTGGATGGCCAAGGTGAAGAGGGACCTGGTGTTGGCGGGATTCAATGCGCAAGTGACCTGGAACGACAGAAAGGTTGTTCACACGGGGTGGATCCGCTTGGAAGGTCTCCTTCATGAGGCCGGTCTATCTGGCATGCCTGACCAGAAACTTTCCATCAAGCTTGAAATTGATACTCGTCCGCCACCCGGTTGGCGCTGTGAGCGGCAGGTGGTTTCGAAGCACACCTTATTTTTTGTTCAACACTACGATTTGCCATCTTTGTTGGCTAGAAAACTGCACGCTGCCATTACCCGCCGCTATTCAAAAGGACGGGATTGGTATGATTTGCTCTGGTATTTGTCCCAGCGTCCACCGGTGGCACCAAATCTGATCATGCTTCAAAACGCGCTGGATCAGACCCAGGGCACGGGGAGGTGCGACGCGCAGTCCTGGCGAGCTTTAGTTCAGGTGCGCCTGGAATCGCTCGACATCGATACTGTTCTTGATGATGTTCGTCCCTTCCTGGAGCGACCGCAGGATGCCGCGCTCCTCACCCGCGATAACCTACTGGATCTTGTAGGGAAAAAATAGTCACGCAGGATCGTTGTAGATGCCATGATGGCTTGCGAGTTGGTGTAAGATAACGGCTCAGTTCAATAACAACAAAGAAAGGAGCAGTTATGAGTACACCAGTCGCAAGCCAAGAAGAAGTATTGCTGATGTCGATGGAGATTGGCAACAAAGAATGGAAATTGCGGTTCAGCAACCGGAAGCGG
>CAJBSZ010000483.1 GCA_903958395.1 uncultured bacterium | reverse complement strand
TGACTCGCGGGGGGCTGAGGCTCCCGGCCTGCGTGTTTGTGTTGCGCACGCCTGGCCTCATAGGCCGCCTTTTTATTTTCGTAGTCTTCCTGTTGTTCTTTGCGCCGCTCCTCAAAGCGGGCTTCGATGGCCTCTCTTGCATGTGCCAATTTCGCCTGGCGATCTTTCCGCCGCGCCACTTCCGCCGGTACATTCAATTTGGCCGCCTCGGGCGCACGATCCGCCGATTCAGCCAGCGTCATCAACTCCTGAACTTCCTTCTCCAACTCCGCAATCATTTCTCCGGCCCGTTGATAACTCACCGCTGAATGTTTGCTGGCATCCGCTGCGATCTTGGTCCCATCAACACTCACGCCACCTCGTTTCTTGAGCACGCCCAACTCCTGTGCATAGGCCAACACCTTGACGAAACTTTCCGAAAACAAAGCCCCGTTTTGCCGCCGAAACGTGCAGATCGTATCGTGATCCGGATGAAGGTCACCCCCACAAATATACCGAACGGCCACATCCGTATGGGTTGCCGCCTCAATCTGACGCGACCCCATTCGCCCGGTCGCATAGCAATAAATCAACAAAGCCAACATCATCGCGGGCGGATATTGCTCACTGCCCGTCCCTCTCACATTGACTTGGAAGCCCTGCAACGGCAACGCCGCTACCGCATCCACAATGAAATGAACCAAATGGCCTTCCGGCAACCAGTCCCTTAAATCGGGCGGAAGCAACATCGGTGTATCGCGATCAACCATAATTAAACGTGTGCTCATGCGTTGCATTATATTGCGCCGCAAATGGTTATGCAATATATATTTCAACATTTTCGCGGAAGTCACCATGATTATTTCTCACCCATTACCTGAGAAACTATCGTCAGTACGATTTTGTTTGGTCGTTTTGGGCTAAGTCCGACAGGCTGCTAGGCCCAGCTAACTTCGCCGACCCCCTGAAACGGTGTTACTTCAGAACGATTCTCCAGCAGTTCAAGTATTTTCACCGAAGTTTTCACCGAAGTTTCACCATAGTTTTCACCGAAGTTTTCATCATAGTTTTGTCTGATGTCAAACCGTCTTTCCCGAACATCGCTTTCCCGAACATTTCTTTCCCGAACATCCCGAACTAGCGAAACTTGCCAAATCTGAATGCGCCGGGTAGCGAGCCAATTAGTTACAGGTGAAAAAAGAGTGCCCCGGCTTCGACCAGGGTGGTATTTGAGGGGTGGTCAAAGATGTAGAGGGGTTTATGGGCGGCGAGAAGTTCGAGACTTAGTGCTTCGATTTTGCTGCTAGGGGCGGCGTGGGCGACGGCAACGGTAGCGGCCAGGGCGGCGACAAAACGGTTGCGGATCGTCGCGGTCTCGGCGGTCACCCGGCGTACATTATCAGGATATGGGGAGACCAATAACAGGCGGTCATCATCAAAGGCGGCCCGGCAGTCCACAGGATCGGCCGGAATGTTGCGCAGCATGCCGCGTGCGGGACAGATGATGACGGGCGACTTGCCGCGCAGAAGGATACGGAGGCATTCCTTTTCAACAGGTGAATGAAATCCACTGATCACACATTGACCCGCATCACGCCAGTGGGCGGCCTGGTCATAAGTAGCCAGAATGGCATGGCCGGGACAGCGCGAAGAGCAAAACAGAGCGATTGATGGCAACGAAAGCAGGTCCACGTTACCAAGTACACTCAATTGCACAGGCGCATCGGCACCCATCTGATCACGCAAGCGCATTGGATAGCATACGTCATCGGCCTTTATTGTGCTGGGTGTCATACCAAATCATCCATAGCAGAGTGGAGCGGAGAGTGCAAGATTTGGGGGCACACGAGCGTGTTTGACTAGCGGGCAGCACGGTCGTATATTGTACATGGAGACAGGGAAAGCAGCCATTCATTTGGGCCTTTTCCTGAAAAGGGGCTAGAATCATGAGTTGTGCATCATCAATTGACTTCAAGACATTCAACCCCCGGCGGAATCTGCCGCCAGCGGTGGCTCGGAAACGGGGGGAAGCGAATTTTGTTGGCGCTTTCCAGCGGGAATTCACCTCCGACCGCAAGGGGCAAGGTGTCGGCGGCCGACATTTCGAACTGGCAGGGTACGGGATCGCTGATTTCGTCTGGATGGATTACGGCCAGGGGGACGAAGGTGCGGCGACAGAGCCTATTCTGACCTCCTTCGAAATGAAGATGAAGGACTGGCGCCGGGCGCTTTCCCAGGCATACCGATATAGTTATTTTGCGGATCGCTCCATTGTGGTTGTCCCCACGGACGTCGCGGACAGAGCCCAGGGATATCTGCATGTCTTCGAACGGCTCGGTATTGGGCTTTGGAGTTATGAGCCGAAAACCGAGAACATTGACATGCGGTTCACTCCTTCCGAGACAAGAGCGAAGAACCCCGTGGCGAGAGAGAAGGCTTTAGCCCGTATTTCAAACAGGGTCAAATTCCGCAAGACTTCTAAATAGACGAAGGCCTTCCTGTAGCGGCTCAACATGCTGGTCGTTCGACTTGGGATCCAAGGGTTGAGGTAGCGTCACGTCAATGTGGCCATAAAGTCGCCGGGCTTCCTCCAGTGCAACATCGCATGCGCGCAAAGCCGCTACTGGGTTTCCTCGTGCAAGGCGGGCATTCAATGCCTTTATCGCGGACCAACTCTGAAGAACCTCTTGGTTCCGCTGGGGCTGAGAAGTCTCTTCCGGATAAAGTGCGTCCGTCCCCAGCCCGTTCAGCACATCTGGGATCACGTCGCGAAGCTGCGCCAGTTCATAGAAGGCGATGCGATTCAAAAGAAGGCAGCTAAGGTAGCGTTCCACGGGGAGACGTCCTCCGCCGAGTGGTGGAGCAAAGCGATCCATGGAGAATGAACGCAGATTCGACCACCAACCGGTCGCCCCGGCATCCGCCCCGACAGCACCCAAGAAGGGCGTGAGAATATCCGAGTAACCGTTGATCACACGGTAACCGTTGAGTTTCAAAACGTGATTGATGAACATCCACCCGGCAATCACATCAGCATGGTACACTTCCGATCGCGCCTCGGTACTGTTGACTGCGATCAACACGTAGAAACCGTCTGGGCGGGCATCAAGCACTGTTAGATCGTTTAAGAACCGAAGCAATTCTTCCTTATCCATCAGGGCTTCACGCGCAACAGCGAGTGTGGCGTATATAGGTCGAGGATCCTTCATTTTTGCATATCGAATGCGCGTGTTCCGGATGAAATCCATGCATATCGCGGCTTCCGCGGAATCAAAAGAACGCGGCACGACAATGTTGGGAGCGATGATGGCAGTCACAGGCAATCCTAACTGGAACCGGAGCGTCGCATCCAGG
>CAJBSZ010000482.1 GCA_903958395.1 uncultured bacterium | reverse complement strand
GGGCTTCGGTTGAATCGGCGGAAACATAGGTGGCCCTTTCCCCGAACTCCTTTGCGTCTTATCTCTATTTCTGTTGACATTCCATCATAATCGAATAATTATTCAGACATGACTACAAAGCTGATGGGTGCCTATCACGAGATTCGGGCTGAACTCCTCAAGCGGCTGCTGGAGGAGGCGCCGGGGCGCGTTCAGATCCTGAGCGGGCCACGGCAGGTGGGAAAAACCACACTCCTGTTGGAAATGGCAAAGGAGTTCGGGGAAAAGGCCACCTATGTTTCCGCCGATTCGACCGAAGCCCAAATGTCCGGCTGGTGGGAACAAGTGGTTCGGACGGCTGGGGAAAAGGCACACAAGGCCGGCGGAGGGCTCCTGCTTGTTGATGAAATTCCCTTCATGCCTGACTGGTCCCGCCGCCTGAAAAGCGAGGCGGACCGGATCCATCGTACCAAGCTCCCCCTCCATGTTGTGGTGTCTGGCTCCTCAGCCATTCAACTGGGAAAGGGGTCGCGGGAAACCATGGCGGGCCGCTTTGAACGCCTGCGACTGTTTCACTGGCCAGCCGGGGAACTGATGCGCTGCTTCCATCTCCAGCCGGATGAGGCCGTCAACCAGTATATCCAATCAGGAAGCTATCCCGGGGGCCAAGCCTTGCTGGGACAGCCGGATCGGTGGCGCGCTTATCTCCGGGACAGTATCATCGAACCGGCCATCGGCCGGGACATCCTGAACCTTGAGATGGTGCGAAAACCAGCCCTGTTACGGCAGTTGTATGCGGTGTCAATCGGTCATCCGGCGGAGATTGTGTCATTACAGAAACTGGCGGGTGAGTTGGCTGAACGCGGCGCTTTGGAAACAATCGCCCACTATCTTCAACTGCTGGAAGAAGCATGCCTCGTGGCGGGAGTGCGGAAGTATTCCGAGCGGGCGGTCCGTCAGCGGGCGGCTCCTCCAAAACTGACGGTGCTGAACCACGGGTTGTTGGCGGCAATGGGTCCGGCCCCCGAGCGGGAACGGGATCCTGCCCGTTGGGGACGGTGGGTTGAAAATGCCGTCGGCGCCTTTGCCTGGAATGCGGGGCAAACCGTGCATTATTGGCGGGCCGAACCGTTGGAAGTGGATTGGGTTTTCGACGGGAGTTGGGGCGCCTGGGCCATCGAAGTAAAAACCGGCGCCTATCGTCCTCAGGATCTAAAAGGACTCCTGGAATTTTGCAGGCTCTACCCTAAGTTCCAACCTTTATTGCTCTGCAACGCGGGCGATGAGGCCCCCGGCAGAGAGGGGGGGATCAGAACTCAAAGCTGGGCATCCTTCCTCATAAACGGTCCGGGATATTAACGGGGACCCCGGTGACATGTTATCTGCCGTTACAGCCATCGAGGTCAACACCCACAGCGGCCGGAACGACTGGCAGGCGGTGGGCCGGAAAGGCTCGGCCTTCGAGGGCAAGGCCTGCGTCATCGAGTTCAAGCATTTCACCCGCAAGGAAGGCGAGCGCCTGGGGATTCTGTCCCTGCTGTTATCAACAAATCAACGTTGACCAGCCATTCGCATTATAGGTTTTCCTTCTTAGTACCTTTAATTGAGGACAGTGCACACACCACCACATCACCCTTGCGCGAGGCGGGCGCGATCTCCCACTTCTCCAACTTGCCGTCCTTGACCGTGCCGGTCAGGACCGCGCCACCCTGCAGGTGCAGCTTGAAGTCCACGTCCCATTCCGCCGGCCAGGCAGGAAGAAGGTAAATTCGAGATTGGAGATTGGAGATTGGGGATTCCTGCACCAGCATCCGCTGCAGGGCGATGGAGCCGGAGCCGAAATGGTCCCAGTCCGGGATGCCGTCGGTGGTCTGATTGCCGTAGATCGGGAAACGCAGGGCCTTCGTCGCCGTGCGGAACCGGCGTTCCAGCCCCTTGGCGGCTTCGTTGGCATTGCCCGCCATAGCCCAATGAATCTGGTCCTGGGTCCAGCAGGTGCCGCCAAAGGTATCCTTTCTGGTACGGGTCTGTATCGTCGCCTCCACCAGCTCCTTGCTGCCAAGGGCGGCTCCGTAGAGGCGGAACGGGAAGACCGGATAGAGCTCGGCGTTTTCACCGTTGCTCGGCTTTTCCCCATGTTTCTCCGCCGGCGCGATGGTCTGTTTGCCGACAACTACTCGCATCGGCACTTCGGGGATCTCTGCCCGGAATTTTTTCCACTTCTTCTGATCCTTGGCGGTGCCGGCGTTCATCGCGAGCAACTGGTCCAGACAGAAGCGCAGGCCCGCCACGTCGGGCGCGGAGTTGACCGTCACCCACCAGGTCTCGATGGCCTGATTGGGATCCAGGCGGAGCTTGCCATCGCGGCCACGCGCATAGTGCTTGTCGAAGAAGAGCAGCACCTCCCGCGCAAAGGGCACGAGCGTCTCGTCCCGGAATTTCGTGTCGCCGGTGAAGTTGACGTAGTCGGCCATCATCGCCACGGTCTCCAGGCCGCTGGTGAAGTAATAAGCGTGATAGTCGCCCTTCTTGTTTTCTCCCGGTTTGGTTTTGGGCGGCGTGCCGCAGTCGTGGTCGCTGCCGGTGAGCGGCATGAGGTTCTCGCGGTAGAAGGCGCCGGCATGCCCGAAATAGTGATCGGTGATCGCCTTGCGCATCTCGAGCACGTTCCAGTAGTGGTCGAAGAAGGGCTTCATCAGGTCGAAGTCCCCGCTCATCAGTAGCGGCCAGTAAAGCAGACGCTGGTTCTGGAAGGTGAACCGGCGCCCCCAGGCCCGGTAGTCCGGGCCGCTCAGCCAGGTGCCGTCGGCCAGCTGTTCCGCCGGCGGATCGAACTTTTTCTCCGGCGCTTTGCCGAAGACATACTGCTGGCTGAAGAGACCGCCGTTAAACTTGGGCTGGATGCGCCCGCGGCTCTGGGCGGCCATGGCGAAGCGGAAGAAGTTGTAGCTTTGGCTGACCAGCGCCGCGCCGTCGGCCTCCTCGCGACGACCCTTGGCATTGGCCTCGCCGTTGAACTTTTCGCGCTGGTCGGCGGGCACGGTGCGGTCGGAGGCGATGATCCAACCGCGGTCCCAGAACGCCTTCCACCAGTCGCAATGTTTCTGCCAGTCGTCCTTGGGCTCCGCCGGATCCCAGGCGTTCTTGATTCTCGTCGGATAGCTCGCGGCATCCTCGACGGCAGCGATCCAAGCTTTAGGATCCGGGGTTTGCAGGGTGAGCGCATGGATGCGCAGGTCGAAACGGCCCCACATCCCCGCACCTTTGCCGGTGATCACGCCATGAACCGGTGACAGCGGTACGAAGCCCGACCCGCCCTGTACCTCCAATAGGTGGCCGAAGGTGTTGAACCGGTACGGATCGGGAGCGATCTTTTCCGGCTTCTCCATGCCATAGGTCAGGCGCATCTCCTCGGGATAGAAGCTCCGGTCGCCCACGGGGAAATACCAGAGCAGCTTGTTGCCCCGGTGGACCACTCGCTCGGCAGTCTCGTCCGGATGGCCCCACTGGTCGTAGCGTTTCCAGAACTCCGGCTGCACCGCGATGGCGATCTCCGCTTCGGAGCGGATATCCACGTGGCAGATCGGCCGGTGGGCATTGGCCCAGATCCGCACCTTGACCTTGTCGGCCTCGATCTGGATTGAGCCGGTCGACAGGTCGAGCGTCTGGCGGAACGGCTTGCCCGCCGCGAACGGATTGGGTTTCAAGGAAATCCGCACCCGGCCCGTCTTGTAGAGGTCACCGCAGTAGTTGAATGCGTCGTTCTTGGCCAGCTGCAGATACAGGTCACCGTTCTCGATCGCGTAGACCGAGGCGGCGATGTCGCCGTTGCCAACCGGCATCGCGCCGGAGGCGTCCTTCGACGCATTGGTCCAGACCACGTTGTAGCGGGCCATGCGCTCGGCGGCGGAACTCCCCGCCGGCGCCTGTGCCGGCAAATGCGCCGCCATGGCCATGAAGGCCATCCCGGTCGTTGCGATGATTGTTCTCATTGTTCCCCTGCTTTTTTCGTTTCCGCTTTGACGACCACCGGCTCATGAACCACGACATCGACCTTGCGCGCCGCGGGGATAATCTCCCACTTCTGGAGTTTCCCCTCTTTGACTGTGCCACTGAGCTCCACCCCCTTCTCCAAGTGCAGCTTAAAGTCCACGTCCCATTCCGCCGGCCAGGCGGGCAGCAGATGAATTTTCCCACCGCCCTCCTGAACGAGCATCCGCTGCAGGGCGATGGAACCGCTACCGAAGTGGTCCCAGTCGGGGGCTCCATCGGTTGTGTGTTGGCCGTAGATCGGGAAGCGCAGGACGTCTGTAGCAGTGCGGAAGCGGCGTTCCACGCCCGCGGACGCTTCCTTGGCGTTACCGGCACAGGCCCAGCCGATCTCGTCCTGCACCCAGCAGGCATTGCCAAAGGTATTGGGGCTGTAACGGTGTTGCATCGTCCACTCCGCAATATCCTGACTCCCCAGTACAAGCCCGTAGCAACGGAAAGGAAACATCGGATAGATCTCCGCATTCTCGCCATTCCCCTTCTTCTGGTATTCCTCGGCAGGGGCGATCGCCTGGCGGTTGCGGATCATCCGCATCGGAACCTCGGGAATTTCGGCCCTAAACTTCTTCCAGCGCGCCCGATCCTCCGCCGTTCCCGCCTTCATCGCGAGCAACTGGTCCAGGCAGAAACGCAGCCCGGCGACCTCGGGGGCGGGATTGACCGTGATCCACCACGTTTCCAACGCCTGCGCCGGATCGAGCCGGAGCTTGCCATCCGCCCCGCGCTCGTAGTGCTTGTCGTAAAAGAGCAGGATCTCGCGGGCGAACGGGACCAGTTTCTCATCTCGGAAGGCCGTGTCTCCGGTGTAGTTGACGTAATCGGCCATCATAGCCACCGTCTCCAGCCCGCACGTGAAATAGTAGTTGTGGTAGCCGCCTTCGTATTTTTCACCGGGCTTGGTTTTTGGCGGAAGCCCGGCTGGGCCCGTGATCGGGGAAATGTTTTCCAAGTAAAAGACCCCCGCGTGACCAAAATGCCGACGGGTGGTCTCCTTGCGCACCTCCAGGATCCGCAGGTAGTGGTCGAAGAACGGCTTCATCAGATCGAAGTCCCCACTCATCAGCAGTGGCCAGTAGAGCAGCCGCTGGTTCTGGAAGGTGAAGCGCGCGCCCCAGGCGCGATACTCCACCGGACTTAGCCAGGAGCCATCGGGCAACGGCTCGGCCGGCGGCGGGAAGGTTTTCTTCTCACCCAGACCCCAGATATACTGCTGCGTGAAAATCCCCCCGTTGAACTTGACCTGGTAACGGCCGCGGCTCTGGGCGGCCATGGCGAAACGGAAGAAGTTGTAACTCTGGGCCACCAGCGCCGCGCCGTCGGGCTCCTCGCGCAAGCCCTTGGCATTGGCTTCCCCGTTGAACTTCTCGCGCTCGGCTTCCGGCACCGTCCGGTCGGAGGCGATGATCCAGCCCCGGCTCCAGAATTGGCTCCACCACTGGCAGTGCTGCTCCCAATCCTTCTTCAGCTCCACAGGCTTTGCCGCCAGTTCCTCAACAGCCTTGATCCACACGTTCGTGTCAGGCGTCTGCAGCGTCAGCGAATGGATCCGGATATCGAACTGCTTCCCTTTCCCGGACACGAATCCTTTGCTTGCCTCCGAATTCTGGATTCTGGATTCTGGATTCTGGATTCCCTTCCCAGTCACCATCTCCATCAGATTCCCGAACGTGTTGAACCGATAGGGATCCGGGAAAAGCTTTTCCGGCTGCTCAGTGATCCCTTCGCTTTTCATCTCCGAAGGATAGAAGCTGTTGTCGCCGACCGAGAAGTACCAGAGCAGATGATTGTCCCGTTCGAGCTTCACGTCCGGGGTGCTATCGATCCCGCCCCATTGATGGGTTCGTTTCCAGAACTCCGGCTGGGCGCTCACGTCCAACTCCCGCGGCGAGTCGATTTCGACATGATAGAGCGGACGGTTCGCATCCGCCCAGATACGGAAGTTAACCCCGTCGGCCTCGACTGTCATCGAGCCGGTCGGCAGATCGAGCGTCTGGCGGAACGGCTTGCCCGCCGTGAACGGGTTCGGGGTCAGGGAGATCCGCACCCGGCCGGTCTTGTAAATGTCGCCGCAGTAGTTGAAGGCGTCGTTCTTCGAGAGCAGCAGATAGAGATCGCCGTTCTCGATGGCGTAGACCGAGGCGGCGATATCGCCGTTGCCGATCGGCATCGCGCCGGCGGCGTTCTTTGACGCATTCGTCCAGACCACGTTGTAGCGGCCCATGCGCGCGGCGGGGTTTGACTCGAACGTCTCCGCCGGTAATCGCATTTCGCCTGCCATGGCGATGATAGCGATAAACGCGAATGATGCTTTCATGTTGATTGTCATCTTCTTTTATTCCGGGTTGGAAAATCCAAGCGACCAGCGCACGGTTTCATTGTTCGGAGAGAAGATTTTGACCCGCACCAGGCCGGCCTCCTGGGTATAACTGACGGTCACGCCCGCTTTCTTGTCGGCCTTTGACACATCGGCCGTGATGGCCTTCAGCGCACGGGATCCCGTCAGCACCCGCATTTCATACGGGTCATTGGCCACCAGTTTACTGGCGCCCGTCAGCCGCTGCTTGCGCTTATCCCACTTCTCTTCGAGCAGATCCACAGCCCCCTGGGTGACGTGCCGCGAGGTGCTCAGCACCGCCGGCTCGTCTCCAATCTCCCGCACGGCGATGATCCGGCCCGTACGGGCCGGCACCGTCTGTTTCAACTCGCCGCTGAAGGAGGGCAGCGCCGTGTTGGACCAGAACTCATACCCCGCATATCGCGCCTCCGGCTTGATCCCGAGCTTGGCCGCTGAGGCCCCAAGCTCCTGTTCCATGTCCGTCCAGTTGAAAAGGCCCACCACTTCATGTTTCTTTCCGCTGACCTCGTAGGTCAGCACCCAGATGCGGGCCGGGTCGTTCTCCAGATAATCGACGGGCCGGACACTGGTGAGCTGGTGGCTGGGCATGGTGCGTTTGAGCAACTCCACCCGCTCGGGCGGATAGTTCGGCGCCCAATCGCACTGCGTGTTGAGCATACCAGTAAGCGTGATCCAACCGGCAAAACATTGAATCTCGTTGAGGGTCCATTTCGAACGCAACGCAATGCAGTCAGGATCGTTCCACCACACCCGCCCGTTGAAGAAGTAAAGGGCGCCGGCTGCTTGCATACCCTGCAAGGAGAGGCTCCAGGCTGCCTCCGAGTCGATCCCTACCCGCATGGCGTCTACAAATCCCATCGACATCCCCAGCGAACGCGCGTTCTGCGTGGCGGAGCAACCGAGGATGAACGTCTCGGGACCCGCTGCTTCCCGAACCGCCTTGAAGCCCGCCCGGGCCGCCTGCATGTTACTCATGGTCTTGTCGGCGAAAACCACGTCGCTATAGAGGTCTTCGGCGAAACCGCGACTGGGAGAGGTTTGATCGGTGGCCAGCGCGATGTGCAGTCCATCCAGTTTGAGATAACCAAACCCCCAATCCTTTACCCCTTGGCGGATGAAGCCGGCCACATACTCGCGGGCCTCTGGAATGGTCATATCCAGGGCCGAACCGCTCCAAGTGGCGGAAAATGGCTCCCCATCCTTCGTCTTCACCGTCAGAGGCACCAAGTGCGCCAATGCCGGATCCGAGCAATTGATCGCAAATGGCAGGTACCAGAGCCCCGGAGTGAGTCCCAGCTCGCGGATCTTGTCGGCGACCGGTTTCATCCCGTTGGGATAAGGCCCTTTGGGGTTGAATTTGCTGAAGTCCTTGGCCGGCCCCATGAGAATGCCACTCTGCCATCCGTCATCAATCTGCAATGCGCCGTAGCCGTAATCCTTGAAGGTCTTGGAAAGAAATACAGCCAGTTCCACAGCATACTTTTCGCTAAGGGCTCCGCCATGGCCCTCTGAATACCAGGACATGTAAGCGACGGGTGCGGGCCGCGGTTTCCAATGGTTAACGCGGGCGAATTCCGTGGCGTAGTTTTCCAAACCCACGCGAACGTCATCGAAGGCGCCCAGCGCCCACCAATCGCCACCAAAGGGTTCGAGCTTTGGCGGAATCGCGCTCCCGTACTCGTTGCGCAAGGTAAGCACCACTTTTCCCTGCTCCACCTTGGTCAGCGCCGTGCCGCAGACCGCGTCAATCCGCACCAGCCCGGCCACGATGCCGGCGCCGGTTTCCATATCGGCGACTCCGGTGACCACAAGCTGTCCGGCATTATTCTGGGGCGTGTGCAGTCCGTTGGCGCCCGTCACTCGAATTTTTTCAGGCGCCGCGCCCAATTCCAAGGCTGTCGACAACACCTCTATCCGGTTCTTCACCATGGCGTTAATCTCCTTGTACCCCTTTGCCGTATAGAGCTTCGCTTGCTTTAGCTCGGGGACATTGGGTGCTTGCCGCGGATCGCGCCGGATATACACGAAAGGAGAGCCCTCGCGCACCAAGACCCGATCCCCCCCCGGACCAATCTTAAGCATCATCCCCGGCCCGAAAGTCTGCTTGGCGCTGAGCTTCTCCACCTCGCAACCCACCCTTCCTGGCTCGGCATAAGCCGCCGAGACGAACACCTTGCCACCCCGGGCGAAGGTCAATCGGCCCGAAGCCGGATCAAAGTCGGCGGATAAATCTCCCATCGTGATCGTTTCCGCCCAGGCCGTTCCGGCCAACAAACATCCCAGGACTACCGCACGTCCAAACTGTTTCATTTGCTGCATGATTTGAACTCCATATTTTGTCTTCGATTACATTCATCAACGCGGTGCGACCAGAACGTCGAAGGCGAAGAACGTTTCGCCATCCGCACCATTGCCTTTAAGGGGCGTCAGGGGGATCCGCCGCGTGCTTTTCCAGAGCGAAGCCGGATCCACCGGGGCGGTGACATCGCCCTCCAGGGGAATCACCTCGCAGGTTCCGGCGGCGTCCGCGGAAAGCGGCAGGCGGCCCGCCGCATCAGACGCAAGCAACAGGGCCGGCGTACTGCCGGCAAAAAGCACCTTGGGCCCGAGCCGGATGACCGCGCCCTTGTGGCGGGCGAGCTCGCCGGGTTTCACGGTAATCCGCCCACACCGGCGGTCTTCCAAAATCGCCCCGCCGCGAAACGACACGTCCAGTTCCGCGCCGTTCGGGCAGGGACGCAACACCCGGGCGTAACCGCCGGCCATTTCAACCGGAACGACCTTGCCATCCGGACCCTGCACGGTCACATCTTCCGCCCATTCCGGCACACGGATTTTCAGGGGCAGCCGGCTGAACCACCCTTGGTCGGTTTCGACCTTGATCCGGCAGCGAACCAACTCGCCCGGATGCGGCGTGAGTGTGCGCGAGGTGAGTGTCCAGTTGCGGCCCTTCACCGTCACCGGCGCCGTAAAATCGACGGGGAAATTGTAGAATACTTCCTTGCCGTTGCTGGCCGCCAGGTGGCCCTTGAGCAGATGCAGCCCGAGCGGGCCGTGGAAGCTGCAGCACCAGGTGCATTCGCCGTGGAATTTACCCACCGCCCGCACCCCGGTGGCGTCGCAGGGGGTGAAGCGGATACCAAACCCGCCGTTCTCAAACTGGTTGGCCAGGTACTGGTTCCAGAGCAGTCGCTCGGCCATGTCCAGGTAGCGCGTCTGCCCGGTCGCGCGCCAGAGGCCGAGGTTCATCCGCAGCCAGTCGGTGAGCGCACAGCCTTCATCGTGGCCCGGCCCCTGGTAGAAGGCCTCCCCCACGCCGCCGATCGGGCTGATGTAGCCCTGGCGCACGGCCAGCTCCCATTTGGCCACGACCCTTTTCAGATAGTCCTCCTTGCCGGTGGCCTCATGGAGCATCAGCAGGGCCACCATGCTGCTGAGGTTGCCGTGGGCATGGTCGATCGGCAGCTTGTCAAAGCGCGCGAAAAACGCCGCCATCTTCTCGGCTTGCTGCAGAAAGCGCTGATCCCCGGTGGCCTGACTCAGGAGCACCAGTCCCTCGATCCCATGGAAATAGCAGGTCACATAACCGGCGGCGGCGCCACCCGTCTTGTGGTATTCCGCCATGCGCTCGGTATCGCCGAAGCGGGACGCCGTGGAGAGGTAAAATTCACCGATGCGTTTCGCCGAGTCGAGGAGCCGCTGATCCTTGAATTCCCCGGCCGCCGCGAGCAACCCGACCAGCAAGCGCGCATTGCCCCAGAAAATAGGGAGCATCTTCTGCTGGTCCACCGGCAGGGTGAAATCCACCGGCTGGCTCCAGTCCACCTCCTGGCCATAGTGGCCATCCGGCTTCTGGTAGCCGGTGATGGTGGCGAGAACCGGCTCCAGCGTGGCCGGCTCCTTGCGCCCCGGCGGGGTCGTCAGGGAAGCCAGTTCCAGGAAGCGGCCCGAGACATCCCCGCTGTAGTTGATGTAGGCGCGCTTGGTTTCAAACGAGACATCCGCCCTCAACCAGTCCACCGTGTACGGCGGTTTGCCTAAACGGGCCAATCCCTTGTCAAAGGCCTCACCCAACCGCCCGCCCATGCTGACAGTGCGGGCATCAACCGTCATGGGGCGTTGCCAGGCGGCCTCTTCCGCGCCGGCGGCGGTGACAAAAATGAGTGCGGCCAGGAAGGTTCCCGACAGCTTCCCGGTCTTTGGTTTTTTCTTCATGAGACGGCATTCTGCATTCATATTGACCCCTATTCCTTGGTTGTCAGCAAACTCACAGGCCCCAGCAGGCCTGATTCCGAAAGTGGCTGGTCCTTTTTCAGCACCCGGCAGGTGGTGAAGGTGTGGCGGCCGGAAGGATTGGTTTGATTTTCCAGCAGCCACTGCGGCCAGGCCTGAAGCTCCTGGGAGGTCCCGCCATAGGCGGCCGCCCATTCCCCCACCGCCGGCAACTGCTCGTCGCCGATCAGCCGGTTACGCCAGAGATTGACCACGCGAATCTCCAGCGTATTCGCGCCCGGCTTGAGCGCCGGGGTGACCTCGACACGATACGGCGGCTTCCAGAGAATGCCCAGATCCTGCCCGTTGAGCGTCACCCGGGCCATGACGTGGACGCGGCCGAGGTCGAGGTAGAGACGTGAAACGTGAGATGTGAGACGTGAGACGTCGGCATCAAAGACCTTGCGATAGACGGCCGTGCCCGAGTAATACTTTATGCCTTCAACGCTGTTGCTGCTCCAATCCGTGAGCGTCTCGAAGGTCACGGGCTTGACCGGCCCACCCCACTTCGGGTCGAAGCTCACCTGCCAAGAACCGGTGAGTTCCAAAAGCGGCCTGTAGACGGGGAAGTTCTGCGGCGTCGCGGAGCTCCGCCCTCCATTGTCCTCCGGCCTTCCCTTCTCCTTTGGAGGGGCGAGCTCCTGCGAGCCCGCGTCTGTGGTCTGTGGTTTGTCGTCTGTAGTCTTCCTCCCGAACACCACAAAGAACGACTCGCTGGGCCCGAACCGCAGCGGAATCCTGGTGACGCCCTTCTCCTCGGTAAAGTCGGGCAGCTCCCGGATCTTGCCCGTCTCGGGATGCCACAGTTCAGGCTGTCGGCCGGCCACGCGGAAGGAAACCACGGTGTTCTGCTCCTGCGGCTGGGGGTTGGCCACAAAGTAAAACTCCAGGCCGTCCACGGTGCGGTGGATATGGCGCAGCATCACCGGGGCCGCGAAGTCCGGCGGCACCCCCTGCTCACGCAACAGGGCATTGGCGGTCTTGTTGGTGACGACCTTGCCGCCTCCCCAGAGCTGCCCCGCGAGCTGCTGAATCTCCTGATCGCCGGCGCCCCTGTCGGCGAGGCTGGGCGATTTGCGCGGGGGCTTGGCGCTGCCGACGATCACGGCCCCCTGGTCCGCCAGGCGCTTGATGGCGCGCACCAGGGGCAGGGTCATCGTCTCCGTCTCCGGCAACGCCAGGACCCGGTAACTCATCCCATCCGGGAGCACAATGCGGCCGTCCTTGACGCGCATGCGGTCGATGACGACCTGCGCGGAGCAGACGTCCCAGTTGTAGCCGCCGCGGATGACCCAATCCTGCTTGGCATCGGGTGGGAGCTTGACCCCGTGGGTGCCCTCGGCCTGGAGGTAGGCCACATCAGCCACATACAATCCCTGCCGCAGCAGGTGCTGGCAACGGGCCAGGTACTCATGCCAGGGCCTGGAATAGTCCCACCAGGTTTGCGTCCGCTCGTAATGCAGCCCGTAGGGCCCCAGGCTCATGCCCGGCGCGCGCTCCCCCCAGGATTGCGCCACATACGTGTGGAAATTGAACCGGTTGATGCCTTCGCAGAAGGCCCAGTCCCCGAGATCCTTGAGGACGGACGGATGGCCCTGATGCTGTTCGTTCCACTCGGACGTGAACGCCTCGGCGCCGATGATCTTCCGGCCGTTGGTGCGGGCGGCGGAGGCCATCTCCCCGCAACTGCCCCCGAGGCCATATTTGTTCCAGGCCCAGAACTCGCCCATCGGCTCGTCGCAGTATGCGGCATAATCCACGTTATTCGCCGGGCCGCCATACGCCTCGATCGAGAGCCGCAGCC
>CAJBSZ010000481.1 GCA_903958395.1 uncultured bacterium | reverse complement strand
GGGCAAGAGGCTGTCTCCAGTGCCTTCACAGGGGGTGACCAGCACCACCCCCACAAGCGCTGTTTTATCGATCTGAAACGTTTCAGATGACGAAATCGACGATTGGGGACTCTAGAAAACCCCATCCATAATGACTGCCCCTATCGGCCGTTTTATGGCAGCCTGTTGAACGACCAGCGGCTCAGCCGGAGGCTTCGCCCTACCTTGTGAAAACACCTGTATTTTCGTAGGGCAAGGCGTCCCTGCCGAGCCGTCTTGGGACGATTGTACGTTCTTCAAAAGATTGCCTGCGAATTGCTTCCCATACTGTTGCTTAAAGGGATTCACCGCGGGCGCGGCTTTGAAGGCGTCTTCATTCACCAAATACGGCTGAATATCCAGCCACCACAGGTCATAGGCGGCCGCCAACAGTTTGACGATGTCCGGATGCCGGGCGGCGATGTCGTGGCTCTGGCCGGGGTCGGTTTTGAGCTCGTATAGTTCCCAGTCCTGTTTGCCCCTCACCAAACTGTACTGACTATTGCGGATGTTGCACTGTCCGGCGCCGGCTCCATATTTCTCAGGCGGGGCCCCGGGTTTCATCCCGCCCCAACGCCCCACATGCGTGACAAGACGCCGATCCGGCCAGGGAGCTTGAGAATTCTTCAACAGCGGAACCAGACTGCGTCCTTCAACCTGCGCTTTCACCTGATTGTCCAGCGTCACCCCGGCCAGTTCGGTGAGCGTGGGGAATACGTCAATAACAGACGTTAACGGCTCGATGTCGGCCGGTTTCAAGGTTTCCGGCCAGCGCCAGAACGAGGCCGCACGCACGCCGCCTTCCCATGCCGAGGCTTTCGAACCCCTCATCCCAGCATTATAAATCCGACAGGCGTCCGCATAACCGCCATTATCGTTCATGAACACAACTAGCGTGTTCCGGTCAATCCCCCACTCCTGCAGTTTCGCCAACAGTTGTCCCACATTCTCGTCAATGTTGGCGAGCATGCCATAAAACGTGGCCACATTGTCCGGCACCTTGCCTTGATACGGCTGCTTGAATCGCGGCGGACAGGAAAGCGGCTCATGCGCGGCGTTATACGAAATGGTGCAGAAAAAAGGGCTTTTCCCTTTGCTCAACTCGATCCACTTCAGCGCCTGCGCCGTGAAAACGTCCGTGCAGAAGCCGGTGGTCTTTTCAAACGTCCCGTTGTGCTTGATAACGGGGTCGGAATACGTGTTGCCGGGCACATCACCGCAACTGCCGGGAAAGGACTGCCCGATGCCGCCGCCACCGTGAATGAAGACCTCGTCAAAGCCACGCTTCTCCGGCTGGTATGCATCCTCGTCGCCAAGATGCCATTTCCCGAAAATACCGGTGGTGTAACCGGCGGACTTCAAAACCTGCGCAAGGGTGATGGTTTTTAAACTCATCCGCTCCCGCTCGAGAATGGTGTGAGTGACTCCACTCTTGAACTCATGGGCGCCGGACAGCAAGGCGGCGCGGGTCGGCGAACAGGTCGGACAGGCGTGGAAGTCCTTGAATCGCACCCCTTCATTGTGCAGCCTATCCAGATTCGGGGTCTTCAGGATGGGATTGCCGGTGCAGGAGAAATCACCATAGCCCTGATCGTCGGTGAGAATAACAATGATGTTAGGTTTGGCAGCGGCGGGTTGCTTATCGAGCCAGTTGACAATGTCCTTGGCTCGCGACTTTGGCGTGACCTTGAGAGTCACCAATTTGCCGCCGCTCAGCACACCCTCGACAAGTGTCTGCCCTGGCGCGTGAAGTTTGAAGTCCACATCCCACTCCACCGGCCAGGCGGGAAAGAGATTGAGCTTGCCGGCGGAGCCGGGTTCGGGGGCAAGGATCATCTCCTGCAGACCGGTCAAGCCGGATCCTCCCCAGTTGTGGTCGGGCAGCCAGTCATGTCCCGGACCAAAGAACGCGGGGAACCGGGCCTGCGGCGCGGCGGTGTTGGCCAACTTGTAGATCGCCCGCTTTTTGGCCTCTTCCGGCCAGGCGAGCGCGGCCATATTGGCGACATTGGCCATCCAGGAATAGTCCTGCTTACATTTGGCACGGTTTTCCGGGACGGTTTCCCAGGTGTCACGGGCCAACTTCAGGGTGTCCGGCTTGACAATGCCAGCAAGGCGGTAAGGCCAGCAGGCATACATCTCAATCGGCTCCCAGATGTTGTAGGCCTTTTCAAAGGATTTCGCCTCCAGCAGCACCGGTCGCCCTTTTCGGACACCCATGGGGAGATCTGGCAAGGTGGGTTCGATTTTCCGGAAGCGGGCCCGGGATTCGGCCGAGAGGGCTGGCAGCCGTAGCAGGCTTTCCGTGATCCGCTTCAATCCGCAGACCACTTCGATGGGATCGGTGGCCCCACAGGCGTACTCAAGTCCGTTGGCCGGGTAGATCACCAGCTTGCCATCCTCGCCCAATTCCTTTCCAGCGCGGCGCTTGTGCTCAGCACGGTAGAACGAGTCGTAAAACAACACCGTGCCTTCAATCCAGGGCAGATCCTTGGCGATATCGATGCCGAGGTTATCGTGGGCCTGTAACGCCATCCAGGCGTGCTCCAGCATCATCGAGAAATGGTACGTCAGGTGGGGCGCCCCGCACAGGCCATCGGGACGCGGCGCCACACAGCAGAGGCCCCAGATATCGAGGGGTTCGGGATAGACCACCCCTTCAGCCCCGAGGGTTCTTGCCCGGGCGGCAGCGGTGGCGGCACGGTCGCGATAGAACGCAAGGGACGGGGCCAGTAAATCCGCATCGCCGTTCGCCAGCGTCGGCCAGCCCAGCCAGCGCTGGTTCTGCGACATGAAACGGCACCCCATCCAGCGACGGAAGTCCGGCGTGATGGGGCCACCCTCGGCAAGAGGCAATTCATCGTTATTGTTTCCGGTAATGCGACCGGGCTTGTTATCGGTCGTGAATATCCCGCCATTGAAAAGCAAGGGCAGTTCGCCGTCGCGGTTGCAGGCCAGCATGTATCGGAAAAGCTGGTAGTTGCGTCCGATGAGAAAGGCTTCCGGTTGTTGATTGTTGGTTGTTGGTTGTTGAGTAATATAAACGTGGCTGCGGCTCCAGAATTCGTCCCATCGCTTGCGTTCATCCTTTCTGGCTTTCTTGCGGAAGGCTGAAGCAAGGGCGGCCTTTGCGTCTTCACTCCACTGCTTCGGATCGGCGTTGATGGCCGCGCCCAGACGCATGGCCAAGGTGTGCTTGGTACGGGTGGCGGTGCGTCCGGTCCAGGCCTTGCCTTCCCAGAACTGCCACTGCACCACCGACTCCACCGGCTTGGAAATCCCCCCCTCCACCCTCACCGCCGCACCAAAAATGCGCTTCGTCGTGGCGTCACACACCGACTCGGCCGGGATTCCCTGGGCCTTCGCCATCCCGACCACATCCTGGGCAAAATCCGCGTTCCGGTGAAACCAGAGAAACCCATCGGCATCGGCCGTGATCTGATCCGGCGAAAAGTTTCCCCGACCGTTAAACATGTCCTGCCGAATCCCCTCCCGCTTCTGATCGCGCCAGGTGCCAAAGGCAACCTCGAGGGCACCCGCGGTGCCCGATTCGGATTCGAAGACCAGCGTTTCACCGGCAAACCATAAGGCAGCCTTGAAGTCATCCTGCTGGATCGTGATCGAGCCGGACGGCAGGTCCAGTTCCTGGCGAAAGCCCCGCCCGCCGAGCTTAAGCCCCACCGGTGCGATGCGAATGCAGCCAAGCTTCAGAAGCCGACCCTGCTCATCATAGGCTCCGCTGTGACCCAGATAGAGCCAGAGGGATCCGTCCTGCACCCAGACATTGGCTCCGGCGCCGGACCGCCCGGACAGCGGCATGGAATCGAGCGAATCCACCGAGGGGGAATCCCAGATGACGTTGTAGCCCGTCGGCATTGCCGCCTGAGCCACCATCGCGGTTAAACAGAAGAGGGACTTCACCACTAATCTGCACTGATTTGCACTAATCCTGAGAAGGGGGAGTTTGAACAGAAGCTCGCGAAGGACGCGAAGGAGGAAAATGTTTCGCGAAT
>CAJBSZ010000480.1 GCA_903958395.1 uncultured bacterium | reverse complement strand
GGAAAGCGGCGTCAAGCCGCCGCACTCCACAAAAATGCCATCTGCAACAACATCAGCATCATTGCGCATAGAGGATCAGGCCTTCCTTGGTTACGGGATTTTCGAGTGTTCAAATTCTTCCTTTTTCATAGAAGAATTTTGTCGTGCGCCCTGAGGCTGGCGGTGGCCTGTGTCCCGCTTTACCCGCCTCCCCATTCCTGTCACAATTATTGTGACATGACGGCTTGGTCTGACTGGGGTATCTTCCCGTTTGAATCAAGGCAAGGGGTCGTGATGCGGGTGCCTGATGAAGCCAAAGCCGCGTATCCACACGACTGTTTCCTGTCCTTGATCGAGTTCAGCAACGGAGAAACGGGAAACAAGGATCAGCAAATGAAAAAAATCAGACCTTCAAGCGTGAACAGGTTACGCCCCCTCGTCGCTCTCATGGCGAGTGTGGGTTTGGCGGCAGTGACGGCGCAGTTCAGTCGGGCGGCCGACAGCAATGCCGTCGTGGTCCTTGATCCGGCCTCGGAAGGCCGCATCTTTGAGGGGCTTGGCGCGCTCAGCGCGGGCGCCTCTTCGCGCCTGCTGCCGGATTACCCCGAACCCGCCCGCTCGCAAGTGCTCGACTACCTGTTCAAGCCGAACTTCGGGGCCTCGCTCCACCACCTCAAGGTCGAGATCGGCGGCGACGTCAACTCCACCGACGGCACGGAGCAGAGCCACATGCGCACCCGCGAGGACGAGAACTACCAGCGCGGCTACGAATGGTGGCTGATGAAGGAGGCGCGCCGGCGCAACCCGAAGATCATCCTCGATGCCCTGCAGTGGGGGGCGCCGGGGTGGATCGGCGAGGGACAATTCTACTCCCAGGACAACGCCGACTTTGTGTGCCGCTTCGTCAAAGGGGCAAAATCGGTCCACGATTTGGACATCCAGTATGTCGGCATCTGGAACGAGACGGGTTACGATACCGACTACATCAAGCTCCTGCGCAAGACGCTGGACCGCGAGGGGCTTGGGCAAGTCCGAATTTCCGCTGCAGACGAAGTGCATACCTGGTCGATCGCCGACCGGATGAAAGCGGATCCCCAACTGGCCGCCGCCATCCATACCGCCGGCAGCCATTATCCGAAGTTCATTTCCACGGAAGTGGCGAAGAGCAGCGGCAAGCCGCTCTGGGCCAGCGAGGACGGTTCCGTGCGCGGAACCTGGCCGGGAGCGAGCGTGCTGGCCAAAAGCTACAACCGCAATTACGTCATGGGCCGGATGACCAAGACGATCGTTTGGAGTCCGGTCAACGCTTATTACGGGAACCTGGTCGCGCCGGGTTGCGGCCTGATGGATGCCAACACCCCGTGGTCCGGCTTCTACGACGTCCAGCCGGCGATCTGGGTCACGGGCCACACCACGCAGTTTGCCCAGCCCGGCTGGAAGTACCTGGACCCGGCCTGCGGGCTCCTGCCCGGCGGCGGCAGCCACGTTGCGCTGGTGGCGCCCGGGGGCAAGGACTGGAGCCTGGTCATCGAGACCATGGACGCCAAGGCGCCGCAGGCGTTTTCCTTCCGCCCGGCGGGGACGCTCAAGACGGGGACGCTCCACCTCTGGAAAACCAGCGAGCAGGAGCAGTTCGTGCAACTTCCCGGCATCGCTGCCGCCGACGGCCTTTACCGTGTGACCCTGGAGCCCAACTGCATCTACTCCATCACCACGACCACCGGCCAGCGCAAAGGCGAGGCGCCCGTTCCGGCGGCCGCGCCTTTTCCGGCACGATACCAGGAGGATTTCGAGTCGTGCCAGCCGGGAACCATGGCGAAGTATTTGGCTGATCAGGGCGGTGGGTTCGAGGTCGCCCCGCGCCAGGGTGGGGGGGGGCAGGCGCTGCGCCAGGTCATTTTCCGCAAAGGGATTCCTTGGGTGTATCACGTCAATCCCGATCCTGAAACCATCGCCGGAAATGTCGACTGGCGCGATTACGAGGTGGGCATGGATGCCTTGATTGAAAAGGCCGGCTACGTGGTTCTCTTCGGACGGATCGCACGGGTGATGGGCATTCCGCAATTTGAGAAGGACCCCAACGGCTACGCGCTCAAGGTGAGTGACTCCGGCGAATGGCAGTTGCGGGTAGCGGCCAAGGTGCTGGCCTCCGGCAAGGTCTCCTTTGCCGCCGACCGCTGGCACGCGCTCAAGCTCAGGTTTGAGGCGAATAAGATCCAGGCCTTTATCAACCAGGAGTTGGTGGCCGATCTCAGCGACGGCACCTGTGAAGCGGGCATGATCGGATTCGGCAGCGGCTACCACGGCGCGCAATTCGACAATATCGCGGTCAAGCCGATCAGCCCGATGCCGGAAGCCGCGGTCCTGGATTCGCCGCAGGGCGGATGGACGGCGAGAATCAGTCCCGACGGTTCCTTCCAGGGGCTGGAGATGACCTTTGGCGGGAAAAGGATCCCTGTGCCGTGGCGCCAGGATGCCCGGCGCGGCCCGGCCTGGGAAGGGGTAACGCTGGCTCGGAAGCCGGGACCGGGCCTGGAATTCGAAGGCCGTTCGGCCTCCGGCCAGGTTTACTCGCTCTCCTACAAGGACGATTCGGGGCGGCTGACGATCACCGCGGGGATCCGCAACGACAGCGATAAAGCCTTTACGGTCAAGCCGCGCGCCCGACTGACGCTCGGTCTGGATCATGAAATGAAGAACCCCAAGACCTATTTCGACATTTTCTTCCCGACCATGCTCCGAAGCGAGAAGACCCATTTCTGGGGCTACTTCCAGTCGCCGCATGGCCAGGTGCTGGCCATTGCTTCTCCGGATCCCATCGCTTCCTGGCAGCGCGGCTATATTGACTTGGGTCACCATATTGCCACCTCGCATCTGGACTTAATGCATGCGCCGCCGTTGCCTCCGCGCCATCCCCACAACCTCGACACCCTGGCGCCTGGGGCGGCGCGGTCTTGGCGGATCGCCCTGCAGGCGGTCACCCAGATCGAGGAGGTCAACCCGGTGGCGGCAAAAATTTGCGGCGCGCCGGTCTTCATCCTCGACCGCACCATGGCGGCGGCGGGCGAAACGGTTGATGTGAAGGTCCTGCCCGGCAGCGCCACGAAGCCGACGGTGACCGCGACCGATGCCAAGGGGCAGCCGATCGCGCTTGTGGAGTCTGAGTCCAAGGACGGGGCCATCCGCGCCACGTTCTCGGTTCCCGAAGCGGCGGGACTGGTCACCCTGCGGGCCGTGGCCGACGGCAAGGAGAGTGAAGCCCTGGTTTACATCCGCAAACCCTGGGGCTGGTATCTCAAGCAGGCGCGCAGTGAGGCCCTGCGGATGCAGCAGAAACCCTCACAGCACCGGGAATCGTGGATGGGGCTCTTCAGCGCCTACTGGGCGCATCTCTATTTCCCCGATCCCCAGATGTTGGCCGAGACCGAAAAGGTGTTTGGAAAGGTCTTCAACACCATGGTCAATCCCGCCACCGGTGACTATTACCGGACCCATCCGTCAGTGAAGATTGATCACTTCGTTGAGTGGGGCGCGACTCGGCCGCAGAACACCTCATGGATGGTCGGCCTGCTGGTGGCCCGGTACGCGGCGACGCGGGATGTGAAGCATCTGGAGCTGGCCTCGGCCTGGGGCGATAAGCTCATTCAAAAGTTCCAGCGCCCCAATGGCGCCTTCGAGGGCTATACCGCGCTCACCCTGGGGGCGAAATTCCTCCAGGAGCTGGCCTGGTACGAGCGGCCGCTGTCCGACGAAAGCGCCGTGTGGCGCGAGCGCTACGACCGGCATATGGAATCAGTCGAGCGAGCTTCCAAAAATATGGCTGTAGTCAAGGATTTGGGAGAGACCGAGGGGGGATCGACCTATGAGGATACCCAAGCCGGCAGCGCCTGGAGCCTGCTCGCTCTTCATGCCCTGACGGCTCAGGATGCATCCCTGCGCGCGGCCTATCTGGCCGACAGCCTGCTGGTGCGCGGGCGGCACGAGTGCCTCACCCAGGCGCTCGTCCCGGATGCTCGGATGCGCGGGGGCACGTTGCGCTGGTGGGAGGCACAGTACGACGTCCCGCCGATGATGTTAAACATGATGAATTCACCCCACGGCTGGACCATGCGCAGCCAGTTCGGGGCGCTTTATCTCTATTTGCTGACCGGCGAGGAGCGCTATCTCAACCTGGTGCACAACGCCATGGGCGCCTGCGCCCAGGCCATCGAACATGAGAGTGGAACCTTGCGCTGGGCCTTTATTCCCGATCCCTACATCTGGGATGGGAAATTTGTCACCAAACCCATTGGCGAACAGTGGCTGCCGATGGTCAGCGACCGCAGGCGTATCGCCGACGGGAAGATCGCGACCCTTTTTGCCGAGGGGTGGAGCTGCGATAACGACGTCCATGAGCACTTCCGGGTGCTGACCGAGCAATTCATCCCCAACGCCTTCGTCCTGGAGCGCGCCGACGGGAGCCTGCGCGCCTGGAATTGCCAGGTGGAACGCAAGGACGGGCGGATCCTGGTGCGGCCCTCGGAGCCGGTGGTGTCGCGGGTGCATTTCAACCTGAAACAGGCGAGCCCGGCCGAGGTCGCCTTCGCTTCCGGGGTGGTCAGGGAGGAACTCAAAGCCGGAATGCACTGGGTTGGTCCCGGCGT
>CAJBSZ010000479.1 GCA_903958395.1 uncultured bacterium | reverse complement strand
GTAATGGACTAACCCATGAGTAACCGGATCGAACATGCTGATTTCTTTATTGTCGGCAGTGGAATAGCTGGTCTCATGAGTGCCTTGCATCTGGCTGACCATGGACGCGTTTTGCTTGTCACAAAAAAACGCCTCACTGATTGCAACACCAACCAGGCGCAAGGGGGCATTGCCTGTGTCATGGATAAGGTTGACAGCTTTGAAGAACACATCCGCGACACACTGATTGCTGGCGCTGGCTTATGTGACGAGAAGGTTGTAAGGGAGGTCGTTTCGAGCGGACCTAAACGCATCCAGGAGTTAATTGATCTCGGCGTAGAGTTCCACCGGAAAGCGGATGGATCAAACGAGTTTGACCTCGGACGCGAAGGCGGACACTCCCAGCGGCGCGTCCTACATGCCGGCGACATCACCGGTCAACGCATCGAATCAGCCTTGGTCGGCCGCGTGTTGGCCCATCCCAACATTCAGACGCTCGAGCACACGATGGTCATCGACCTGATTACCACGCGCTGGCTAAAGCATTCCACCCCGAAAAACCAGTGTGTCGGTGCGTATGTGCTCAATCAATTGACAGGGGAAATTTATGCAGTCCAGTCCCCTTCCACCATCCTCGCGTCGGGCGGCTGCGGAAAAGTATACCTCTATACCTGTAATCCTGACATTGCAACCGGAGATGGCGTTGCACTCGCCTGGCGGGCAGGAGCCCGCATTGCCAACATGGAATTCATTCAGTTCCACCCGACATGCCTTTATCATCCACAGGCCAAGCGTTTTCTGATCAGTGAGGCGGTACGCGGCGAAGGCGCGGAAATCGTCGATCCGGAAGGACGTCCCTTCATGAAGAAGTATGATCCGCGAGGCTCGCTGGCTCCACGCGACGTGGTCGCCCGCGCCATCGACTCTGAAATGAAACGAACCGGTGCACCCTATTGTTGCCTCGATATCCGCCACAAGTCCAAAGCGTATTTAAAGGAACGGTTTCCTAAAATCTACGAAACCTGCGAAAAGTTTGGCATCGACATGGCAACCGATCTGATCCCCATCGTCCCCTCGGCGCATTATTGCTGTGGCGGCATCCAAGCGACCCTAGATGGTGTCACCTCGTTGCCAGGGCTCTATGCCGTTGGAGAAACCGCCTGCACCGGCTTGCATGGTGCAAACCGACTGGCCAGTAATTCGCTTCTTGAAGCTGTTGTCGGCGCGTATGAGACAGCCGGCCGCATCATCAACAAGCCGCATCAACTCCCCAAAAAAATCAACATCCCCTCCTGGGAATATGGCACCGCTGTTGCAAGCGACGAGGCGGTCATGGTGGCCCACAACTGGATGGAGATTCGTACCTGCATGTGGGACTACGTGGGCATTGTCCGTACTAATAAGCGCCTAATGCGCGCAAGCAACCGCATCCGTAACCTCCGCCGTGAAATCCGGTCCTACTACTTTTATTATCTGGTCACCCCGGACACGCTGGAACTTCGGAACCTTGCACTCGTCGCGGAACTCATCATCCGCAGTGC
>CAJBSZ010000478.1 GCA_903958395.1 uncultured bacterium | reverse complement strand
TTTCAATGGATCTGGTCAACCGGCTGCGGGACGAGGCTCTCTTCCAACTCGCCCCCACCCTATCCGCCAATCAGACCACAGACGTTTATCTTCTCGGCTTGGCTGTGAAACACGGCGGGAAGTTGGCCACAACAGCTGGGCAGACGGCAGTCTGAACTTATAAGCCGAGAATGCTGAAATCCGGCGCGACATCCTTTAAATGACAGAATCGGGGTATCCTCCGTTACCGCATGGCTCGGAGAAATTTTGGGTATCAGACCCATGAGTTCACCCAAACTCTGCCACCGCTTCATACATGGCCACGATGTTTTGGGGTGGAACTTCAGGCAGGATGTTATGCACCGTATTGAACACAAACCCGCCCCCGGGCGACAGGATCTCCAGTCGGCGCTTCACGTGCTCCTTGATCTCGGCAGGAGTTGCCCGGTTTAAAACAGTCCGCGTATCACACCCGCCGCCCCAGAAACAGATATCCTTGCCAAAATCACGTTTGAGCTTCTCCGGCTCCATGTCACGACAGGTGGTTTGTACCGGATTAATCACATCATAACCCGCCTCGATCAGGTCGGGCATCAACTCGTGGAGCGAACCACAGGAATGAAGGAATGTCTTCATCTTGCTCTTCTTATGGACTGTCTCGCAGAGTTTGGCGTGGCGGGGCTTGAATAACCGGCGGTAAATGTCCGGGGACATAAACGGCCCGCTGTCCATCCCCAGGTCGTCGCCGAAACGAAGTATGTCGCAAACATCGCCCACCGTCGCACAAACCTTCTCGAGAGTCGCCAGATGCCGCTCCATCAACGCTTCGAGTAACGCCTCCACCTGTTCCGGTTCCGCATAGATATCCATCAGGAAATTATCCATACGCCGCAGGAAGGTGCCCCACTCGAATAAATTGCACCCGCAGACAATCATCAGGGCACGATCCGACGAGGCCCGCATGGCCAGCGCCCGCTCACGCAGCGTGGTCCAGAAGCCCGGATCACCCGCATGATCCCAGGGACTATGCACCAGAGCCGCCCACAAAATCCTGCCCATTTCCTTATCCAGTCCGGAAAAATCCGCCGGATACCCATCCACATAGGGGAAATAGGATTGATCATAAAACGTTCCGCCCGCCGGCATGTGGGCAATGTCCGTTCCATCCTTGTGCCGGGCAATATAGGATCCGTCCGCCTGCTTCTCTGGGTGAAACCAGACCGGATACTGGGCGGCCTGCCCGTCGGCCAGCTTCACATCAACCCAATCTGAATCCTGGGTATTGAACGTTCTTCCCACATCAAGAACATCAATTCCGAACCGGTCGAGAATGACCTCCTCGGGCTGGGCGAGTTGTTGAACGACATCATAGAGGCGCGTATGCCCCCGGGTGATACCCAGGTGCCGCTTGAGATTGCCGTACGCCGTTGCCGAAATCCCGGAACTGGGTGTGGCACCCAGATCCACCGGCACACGGTCAGGTTGACGATGTTCAATAGCCGCAAGAATACGTTCACGTGATGTCATGGTTCTGACTCCTTGATTATCTGAATATCGAATAGAGAGTCACCATCACGACCACCAAGATCGCCGCCAGAACCTTGTAGTTGCCCAATCCCGGCCAACCCGGGGCGCGCAGGGCATCCATCGGATTACCCCATACCAGCGCCGCCTGCTTATCGGTCAGGGGCTTCGGCCAGACCAGTGACACAACCACCAGAATGACTCCGCACACGCAGGCCAGATAGAAACTGGCCATCATGAAGTTCACATTCCAGCCGGTGGACGCCTTGAAGAAATCCAGAAAGAATACCGTAACCCCGAGGCCGAACCCGCTGGCCAGGGTCGAAAAGGCGGCACGGGCCGTCGCGCGCTTCCAGAACACGCCCGCCAGGAAGACCACGGTTAATGACGGCGCCACATAGCAGATCACCGTCTGAATCCCCTGGAACACGGATGCGAATTTCCCGAGCTGACTGGCCCAGGCGATGGCGAGAATCATGCCGATCCAGGTAACCACCCGCCCGATCAACACCAGCTTCTTGTCGCTTACATCGGGCTTGAGTTGCTTGTACAAGTCATAACAGAACAAGGTGGCAATGGAGTTCATCGCCCCGGAAACAGCCCCCATAATGGCCGCCATGAGTGCCGCCGCCATCACGCCCTTCAACCCGGTCGGCAGCAAATTGGCCACCATGACCGTGAAGGCATCCTTGGTATCCTTCAACTCAGGAAGTTTTCCCTGATGCACCAGTGCCGCGCAAATAAGGCCGGGCAGAACCAGCAGGAACACGGGCAGGATCTTGAGGAAACCCGCGAAAAGCGGACCGACCCGGGCGTGATTCTCGTCCTTCGCCCCCAGCACGCGCTGAACGATCGTCTGATCGGTGCACCAGTACCAGATGCCGATGATCGGATACCCCAGCAAGATGGCGTACCACGGCATATTGGAGGCATCCCCCGCCGGGCGCATCACCGTGAGCTTCACCGGATCCACATGAGCGGCCATGCCGCTCCAGCCGCCAACCTCATGCAGGCCAAACCCGGTCAAACACACCGCCCCCACCAGCAGAACAATGGTTTGCACGGATTCTGCGGCCACAACCGCCATCAATCCACCAACTGAAGTGTAAAAGGCGATCAGGACGCCCAACCCGATCAGACTGGTCATCATCGGAACGTCAAAGAGTCCATGCAACACCGTCGCCCCCGCAAATAGGGCAAAACTAATGTGAACCACAACAGCCGCCAGCATGGAGATCACCGCCAACCAGTTCCGGCAACCCCGGGAAAACCTCATTTCAAGAAAGTCAGGCAAGGTTGCCACCCGGGTCCGGATATAGAACGGGGCGAAAAAGAACGACAGAATGATCAGCGTAAAGGGCGCCATCCACTCGAAATTGCCGCAGGCCAATCCGTTCTTATACCCTTCTTCTGCCAGCCCCACGAGGTGAACCGTGGAGATGTTGGTGGAAAACAGGGCCAACCCGATGACCACCCAATTCAGATGGCCGCCTGCCAGAAAGTACTCCCGGCCTTGATCCACGCCCTTACTCCGCCGCTGACGAAGCCCGGCCCAACACCCGATACCAATGACAACCGCGAGATACAACCCGATCGCCACCCAGTCATAGACATTCAATACAACGTTCATCAGATGCCTCCCGGTTCCTATTTCAGAAAATATACTTCATCCATATTATCCCAGACTTTACCCTTGGACGCCGCGTCAGGCAGCGGACTCTGGCAGGGATCCGTCTCCTTCCACCACCGTTGCGTTTCAGGGTCAGCCGCCATCCTCTTCATATCCGCATCCAAATCCGTCCCGACATATTCAAAATAGCCAAACAGATAATACTTGCCTTCGATCTGTTTCAGGGAAATCGAGAAGTTCCGGATATGGCAGTCCTGGATCATTTTTGTAACGGCCGGCCAGGGATGAGCGTGGAGCTCCTTGTAGTAGGCGATCTTCTCCGGCTTGATCCCCGTCACCATTTGGATCCGCTTCACAACCGGCTTGGGCGAGCCAGGACACACGCTGCAACATCCGGCCAAAAAGAGAACTCCAACAATCATGACGCCCATTGCGATTACGGTCTTCATGTTCATAGTCCTTTCCCATGAGTTACAGCTCAGAATTAAACCATCCTCTTCGGATTCCGTCTTGCAATTTACATCGGCGGTGGATATTGAACATTTATGACAAAACGAAAAACTCATTGCCCGGTGTACCGGACACGGAATTCCACCTACGGAATCGACACCTGTGCGCCCCAGCGCGAGGCGATCAAGGCGGGGAAAATCGGGTTTCATGCCCTGACCCATGGTGCCTACCCGGGAACACTTTTACCGACCACGGTTCTTCCCGGCCTCTGCAGCCTGGGTTTGATTGATGCCTGCGGCGAACAGGATTGGGGCTTCGAGCCCCACCGCAATGAGGGAATGGAAATTGTCTTCCTGGAAACCGGCCACATGACCTTCATCACCAATGAGCGCCGCCATGAAATCCGGGCGGGCGATTTCACCATCACCCGGCCGTGGGAGTTACACAGCATCGGCGACCCCAACCTGGGAACGGGCCTGCTCCATTGGCTGATTCTGGATGTCGGCATCCGGCATCCCAAGCAGGGCTGGCAATGGCCGGCCTGGATCATGCTGGCCCCTTCCGACATCCGGGAACTGACCCACGCGCTCCGCCTGAATGAAAACCCCGTCTGGAAAAGCACGCCTGATATCCGTCATGCCTTCCGCGAAATCGCCCTGTGCGTCAGGCAGTACAAAAAACCGGGCACACTATCCCGCCTGACCATCCATGTGAACCACCTGCTGTTAAGCCTTCTAGAAGCGCTCCGGGAACAATCCCGGCAGGATTATCCGGAGCGAATCACCCGGGAACGAACCGTGGATCTATTCCTGACCAACCTGACCCACTCCCAGGAAACGTTAAGTCGCCCCTGGACCCTTAACTCCATGGCGGAGGAATGCGGCATCAAGCCGACGGCCTTTGTTGAACATTGCCGACGTCTGACCAACCTGAGCCCGGTGGATTACTTAAACCGCTGCCGACTCGAACGGGCGGCGCAGCGTTTGCGTTCAGAGCCGGATCTCCCCGTAACCCGGATTGCCCTTGAGTGCGGATTCAACACCAGCCAGTATTTCGCCACCCGCTTTCGCCAGAAGTACGGCCAGAGTCCCCGGATCTTCAGGCGGATTTCCAGCTAGCTTGCGGTTCGCATGTCCCCGCTTTCAGTCACCACAGCGGCAATCACGGCGGCACCGATTCCTGAACCGTCCTTGGTTAATTTCAAGCGGATCCCTTTTCCTGCCGGGCCGGCCAACTCCCGAATCGCGGCGGCCAGCACCCGGCTGTAACCGGGATATTTCTCAAATAGCGACCCGTCCACCGCCACCGTCACCCGCTTTTTCGAGCGGCACTCCACACGCGTGAGTGCCCCGAGAATCAACGAGGCCGCGATACGGGCGGAACGCCGGGATACCATCCGGCACACCCGGGCCATCATCCGTCGCTCCGCCGGGTCAAGTTGGCGGCCAAACAAGTCCTGCGAAAGTTCCTGAACGGCCTTTCGGGAGCCTGCCTCGAATACATCCATATGCCATCCCTTGAACGCATCCCTCTCAACGAATACGGTCGGCACATGCCCCTCAAAAAAGCGTTCTTTCCGAATCAGATCGCGCACCACCAGCCTGACCAGTTGCGGCAGGTATTTCCCGGCAATCATTTTTTCAGCAAACTGGTGCGCCACATTCCCGGAATCCCGGTCCACCCGCCGGTCATAGTGATTTCGAGGGAGGACTTTATTGAAATTTCCGGTCTCCATGTTGATGATCATGCTCTTGCCGCGATAGGCGCCGGTCTCTTTCCTGATCCGCCGACTGGCCACGCGCACGGCGATGTTGAATCCAGTACCCAGGATAACGCCCATCCCGCAATCCGGATCCAGGACAGCCTGAGCCTGGAGCGTACCCACAGTGTCATTGGCCAGGGCGACAATGTTCACGCACCGCACTTTTTTTCCCGCGAGTGCCTGGCGCTGGATCGCCACGACTTTCCGGCCCACGACACCGGAAGCCGAAAAATCCTTGGTCCACTTCATGAGAATACCCTCATCAATTCCCAGCAACTGAACCGGAAAACTAAAGGTATACCCCAACGCAATTTCAGAGGTAATCTCATGATCCTTGAGAAATTTCCCGAGATACCCGGCAATCGCACCGAAAAGCACGGCTCCGGATCCGGTGATCTGTCCCGGGGTCAGCCGGTACTTGGCCTCGGCGATAACCCTAGGCGGCTTCCCGGAACCGGGAAGTTCCACCAGCATGACCCTGAAGTTGGTGCCCCCGAGATCCAGCGCCAGGTAACGCCCCCGCTCCCGGCCGCTCGCGGCATCACAATAAGCCGGCAGCATCGCAATCGAACTTTTACGACCGGCGAGCCCGGCATCCATTTCCTTCGTCACAGCCCCCCGGATTCTCCTCATGCGGGAAAGTGGAACCTCGAACTGCCCCTCAAGCGTCTCGATCAACGATGATTTCATTTGTTCTCCAAAAAGATCATCCTGTATACCACGCAAAAAACCAGGCAATCAAGTTAAGATGCGTCTCACGCCCAGGTTCCGGGGTTAAATAAGTTGTTTTCTCCGGGCCGATTGGTGTAGAGATAATGACTCCAATGAAAGCACCCGGAAAAGTCACGTTGAGTGTTGCCCTCGGACTCCTGTTCGTCGGATGCAACATGACCCTGGTGGACTCGATTCCCCCGCTCCCGGAAGAACGGCACGCGCCCGTGGTGGCCGTGACCTCCTTCGACAACCGTGCCGGGTTTGAAGGGCAATGGAAACTGGGCGACGGCATGGCGGATCTTCTGGTTTCAGAACTGGTCCTATCGCGAAATTTCGTCGTCGTCGAACGCCAGCATTTTGAAAAAATAACCAGCGAATTGAACCGGCAGCAGAGCGGACTTTTCCGGACTGAAGGAAGAACCCAGATCGGGCGCATGAAAAATGCGCAATACCTGATCCGGGGTGTTGTCAACGATTTCTCCCATACCGGCGGGAGTAGCTTCTCCCTTTCCTTCCTCCGCACCCTTTTCCTGCTTGGCCGAAGCCATACCGCCCGCGTGGCGCTCACCCTCACCCTTGTGGATGTGGAGACGGGTCAAATTCTGAGCGCCGTCCAGAGCACAGGGATCGTCCGAACCAGCGAAGCGTTCGTCAAGGCCGCCTATGAAGGCGTTTCGTTCGGCGGCGATATCTTTTTTGAAACTCCGCTCGGCAAGGCCACAGCCCGCGCCATCTATGGCGGAGTCAAGCAACTGAGCCGGGATATGCCTGAAAACCGGTGGCGTCCCATGGTAAGTTGCCTCCGGAATGGCATTCTCTTCGTCAACGGCGGAAAAGACCGGGACTTCCGGGTCGACACGGACTACACGGTTCGGGGTCCGGCGGAACCGGTAACCGACCCCACTACCGGCGATATCCTGACCTTCGTCCCCGGAACTAAAATCGGAACCGTCAGGATCATTCAGGTTGATGACAAAGTTTCTTACGCCAAACCTGTCGAGGGACAGGGCTTTGAACGCGGCCAGTGGCTGATGAAAGCCTCCCAAAAAAGTCGCGGCCCATGAGCAAGGAAGTTAAAATCGTCTTTCAGCCATCCGGGCGAATCGTCCACGCCCTGCCTGGAACCGTCATACTCGAGGCTGCCGCCCTGGCCGGATTCATCATTCACACTCCCTGCGGCGGAACAGCGAAATGCGCAAAATGCGTCATCCTGATCCGGAGCGGAACCTGCCCGGCTACTGAACAGGAAATCTCGGCTCTTGGAAAAGTCCGCACCGATGAGGGAGCCCGTCTTGCCTGCCTGGCCCGCATCACCGGCCCCATCACCATTGAAGTCCCCGAAAGCTCCCTATTTCAGGCCCATCAGCAAATCCTGACCGGCGACTCCGGCGAGACGCGCGAAGTCAAACCCCGCGTCAGCAAAAAAGTTTTCAAGATCCCCCCCCCCTCCCCTCACGAAACCCGCTCTGACCTTGAACGCATTCAGGCGGCCGGCATCTCTGCGCCACTGACTCTTTTTGCACTTAAATCCCTGCCGACTATCCTGCGTTCATCCAACGGCCTCATGACCGTCGTCCAGGCGGATCATGATGTGATCGCGCTGGAACCCGACGACACCTCCTCCGCCTGCTATGGAATTGCCTTCGATATTGGCAGCACCACCCTGGTGGGAACCCTGGTGGACCTTCTGACAGGAACCGATGTCGCGGTCGCCGCACGGGTCAATCCACAAACCTCCTTCGGGGATGACGTCATCTCCCGAATCCAGAAATGCCGCGTCGAAAAAGGCGGACTGGCTCAACTCCAATCGGCTGTCCTGGAGGGGATCAACCGGATCATTGATGAACTGGAACGGAAAACCCGGATCAGCCGCCTGTCCGTCTATGAGGTCGTCTTTGCAGGGAACACGACCATGCAGCAAATTCTCTGTGGCATTGACCCCTCAGCGCTGGGAGAACTCCCTTTTGCCCCGGCCTTCCGGGATGCACTCGAGTTCACGGCCCGGGATCTTCCGCTCCATGTCCATCCTTATGCTAAAATCACCGTCTTCCCGCAGATCGGCGGATTTGTAGGGGGCGACACTACGGCTGGCATTGTCGCTACCCGGCTCGACCGCTTTACTGAACCCACCCTGCTGGTGGATATCGGCACCAACGGGGAAATTGTTTTGAAACACGGCTCTGTACTCTTTGCCACCTCCGTGGCGGCCGGCCCCGCCTTTGAAGGCGCCCGAATCACCAACGGCATGAGAGCGACAAGCGGAGCCATCGAGAAAGTGATCCTCGACGGGGACGTCAGACTCAATGTCATTGGAAACACAAAGCCGGCAGGATTATGCGGTACGGGTCTGATCGACATCGTGGCGGAACTGTTGCGGGTGGGAATCCTGGATATGACCGGCCGGGTCTTGCCTCCCGATGAGGTTCCGGCAACCCTCCCCTCCGCACTTCGCGAGCGATTGGTGATGGACAAGGGGGAGACTCATTTCCTGCTCGTCCCCAAAGAAGAATCGGCAACCGGCTCGCCGATTCTTCTTTACCAGCGTGATATCCGGGAACTGCAACTGGCCAACGCCGCCATACGGGCGGGAATCAACATTCTCCTGAAAATGGCGGGGCTTGAGGCTTCACAGCTCGGGGCCATCCTACTGGCAGGTGGGTTTGGCAATTTCATCCGGCGGAATCATGCCCGCCGCATCGGAATGCTGCCACCCATCTCCTGCGACAAAATCCGCTTCGTCGGAAACACGTCATCCTTCGGCGCCAAGCGCGTCCTGCTCTCGACTCAGGAAAAAGACTATGCCGCCCGGGTGGTCAAACAGGTTCGTCATGTCGACCTGTCACTAGACCCCGACTTCCACCTCGAATTCAGCAATTCCATGCTCTTCCCCGAAGCCGAGTAAAAAGATTTACCACGGAGGGTCGGAGGTTTGAGGGAGAGGAAGAAAATGTTTTGCGATTTTTCAAAATTGCGGGTACACCCTTTTGTAAAATCGCAAAACACCTCCTACGAGGGATAGGGGGAAAGCAGGCCACTCCAGTGTTGCTTATCACGATGGAAAAACCGTCCTCGCCTGCTCTTTCTCCGGGGATGGTGTTTACGTCATTTTATGCGACGGGTACTCCCGCCGCATAAAATGACGTAAACATTTTCCTTGTCCCCCTCTCCCTCAACCCTCCGGCCGCCTCCGTGGTGAAGCTTCTCTTTCTTCCCGGAGAGTTACAGGGTCGCGCCGAAGGCCATGACGGCCTTGATTTCACGGGCGATCTTCTGAATCACGGCGGCTGGAGCCGGGGCATTGAGCCTGAAGATGGCCAGGGACTGGTCGGTCTGGGAATGATGCGAGTGCCGGACATCCTCGATGTTCAGGCTGGCATCAGCCAGGGCCGCTCCCACATGACCGACCACACCGGGCCGATCCTTGTACTGGAAGCAGACCACATGGCCGCTCGGCTCAAAATAGAGCTTCTCAAACTGGTTGATCCGCGAAATCATGATGGTGCCCTCGGCTACCGTGCCCCGGACACTCACCTGCCTCAGCGTTGACACATCAACGGTCCCGGTCAGGTCTATCGTCATGGAATTTGCGAAGGCCTTTTTCTCATCCGTCTCGCGGTTCTGATAGTCAATTCCGCGTCCCTTCAGGAACTGTTGAGCCGCCTTTGAATCCATGGATCGGTCAAATTCGTTCCACATCGCCGACACCACCGGCACGATCAGCCAGTTTCCATAGGGCTTGAGCGAGCCGTAACAACTCGTCTCAATCTGCTTCAGGTTCGTTTCTTTTCCGAGAACATGAATGGCAACGCGGGCAATCGTGTTGGCCAGCATGCAGTAGGCCTCATCCAGGCCCTCGGGAATGTCACGGTTGACAATGTAAGAGGTGACGCCCTTCTCATCCAACTCGATCAACTGCTCGGCCGCCCGGCGGGCCGCCATGGAGTTCGCTTCCTTCGTGCTCGCGCCGAGATGCGGCACCATGATATCGGCGATATCCACAACCGTCTTTGGCCCGGCCTCATCCTTGGGATACACGTCATTCAGGAACCGCAGCCCCTTCTCCGCCTTGGTCTTGCGCAAGGCATCCTCGTCGATCACGCCTGCCCGTGCGCAGTTGACAATCGTCGCGCCCTTCTTCATCAGCGACAGCAGCTTGGTCCCGATCATTTTTTTTGTTTCAGGCGTCTCGGGAATGTGAAGCGACACATAGTCCGATTGACTGAACAGGGTTTCCAAGTCAACCAGTTCAACATCCATTGCCGCCGCACGCTCCGCCGAAATCAGCGGATCATAGCCCAGGAATTTGCAGTCAAATCCGGATAACCGTTTTACCACCAGGCGCCCGATATTGCCGAGGCCCACGAGCCCCACGGTCTTGCCCGCCACTTCCCGCCCCATGAACGCCTTCTTCTCCCACTCCCCGGCCCGGCAGGAGGCATCAGCCTTGATCAGGTGGCGGGCATCGGCCAGCATCAGCGCGACCACTTCCTCGGCCACGCCATTGGAATTCGCGCCCGGGGTGTTCATGACGTCGATACCCCGCTTTCGAGCAGTCTTCGTGTCAATGGTGTTGTACCCGGCGCCGGCACGGATCACGACCTTCAATCCGGGAAGCATGTCCATGATGGCGGCAGTAACCGCCTCGCTACGGACAATCAGCGCATAAGCATCGGGATACTTGGCCGCCAATGCAGCCACATCGCCACCATCATCCTGGTAAACCGCATAATGCCCGCTGGCCTTAAGGATATCCTGGGCGATTTTATCAAGCTTGGTCGGGATCAGAACTTTTTTCATGACGTCTCCTGAATATAAAGCGGCCGGGGAACACAACACGGCCATGGAGTATAGACGTCATACCCTCCGAATCAAGAACTTTGGCGAACCTGAAGTCTCCCGCTCCTCCTGCGCTGCCACAAGAGCCCGAGGGCGGGGAGGATGAGCCAGACGGCGGGGGGAGCGGGGGCTTTTTCGTTTTTTGCATTATCGAATTCCAGAGCGTGATTAGCATTCAGGGATTGATTTTCCTTGCGCGCCAGCATCACGTCCTGCGACTGGGCTTCCAACACAATGAATGCCGCCTCCGGAATGAGCAGCCCTGCGGTGCGTGTATCCTTGATCAAGTCTGGCAAGGCGGCATCCACGGCTGCAGGGGTCCAGACCAGAGCACGATGGCGTGACCACAGCGAGAGCCCTGCCAGATAGGCCTTGTCATGGCAGACAGTGTGAGCCTCGAGAGTCTCGAACTGACCGGTTGCCGGATTCCATCGCTGCCAGCCCGCCGGATCGGAAATAGGGGCAAAAATAAGCGAGTTTTTGTCGGAACTCACGCAGATCGTCTTGGAGCCATGGCGCAAGGCCACGATGTCGGACGGAATAAACTCTGCAGGTTGTGCCGGAGTTGATGGTGCGTCGTGAAACGAGACGCGGCACCATCCATTGCTGCCCAAAAGGGCGTAGACGGGCAGATCGGGGGCCAGCCGGGTAAAGGGCGCCAAACTGATGGACTGTACCGGAATAGAGCCCGGTGACGGGATGACCAGAAAGAGTGTGGCAACCCCCGCCGGTTCAGGGGTGTGTGCCACCGACTGTTGGTCAATGAGCACACGTGCGATGACTCGTTCGGGACAGAAGCCGCCCCTGCAGGGGAGCGTTCCGCCCCGCTGAATGGCCGCCATCGCCGCTTCACGTGACAGCGGTTCACCTGGAAAATCTTCCTGCTCATAATTTGCCCAGGTGATCCGCACCCGGCCAATGGAAGGCGGCAACGAGGCCAATGCGGCACGGGCCTTCTCAGCGATGACCGCCCGATTGGTTTCTGCACAGGATGAGTGGTCAAGGATCAGGTGTGCCACGACACCGCGTCGTAAGGAAGGCCAGTTGGTTATGACACTGGCGGGTATGATCAGAGCGGTCCCGCCGCCTGCCAGTGGGGCAACGACGGAAATGGGCTCAGACGACGCAGGGGATAGATCAAGAGGGATCGAGGTATTGGCGAACCGGATGGACGGGTGCAACATGGACGGGAAACGGAAGCGCAGGCCGCATTTCCGCTTCTCGTTGGATGCGAAAGGATACACCCGCAGGCGGATATGCTGGCCATCTTCATAGACGACCAGTCCGGGATCACGGCGAGTCATGTCCCGGATCATTTCATACACCCAGGTTGCCGCCTTCCGTTCACGGAGTTGAGCCGGTTTGCTGGTGCCGTTGACATCAAGCCAAAAACCGGTTACCAGAACGCCCTCGGGGACTGCAATCCTTTCAGAGAACTCACCATTCGCACCGCCGCGATTCTCCAGCACAAACCGGACTTCGGTTTCCGTCATGCCATTGGTCGCCTGGCTTTGCGTTTCATGTGAGGCCACCACCACCCCGCGGGTGACGTTGCCGCCCCGAGTCTGGCGCAGGTTCCGGTTGCGCCCTCCCAGGAAACCATTGCCCCATAGACTGGACTTCGGGGAGGTGTCTTTTACTTTCCCGAGCAGGCTTTCCCGGATGAGGTCGGCCTTCACATCCGGCAACACCATCCCGTGAAAGACCATGGCATCATAGGCATCGGACACATAAGGCAGGTAGATGCCCTGCTTCATCTCATCCATGCGGTCAAGGGCCCTGCGGAGTGGGGCCGCCTTAACGGCAACCCGGGTGGCGGTGTAGTCAGGACTGAACACCGCATCCACGGCGCGGGTCAATGTGCGCCGATCGATCTCGTTTCGAAGCATCATCGCGGCAGGCAGCATCAGGAGGCACGCGACAAACATCACACCTAGGCGGCGGGCGCCATAGTGCGTCGCCAGCAGCCGACCCTGATCAATAAGGCGGCGGGTGTGGATGGCAAACAAGAAGAGAGGCGCAAGGATCAGGAATCCGGCCCCGGCCGCAATCATGGCCAACAGGGAAAGCGGCAGGAAGGGCAGGAACACCAGAAAGAAATAGACCGTAAACGGGTAGAATACCGCGCGGGCGAGCCAGCCCGGAAGAGCCCACCGGGTGCCCGGGCGGAATGGGATCAGCAGCGCGATGGCGTTCAGGATAGTCATGAGATACACCGATACATCCTGAAAGTCATACGGAAAAGGAATGGTGGCATTCAGCGCCAGGCCAGCCAGTGGCGCCGCGAATCCGGCGGCAAGCGGGAGCACCCACTCGGACCAGCTCCGGCGTAGTATCAGATCGTGTAGCCGCAGGATCAGCCGGAGTGTGGCGATCAGAATAAAGGCAGTTCCGGCCACTATGGCGGCAATAAGCAGGTACTGAAAAGAATCATGCCAGGTGAAGGTTCGTGTGAGACGGGCTGCAATGGACCCGAAAATGAAGACTCCGGCGGGAATGAGGACAATGGTGGCGATGGAAATCCCGACATCCGCGGAGGGTGATACGCTGAGCTTGATCCGCGCCAGACGTACAAGCATCAGGAAGATGGCTGGCATCATTAATGAGAATTGATAGAAGGTCAGTTCCGACGGCGGCAGCATCCAGAGTGATACGGTTGCCGGTAACAAACGGTCGATGCTTTGGATGAACAACCACAGATAGGCGATATGGGAGGCTGTCGCCACAAGGGCCAAGCCAATACCGATCGGTTTCCCCCTCGCCCGTTGTACCACCAGGGCGAGGCTGCCGAAGGCCAGGAGAGTCAGTTCAATAAGGCCGAGTGTAATCGCCCGAGTGGTCTGGGCAGGAGACATGTCGCCTTGAACCAGTACCCAGGCGTGCCAGTTGAGTCCGACGAGAAGGAGTTGGGGTAAAACCCATGCCCAGCCCAACCATACAGAGTTCAAGTCGTTAGTCAGATCCTCGTGTGATGTATTCATAAGTCGTATCCTTTCTCGTTTTCAATGTCATCAGCCAGAAGATGAAGGTCAGCCCCGTAAGAAACGTGACGATGCCCACAACCATGTGGGTGGCAGGCCAGACGGACTGGGGTAAAAAAGCCTGCGCCAAGCGGTCGGTCTGCCAGCATGCGATCAGTCGTAAGGCGTTAATCAGAATGGTCAGGATCCATGCGGCTGGCATCACAAAAAGGTGAGCACGACTGTTGAGTCCACGCCACGTGAGGAGCAGGCTGAGAAACCCGGTCATCAGGCAGAAATAATCCACTGCGGCGCAGGCTGGAACCACCGTGAGATCCAAATCGGATCCGAGAAGGCGGAAGTCATCCCCGTCCTTTACGCATGGGGCGCCCGACAGGAGCCCCGCGAGGTACGCGGCGGGAGCAGAGAAAGCCATGCGGCGGACCGGCAAGGGAGAGGTTGCCGCCCAAACGATACAAACCATCGCGAGCGCGACACCCATCCCAACAATGCGTGGGCGGGATTTAGTTACAGGTAATCTCATGGTTTGACAGTCCGCGGGAGGAATTGAGCGCCCAGAATCATTAAAAGCCCGGCTGTGTTAAGGGGGGTGGCTAGTAAAATGACTCCGCCAATAAGCATGAAAAGCCAGATGACAAATTGCGTGCTCAAGCTTGCTGATATTGACGAAACGGCTACTGGGTGCCAGATGCGGAGGGCAGAGATGAGAACCGTCAGGCCTATTCCCAGATAGAAGATCAGGAACCCGTAAACAAAGGGAGGCATGTGTCCACCGGTACGGACAGGAACACCTGCGGCGGGCATCGTGGTAAAAAGAAAGAGCAGGTTCGCTTCGCCGAGGTAGGGAGCGTGCGTCGCGCTGGAAAGCAGGCGGGCGCCAAGCCAGGTGCCGTTCAGTAGAGGCCAGGAAGCGGCCAGGACTTGTGAGGAAAGCGTCCAAGCGTCATCGAACCGGCCATTCGCTCGCGCGGCGGCCACGCCATAGGCATTGGCACCCGGTCCAAATCCGGCCATCACCGGGCCGGCGTCCACATCATAAAACCAATCTTTGCCGGGCACCTCCTTGGAATACTCCCGGAACCCGGCGGCACCGATCCGCTGCTGCCAGAAGCCACTTACATAACTGCTGTACCACGTGGGGGCCAAGTCGGGATAAAGCTCCGGGCAATAGATTAAGACATAGGAGTTCCCTATTCCACGTGAGGGATCTTCACGGCGGCCGGTTTCGGGATTGGCGAAATAGCCAGGCAGACCAAAGGCATCCACCAGAGCTCCCTGAAAGGCGCGCCGCTCCCGTTCGGCAAAGGCGCGGTGATCGGTGCCGAGTAACGCGTCAGCCCGCCGGATCATGGCTACCGTTGCGAAGACGTCAATGGGGTAACACTCCCCGGGATAGTCATTCAGAATGCCATGCGGGGAGGCGTCGAGAGCGGTGGATAAGGTTTCCACTTGATCCCGCAAGGCCGCCAGATCACGACCGTCCCGGATCAGATACTCCCTGGAGACCATGGCTTGAATCAGCATGGCCCGAAAGAAGACGTTCTCGCGATGCAGGTAGTTTGGCCCCCAGTGGGTTTTAACCCAGGTGTGGTGGGTTGGATCGAGAACCAGGTCGGTGGCGGCCTCAATGGCCCCACGGGCATAGACCGCCGGTGCGGATTCGGTGAGATGGCCGGGATATTTGGCCCATTCCTTCTGAAGATTCTCCGTGGCCGCGAGATAGAATACCGAACCGAACATCGCCCATTCCGTGGCCGCGACATCGTACAAATTGACCGACATCGCCTTGCCGGAGACTATCCGCTCGCGAGCCCACTGCTCGTAACGCGAAGTAAGATGTTTGTGAACACGCCAGGCCGCGCGAGGAATGCCGGTGGGTTGACGCAGGGCTGGATCGGTGAGATCCCATGTCAGAATGGCGCCCGGGATGAGAAAGTACCATAGGGCCATCCCGATCAGCATGACCGCATTCATCCGTCGCATCAGCGTTGCTGGAGAGTTCATCTTGATTCCTCCTTACTGCCACTGTGTTCTTGCCTGACGCCGACCCACTCAGCGATCAAGGCGCATTCGAGGCCGAACGGCAGGTAGCCGGCGAAACCGAGCAGCGGCATTTCAAAAAGTCGGAAGCGATCCACAAAGGGGACCGTGTAGATCCATTTTTCCAGGCTGTAGAAATTCCACATCTCCCAGAAACACCCGCAGACGAGGGCGGAAAGGGCTGCCAGAAACAAAGGTTGCCAGTTCCCGTGACCGGGGGCGTTAAGAAGCGTGGAAATCCCCTGCAGTGCCCGAATGGAGGCGATGACCATTAATGGAGAAATCCAGAGCAATGGAAAAAGGAACTCGGGCCAGATACTGATACCCGCCAATCCCCCGGCGGCAAGTGTTAAACCCACCCAAGCGAGACGGCGCGGATGCTGCACTAAGCAAGGGCGCCAGTAGACCAGACCCGAAGTCAGTCGGGGAAAGCTCGCCAGCCAGGCGCGGGTGGCGACAAAAGCAGGCAGGACAGTGGCGAAGGGAAGCGTCGCCCTCAGTACATATTCTTCCGCGGTCAGGGGCGCAATTCCGATATAATGCCAGTTTTGAACAAAGCGGTTGAGGTATTCAAAGAACCACCAGAAGCCGGCACTGATAGGGAAAAGGACGAGAAAGGAGCCCGGGGACTGGGTCAGCGGCGAGCGTCCCGTACGCCGATAGGCCAGGGCGTTCATGACAATAATATAAGCCACCCACAAGGGGGTGAAGGTATAGGGCTGGAAGGGCACGAACCAGGGGAATCGAGACCAGGCCAGAACCCATGCAACCGCACCAAAGGACAGGGCCAACCACCCCCACCAGGGGAAATGGCTGATAATGGGTTTCTTAACTGTCGCTGGACCGAAGGTCACGATCCGCCAGACAAAAGGCCCCATCGCGGCGACGATGAGAAACGCCAAGCCGCAGAACGCCGGCCATGAAAATGGCGAGTGAGAGACAAAGTCGGTTCGGGGCGGCATTTTCAGATAGGGCGCTATGGAACCGCCCGCAAGCCAGATCCCCAGAAGCGGCATCCCGAGCAATAAGGCCGCTCCACCGATCCATCCCGCCAAGTGTTTCATCAGGCTAACACCTTTCTCCCCATGGTTTGGATAAGAGGGGTTTTCTGGCGATCTGTCGCCATGGCCTTCCTGGCTTTTTTCAACACTTCCGCAAGGGCGGATAAATAGTCGTCGAACCGCTTCAAACCCTTGTCTGTGAGTGTCACGGTGGTTCGGGGTTTGACACCGACAAACATTTTACTGATGCGGATCACACCGGCGTCCTCCAGCGCCTTGAGATGGCGGCTTAAGTTGCCATCAGTCAACCCGCTCAAGGCCTTGATTTCAGTAAAAGAGAGGGGGTCCCCCGCCGCACAGAGCGCCGACAGAATCGCCATCCGGTTGGGTTCATGGAATAGACGTTCCAAAGTGCTCGTATCCGCTTCAAGGGTTTGTCTCATTTGTATTTACTCCTTCGCGCTCTTTGCGCCCATCAATTCAAATTCTTATTCACTTCGCAGGATCCAACCGCCAACCATTTCGCCGATGAAGAAGACAAGCCCCATGGGCCAGGGGTTCAGGAACGTAATACCTGGAGCCAGGAGACAAAAAATGCCGGCTATTTGATAAAATAGACCGACCCCGATGATGCCAACCGGCAGGGAATGGCGATACCCCATGTGGGCAAGGCCATAGAGGCACATCCACACCCCGAAAAGCAGGTCATAATGTTCCCGAAACACCAGTGCGAGGCTCAGTGCGGCTCCAATGGCGAGAGCCGGCACCACTTCCAGAGCGGGGCGAAGGGCAGTGAGGAGCGGCTCTAAGCCCCGTCGTTTGAAAAGCCACATCGCTAACCCTACATAATTCAGGATGAGGGCGGCGGCGAGGACAACGCTCCAGCCCGCGAGTTGGAGCAGCGGGGTATGAAGGGCCTCCACGCGGGCGAGCACGAGGGTGGTGGCGAGAGCGACGCCCCCGCCCAGCATCCGAGCAATGCCGGAATAGCCGCGGAAGCGTCGGCGTTCGAGAATCAGATCCCTCATCCGGTCAACTTGTCCGAGTGCGTCATGAATATGGCTAGCGATCATGGGTATTCCTCTCTTGAACTGCCCCCATGATGACACAACGCAAATAACTTTGCAATACAAAGTTATTTCAAAATTAGCCCGAGTTCGCAGTTGAGAGGATATTGAAGTCGTTCGCCTGAGGGGACCCTCGGGTCTTTTTACTGTCCTGTTTTCCGAAGCGACGTTCCGCCCGCCGGCTTCTCGAAATTATTGAAGCGCACCTGCCGCCCGTCAAAAACAACAATAATCCGATCCTTCGTCAATCGTTCAATCGCGCTGGCATCCTTGTCAAAATCCCACTCCCATGTCGCGCGCCGGTTATCACTCATCGTCGAGGAACTGTTCCGGATTTCCCCGGGAAGATCAACGCGGACAACAACACGCAGCCCGTTCATAAACGGAGTCAACTTGGCGGAGGCCCCCGGACTGGTCTGGGTTGAAAGATCCGGGCTCACCCCGACCGGGGGCAGGGAAATAGACACCTTGCAGGTATCATCACCCACCCTTGTAAAAACAACTCCGCATTCCCTTAGAAAGGATTGTTTAACAAGACCCTCAAACCGGCTGAATTTGAGATTGAAATCAACATACTTCCACCCGCCCTGCTCCCGGGTACGAAGGCTTTCCAGATTCACCCCATCCGCCGTCATCATCCGAAATCGATTACTCAGCGCGGTTTCATCAAAAATCATAGGGATATCCAACGCGGGAAGCGGCGCATTGGTGGATTTCCCCCCCGCAAAGTCCAGAGATCGCGTCCATTGACGGGTCAACTCCATCTGTTTGATCAGAAAGGTCGGCATCCCGTAAATGGTGCGCAAGGATCCGCTCCCATCGCGGTTCAAGCTTAGGCTGGTATCGATCTTGATGCATCCCGTGCCCCCGGCAAGCACTCCCATCAGCACAAGACAATTAAGAATTCCTCGTGATGGAAAGCGTGTGTTCATGGAGTCACCTTCCGGGGTAATGAATTGGTGGCGGGAAACCTGAAGATCGTCTCACCCGGCATGGCCATCCCCTGCTCCCGGGCAACACGCTCAACAAAGGCGGGGTCGGATCGGAACCGTTTTTGATTCTGCTGAAGCTGACGATCCCGGGACTCCATCAGGGCATTTCCCTGTTCCAGCCCGTCCTTCCGCTTCTGAAGAGTCTGGTAGTTGTGGGTTTTGGGAAGAAATACGCATACCACCGCCACCACACAGGACGTGATGACAACCAACCAGGCGAAACGGTAGATCAAAACCCAAAAGTTCATGATCGTCTGATAAATACCGTCATCGGCAGACGCACCAGCGCCCGCCGATGACGGCTTGCTATTTAAACCCAAACGCCGTTCAGATCACGCCGCCATACACCGCGTGCTTGCCCAGCATTTCCTCAATACGAAGAAGCTGGTTGTATTTGCATACGCGATCCGTTCGGCACAGCGAACCGGTCTTGATCTGGCCGGCATTCGTCGCCACCGCGATATCCGCAATGGTCGCATCCTCGGTTTCACCCGAACGATGACTGATCACCGCTGTATAACCCGCCTGGATCGCCATCCGGATCGCATCCAGCGTTTCCGTCAGCGTGCCAATCTGGTTCACCTTGATCAGGATCGAGTTGGCAATCCCGAGATCAATCCCCTTCTTGAGGAACTTGGTGTTCGTGACGAACAGATCGTCGCCGACCAACTGAACCTTGTCGCCCAGTTTCTCGCTGAGCTTCTTCCAGCCGTCCCAGTCATTCTCGGACATCCCGTCCTCAATGCTGATGATCGGATACTTGGCGCAAAGCTGGCTGTAGAACTCAACCATCTGGTCTGCCGTCTTCACGGAACCATCGCTCTTCTTGAAGATGTAACGCTTCTTGGCGGCATCATAAAATTCGCTGGCGGCGACATCGAGGGCCAGGAAAATATCCTTGCCGGGCTTGTAACCGGCCTTCTTGATGGCCTCAATAATCACGTCCAACGCCTGGGTGTTGCTCGCCAGTTTCGGGGCAAAACCACCCTCATCACCCACCGAGGTGCTGAGCTTCATGCCCTTGAGAACACCCTTCAACGCGTGGAAGACTTCCGTACCCATGCGCAGACCCTCGGCAAAGGACTTTGCACCCTTGGGCATGATCATGAATTCCTGGATGTCAATCGGGGCATCGGAATGGGCGCCTCCGTTCATGATGTTCATCATGGGAACCGGGGTCACCGTGGCATTCGTTCCGCCGATATAACGAAACAGGGGGAGTCCGCAGTATTCCGCCGCCGCCTTGGCCGTGGCCAGGGAGATCGCAAGAATGGCGTTGGCACCCAACTTGCCCTTCGTCTCGGTACCATCCAAATCAATCATCAGATTGTCAATGCCCACCTGGTCACGGCAATCCCAGCCGATCAGCTTCGGGGCAATCTTGGAATTCACATTCGCAACAGCCTTGCGCACCCCCTTGCCCAGGTAGCGGGACTTATCGCCATCACGCAGTTCCACAGCCTCGTGCTCGCCGGTGGAAGCTCCGGACGGAACAGCAGCGCGGCCCAGAATGCCACTCTCGAGGGTCACGTCCACTTCCACGGTCGGGTTGCCGCGGGAATCCAGAATCTCACGAGCCACAATACTTTCAATCAATGACATAACTACTATTCTCCTTGGGTTACTGTTCCGCCGCCATTCTGGCGACGATGAAAAACAGGACCTAAAATACGGGAACCTCTCACGGCTTTCAAGCAGAGACTGCACCCCTCACAGGGCAGACGCATCTAAATTCATGTCAGAACGCACGAATTCTTTGATAAAATGAACGAAATCTACAGAATTATTGGGTGGCTCGATACCGCAAAGTCATCTTACCATTCTTAACATTCTGGCAAAACTCTTGATTTTTGGATACGACACGATCTTGACCTCCCTTCCGAATTTTCGCATTATAGAGGTATTAAGCGTAATGTTTAAGATTAACTCGAAAGGCCCCACATGAACACGACGCACTGGTTGATGGCTGGACTCATCACAACACTCGGGATCACAGCTTGGGGAGAACCTCCACGCGCCGTCCGGGCTCGTCACGCGGACCGGAACCATGATGGGGTGGTTACGGCAAGAGAAGTCCGTAAGGACAGGGCATGGGCCGCCAAGCAGGCGGCCACGGTGAACACCCCCTGGGAAGCCAAGGCTGATCGTGACCACGATGGCATCGTGGAACCCGCAGAAGTAACCCGGGCACGCGAACTGGGGTATGGCCGCACCTTATCTGCAGTGAACCGCCCTTGGGAAAAAGCGGCCGACCTCAACCACAACGGCAAAGTGGATGCCTCCGAGCTCAGAACGTTTCACCTGACGCATCTCGACGTCAACCATGACGGCATCATCACGCCGGCTGAACACCGAGCTTACTGGCTCCAAAACAGGGCTGTGGCTGATACGATGCTGGAAAAAAGATACGATGCCAACGGAGATGGCTACTTGAACTGGATTGAGGCCAGGGCAATGTTCAAGGATCGCAAAATCATCATTGCTACAAACGGGAAAGCAATTGTCAGCAATGACATTGAATTGGCGTTCGACGCCAACAAGGACGGCGTGATTGACCGCGACGAAGCCGCCCTGTTACAAGCGGCGTTGGACGCCAACTGATCGGTCCTCGAGGGACGGAGAATCGGGGACCGGCAAATCGACTTTCCAGACTGACCCTATTGCTACCCTTTGAGGGGGTAACGGCTTTCTCAAGGCTCCGTGGGAGGGGCGCTGTGCGCCGCGACCTTCTCCCGGGAGCCTGTCTTGGCTCTGTCGCGACACACAGCGCCCCTCCCACAAAGAGAAAAGTTTGGAACCGAAGAGGGTTCTCCCGGTTTTAAAGGTTGGTGGTGGGATAAGGATTCGAACCTTAGAAGGCATAGCCAGCAGATTTACAGTCTGCCCCGTTTGACCACTCCGGAATCCCACCGCCTTGAAATCAATTGCCGGAATTCAAAGGCACGTAAGCGCATCGGACTCCAACAAGGCCGCGTATAATGGCGTCTGAAGTTTCTCCTAGCAAGATAAAAAACCGACAAAAATCAGCCCACCCCTCTTGAAGCACACTCCTCTTTCTGTCATGCTAATGCTTTTGGAAATGAGTTGATGAATGACTGAACTGACACACGATAATCTCGACTGGCTCTCGGATCTGAACCCCCAGCAGCAAAAGGCCGTCGTCCACGGTGAGGGCCCGCTTCTGGTGGTCGCCGGAGCCGGAAGCGGAAAGACCAAGACCCTCGCCTACCGGGTCGCCTATCTGATCGCCCAGGGCACACCCCCTGAACGAATCCTGCTCATGACTTTCACCCGGCGCGCCTCCGAGGAAATGCTCAAACGCGCGGCCGCCGCTTCCACGCACGGCGCCCATATGACCGGCCGCGTCTGGGGTGGCACGTTCCACTCCATGGCGAACCGCATCCTCCGTATGTACGCCCAGCAGTCCAGCCTGCCTTCCGACTTTACAGTCATGGACGAGGGAGACTCGGCTGACCTGATGAATGTGGTCCGCCATGAACTCAACCTCGGCCGCAACGATAAGCGCTTCCCCCGGAAAAGCACCTGCCTGGGCATCTACTCCCGCTGCGTCAACGGCTGCGAAATGATGGAACCCGTACTCACCAAACATTACCCCTGGTGCCTGGAATACAAGGAGCCGTTCAAAGCCCTCTTCACCCAGTATGTGATCCGTAAACAACAACGAGGGGTTCTGGATTACGATGACCTCCTGCTCTACTGGCTCCAACTCCTCAGCAGCGAGGCCATGGCACGGGAAATCGGTGGTCGTTTCGACCACGTTCTGGTGGACGAGTATCAGGACACCAACACCGTTCAGGCGGACATCCTCCGCGGGTTACGTCGTTTCAATCCCAACATCACGGTCGTCGGCGATGATGCCCAGAGCATCTACAGCTTCCGCGCGGCCAATGTGCGAAACATCCTGGATTTTCCAAAACAATTCCCCGGTGCCACCGTGATCACGCTGGAACAGAATTACCGCTCCGTTGAACCGATCCTCGAAACCACCAACCGCCTGATCAGCCAGGCCCGTGAGCGGTTTACCAAGGACCTCTGGTCTGCCCGTCGCGAAGGCCAACGCCCCGTTATCGTCACGTGCCGAGACGAGGCCACGCAGGACCAGTTTGTCGTCTCAAAAATCCTGGAACACTATGAACAGGGCATCCCCCTCCACAAACAGGCGGTACTGTTCCGGGCCGGCCATCTCTCCGACTCCCTCGAAATCGAGCTGACCCGTCGCAACATTTCCTACCACAAATACGGCGGCCTGCGGTTTCTTGAGGCGGCCCACGTCAAGGACCTGATCAGCTTCCTGCGGATCGCGGAAAATCCGTCAGACGAAATCGCCTGGTACCGGATCCTCCAGATGATTGAGGGAATCGGTCCTGCCACGGCTGCGAAAATCATCACCCATGTGACCAAATCGCACGATCCACGTGCCCTCAAGACCTTTGCCCCGCCCGCCGCCGCCAAGGCCGGCTGGGCGGATCTCTGCCAGTTAATGGATGATCTCGTGACCGCCGGAGAAGGCAACCCCGCGGCCCAGGTACAACGCATCCGCTCCTTCTATGATGACATCATGGCACAGCGCTATGAAAACCCCCAGGCGCGCCGCCGGGATCTGGAACATATCGAGCAGGTGGCTTCAGGCTACAAGGCGCGCCGCCAGTTACTGACGGATCTGACGCTTGACCCGCCCAATTCAACCAGCGACATCGCCGCCAATCCGCTCAAGGATGAGGATTGGCTGGTGCTCTCCACCATTCACTCAGCCAAGGGTTGCGAATGGGATGTCGTGTATGTCATTCATGCCTCGGATGGCTGCCTGCCGTCCGATATGGCAACCGACAACGATAAGCAGATCGAAGAAGAACTCCGCCTGGCCTATGTGGCCATGACCCGGGCCCGGAATTTTCTCTACGTCACCTGGCCGCTTCGCTACTACCACCGTTGGGGCAGTTATACCGACAAGCATGTCTACTCCCAGATTTCCCGATTTCTCACCGATGATGTCCGCGCGTCCTGTGAACTGGCATCCTTCGGCACCAGCGGATATCCCGATGACCAGTCATCCATGGACGATGACATCGTCGGCCGGGTCCGAAACCAGATTAATTCAATGTGGGACTGACCGCTTGCGAGTTGAAACTCAGAACTGATCCATGACTTCCCCAAACGAACGGCAGGTCAGGGTGGGCTTTTCGTTGCCGGGTTCGCCATAGCCATAGGTCACGAAGATGCTGCGAACCCCTGCCCTTCGGGCGGATTCCAGATCGGTATAATTGTCGCCCACCACCCAGGTGTCGTTGGGCGGCATCCGGGCTGTCTTCATAATATCGAGAATCATGTCAGGCTCCGGCTTCAGAACCGGAAACCGGCCGCCGGCCAGAACGCTGGCGAACCAATCCCTTATCCCGAAGTGCGTCAGAATCAAGTCACACGCCTCAGCCGGCTTGTTGGTCGCCACTGCCAGAACATGGCCCCGGTCGCGCAACAGTCCCAATCCCTCATAGACACCGGGATAAAGGGTTGTATCGTCAACAATATGGGCACGATAAATCGGGACTTGAATGCGCAGAGCCTCATCGACATTGATGGCTGTTCCTTGCACGGCCCGGGTTACCAGTAGGCGAACCCCGTTGCCCACATACCCGGTAATCGTCGCCACGTCCAGTGGCGGAAGATCAAAATGGCGGCGCATTTCGTTCACCGCAGCCGCCAGATCCCGGGCAGAGTCAATCAGGGTTCCGTCCAGGTCAAAGATGATCAACTTCGGAGAGTTCTTCATCCGCGCCTTAATCTGACGATGTGATCCTCAATAAGGCGAACGTGACGCATTTCCTCATTACAGAGTTCCTCCGCCAGAAGCCGGACAAACTCCACTTTGGAATGTTCCCGGACTTCGGCGTAGAAGTCGTGCGCCGCGTGCTCCTTCTTCAGGGCCGCTTCAAGAATCTCCATCGGCGTACCACTTTTCGCAATTGAATTCATTGTGCCCCTCCAAAAACAAGCAGTCCAAGCCCTATCAAAAAAGCACCCAGCCCCAAGCCGAAAATACCTGTCCACCGACAGGCCGCAGTCGTTCCGCAACAGAATTGTGCCGCGTGACGGAACCGGTACGGCGACAACACCAGAATCATACCAGCCACCACCCAGCCATACGCCATGACAGCGGGCACCACGGTCCACGATGACTCATAAAGCCGCTGGGCCTCCAGAAGCGGCCCGGCAGACAACATGAGCAACCCGCCCAAAGCCCGGGGCGCCAGCAGTTCATTCATGAAAACCATAATCAGCCCATACACTACCGGGCCCAAAATCAAAAGCCATGACTTATAGGCATCCACCCCACCCAATGGCATATCATTGATCTCAAAAGCAGACCAGATCAGCGCCACGGCGGCCAGAATCCCGCCCACCCAGATATTACGGGGGAAAATCCGGAGCCCTTTTTGCGCCCATTCCGGCGCCACCAGAAAAGGCAGATAAACCACAAGGGACACGATCCCTGTCGATATACATAATTCCGAAAGCGATATCATAAATTCATCGTCCCTCTCAGGGTTCCATACATCACTTGCGGCCCAACCCGCTCAATCAGGACCGAGACTATATCACCCGCCTGGACGGTTTCGCGAGGATCAAAAATTACGATTTTATTTGTGCCCGAGCGCCCCGCCCAGCGTTCCTTGTTCCGGAGGCTAACCCCTTCCACAAGCACTTCAACACTCCGTCCCACGCACGCCTGATTCAACGAGGCACCCCGCCGGTCCTGATCCTCCAGAAGCACATGATTCCGGCGCATCTTCTCATCGGCCGCCACATCATCCTCCCACGCTGCAGCGGGCGTGCCTTCCCGCGGGGAATACTTGAAGATGTAGGCATTATCGAATTGTGCCTCATCCATCAGGCGCCGGGTCGCCTCGAAGTCCTCCTCAGTCTCCCCGGGAAACCCGACAATGACATCCGTGGTCAAGGCCAGGGACGGGACGGCGTCACGCAACCGCTTCACCGCCGCCCGATAGTCATCCGCCGTATACCCACGACGCATCCGGCCCAGAACCGCATCCGATCCCGACTGCATGGGGAGATGCAAATGATCACACACTCCCCGGATTTCGGCCATGGCCCGCGCCAGTTCGCTGGAGCAGCCGGAAGGATGCCCTGAAGTAAACCGGATTCTCCTCACGCCCGGCACGCCACTCACCGCCTCCAGCAACCGGGGTAGCGGCTCAACAAACCCGCGAGGGGAAACTGCCTCCTCCGTCCACACGGGGTTTTTCCGGCCATACGACATCACGCTCTGCCCCAGCAGGGTGATTTCGCGGCATCCCTGTTCCGCCAGCGCCCGCACCTCGCGCAAAATATTTTCCGCCGGCCGGCTCCATTCCCGCCCCCGTACCGCCGGAACAATGCAATAGGCACAACGCCGATCACAGCCCAGCAGGATATTGACAAAAGCGGATAACGATCCTCCCAGATGACCGGTCAGAGACTCCGTCTCGGGTTCCTCATCTCCCGTCTCCACAATCGGCCCCCGCCCGGCACGGGTCGCTTCAATCACTGCGGGCAGGGTGCTCAGCCGATGGGTTCCCACCGAAAAATCAAGCCCCTTCACTTCCTTGAGAATCGCGCTCCCCAAACGCTGCGCCATACAGCCGACCGCACCCACAACACGGCCCGGATGCATGACTTTCGCCGCCACAACCAACCGGAGTTTGCCCAGCGCCTTGTCCTCCGCCTTACCCCGCACACTGCAGGTATTGACGAGAATCACATCGGCCCCGGCCTCATCAGCCAGTAACCGGTATCCGTGCCGGACCAGCAAGGCTCCAATGGCCTCGCTGTCACGCACATTCATCTGGCAGCCATAGGTCCTGATGTGAACCGTCCGCCCAAACTGTTTAGTATCGACTGTCATGCCACCCCTATCGCGAATCCACCCGTCTCCACTCGGGAGACTCCAGGGTGCCATCCAATTTGAATTCAATCTTAGTCCCCGCCGGAAACAGCGACGCCATAGCCAGGCCCAGCATTCCGGGCTTTCGGGCAAGGTGTGCCTCAACCGTGAAATCCAATGTCCCATCAAGTCCGCAACTCCCCTGTGCCGAAAGAGTCACCCAACCGCACTCCATTTGAATATCCCTGCTTTCGACCCGTCCCTTGTTAAGCTGAAACGAAAACCGCAATTCCGCCGTCGTGGCTCCGGGATCAAATCCCGACGACAGTCGCTTGAGGCTCGCAGTCAATCCCCCGAAAAGAGGAAGCCGTAAAACACGCGCGTTTCGCACGGTAAACTGGCCCTGCACTGAAAGCGGAGAGGCCCCCGAATCCCCGTCCAACGCCACCCACTCGATATTTCCGTAAAGCTTACCTGCTGTTCTCCAAGCCCGGTTGGTTGAAATGATTTTAAGCAATTCATCCGTATCCACATGAATAATCTCAGCTCTGGCCCGGATGACCCGGTTGGATCCGGTTGATGCCGGCTCCCACAACACTGATCCAAAAAATGATCCGCCGCCAATTTTTCCCCGGATATCGGAAAACTGGTTTGTCAGTCCGCGCCCCAGAACCCGAAACATATAATCACTTACCTGCACCGATTTAAAGCCCACGTGCGCCCCCTCCACCGTGGCCTCAAGAGCGGATCGCTCCGGGGTCTTGGTGTTGATCTCGCCCTTTGCCACGATCGTGGCCCCCCCTTCAAATGTCCAAGGCTCCAGCGCCTGATCCCGTACGCCGGCCAACCGGAGGACCGAGGCCATGTCTATCGCCGAGATCATCTCGAATGGGGTGGTCCGGGCCGTGAAATTAAATTCGGTTTTCCCCTCTGCCTTCCGTCCGCCGACCACAATCAGGAAGGGATCCAGCTTGAGCCGGTTGGTTCCATTCCCGTAAACATAGTCCCCGGCGACATTCGCAAATCCGATTCCGGCTCCACGGTAGGCATACTGCGAGGCCTGCATTCGTCCCGCGACCTTCACTCTAAGCGCCCCCCCTAACCCCACCTCGAAGGCAAGATCCAGCCGGGGCGGGGCGGCAGGAAATGAAAACCGTTCCAACACCGGAATGGCGTCAGGATAAAACCTTTTAATAACGGGCATCAACACATGGGGATCAAAGGAGGTGACCATATGCCCGATCGCCTGTTGCCGGTGTTTCCAGGCTAGAGATCCCTCAACGGTCCCCCTCTGAAGATCCCGCCCCACCCGTCCTGACAAACGGGAAAGCCGGCATTCCCCATCCTTCACCTGAATTCCCGTTTTCAACTCTTCAACCCACACACCCAAAACGTCAAAGTCATTCAGCGTCACATCCACATCCATCCAGGCACTCTTCCCGGCCCGACTTTTCGAAGAGGAAAGCGCTGAATCTGCCACCACTCCACGGCCCGTTTCACCGCCTGCCCCCCAGAGAGGACGGATGACACCCCCCCGCGCCCTCAATTCCTTGATGCGGCTTCCGCCTGCATGGGGTGCCTCAAAAAGGTGAAACAGAACCTGCAGACTTCTCGTTTCAAGCAGGGGAGGGCCCGTAATACCCTTGCGATACACCATGACATCGAAAGCCTTGATACCGCCGCGCAAATCCAACTTCACATGATTCGCCGTGACAAAATACTCACCCTGATTCGCTGTCTCCAGAATCCATCGAGTGAAAAAACCCGGAAACCCGAGCCAGGTGAGGCCTAAAACGAGAGCCATGCCCACGCCCAAGACGAAGGGAAGCCCGTGACACAACCATCCGACCCACTTCCGTCTTGAAATTGAGGGAAACGCTGACATTAGGGTGAGGTGACGAGGGGGCGGACGAAGGCTTCCGTCGTCTCTTTCTTCAGGACAAAAACCACATCCTGCCCTTGAATCATGGAATAGACGCCCGACCGACCATCCCCGTCGCCAATGAGCACCGTCTTCTGAATACCGCTTGATCCACTCAGCCCGAAGGTCACCCGGATTGCCGCCTCATTCAATTTAAAAGACGCCAGATTAGTGGTGACCAGGGTTTCAATCCGTTCCGCTTGAAGCTTGGCGGCCATCGCCAGCAAGGCAGGGATCGCTCCCTCGACAACCTGCCCACCGGGCGGCGAATCAACCGTCCAACTCCCATCCAACCCGCTTGTTACCGTTTCCTCACGGCCTTCACGGGTCAGTGTGATGCGACGCACTTGCTGGGGATTCAAGTCCAGCATCAGGCAATCCATGTACGCCAGAGGCTCCGCAAAGACAGGGCGGTCGGCCAATCGTCGCCACATCTTCGATAGATCATCCGAAGACACTTTATAAATCGCGCCAGCCTCCTCGCCAAACACCAGACTGTTGGAAGTCCCCGCGCCGGGCCAGGACAGACGATAGGTCCACTCCCCTGTTGCCGGCGCCAGGGAAATGGTCGCGTTTGTTGTCGCATGAACGGGGACCTGATTGGCAATTTTCAGACGGCAGGACATTGTTTCCGCTTCAGGCGGGTTCCCCTTCACAGCAATTCCACTCCGGATCTCCTCACCCTGCAAACTGCTGATCGCCTTCAGAAACGCACCCACTGCACGGGTATTTGCAGGAAATCTCAGAGGCTCCGTGATCATCCACTCCCCGGACGCGCCCTTCTCCATGACCACCTTGGAATCATCATCGGACAACGTCAGGAACATCAGGGAGGACGGATCCGCATCACACAATCTCCGGTCCCGCAGCGAGCTGGCAGAAATAGTCTGAAGGGATAAAATATCCTTACCCACCAAACCCAGCGAAGCCATATCACTGATTCGCGCATACAGCGATGACGGGTTATCCTGCAGGGTCTTCCCCACCGTTACAACCAGAGGCTGACGCCGCCCCTCAGTCCATACCGACACCTGCAGGACGGCCTCATCGACACCGAGCCCGTACGAAACGGAATCGGACAGGGAGGCGCCCCCGGCCAAACCCTCAATTTTCAACGCTTCAAGGATCCTCCATAACCGTTCCACCCGCGCCCCGTCCGCGCGAGCGTCAAAAGGCTGCTGGATTCGCCATACGCCGTCCTTTAATGCCAACTGAAAAAAACCGCCCGCATGCTTTACCTCAAGACGGATCGCCTGCTTGATTGAGGAAGGGAACACCGCCTGATCTCGAAACCCGTCAGGATCCAGAGGCAGGATGTCCGACACATTCAGGGTGGCCCCGATGACATCCCGCTCGTCGTTGAGACTCAAATACACAAAATTACCCAGTGGGGCATCCTCACCCAGTAGAATCTCATCAGAATGTGAATCGGTTCCCACAACCAGGCGTGCGCGAGGCGGTTCCAAACCGAAGCTGGCGAGGGACAGCCCCCGTTTCGCGCGTCTGAGGGGATCAATGATCTCCTGTTTGCGCATTTTGACAAGGGCCTCCACCAGGCGGTTGATCCGGGCGGCATCCGCCCTGACATCCATCGGCCTTGTGAGGAACCACTCCCCGTCACGCCGCACGCACTCAACCCGGTTTGTCCCGGCCGTGAGGGATAGCCGGGTAATCACCTCGGAACTCAAATGAAGCAACGGACTGTTCAGAGGCAGGGATCGAACTCCCTGATCGGTATTTATTTCAAACACCGCAATAAACAGGCCCGTCAGTACAACCAGAACCAGAAGCCAAAGGGTGGGTTTCCAACTCATACCTTTGTAGTCCCCTTCCGGCCCAAGGCGCTCTGCACCCGTCTGTCCCGTCTGGCCATCGCCACAAAGAACGCCAGACCAACCAGCGCACAGGGCATGGCAACCACAATCAGCAAAAAGGTCACGACACGGCCCCGGGTTTCAATCTGAAGGGTGTATAACCCCACCTCCCCGGAAGGTGCCACTCCCGCCTCATTCCGTTCCAGAAGCCAATCCAGCGAATTGACAAAAAACAGTTCATTCGCGCCCGTCAGGCACCGGTTTGCCGCAAACTGGGAATCGCCCACCACCACCATGCGAACCGGTTTGATGTCCATAGTAAGCTCAGAGGCCACCCCTTTTTCCACACACACGGCCAGGGAGACCGGCCCACGCCGGTCGTACCCCTCGTTGAACTGAGGCGGATTTTGATTGAAGTCCACTTCCGCCCAGCTTTTCTCAGCACTCTCGGCCAGCGTGGCGACGCGGGGTTTATCGGCCTGATCGTTAAGATGCCTGCCTGCGCCGTTGCCCGCCAGCGGCTCAACTGAGCGGGGCAGGACAAAGGTGGAGACCAATCCATCGAGCGGCTCGGTTATCGGGTGCTTCCCGTAGCGAATCACCGACACTTCCCCCAACCCCAGCGCCGCTGACCGGTCACGACTACCAGGCAGGAGCGATGTCGTCGTGGAATCCAGAATCCGGTCCTGCCCGAGCCGGACGCCCCATTCCTCAAGAAACGACTCCAGCCCGGTCGGCTGCCCGGAATCCAACATCACCATAAGGTGCCCGCTCCGCGACAGGTAATCCCGGAGTTTAGCGACCTCCCAGGCCGCCAGCCGCCGCGCGGGGCCGGCCACCACGAGAACCGAACAGTCGTTGGTCACCGGAAGCTGGCTTTCAAGAAGTAGTGAACGCACTTCCGCATGCCGTTCACGGACAATCCCGGCAATCTCCGAATACCCGCGATACTCCGTGAAATCCGCAATATCCCGCTCATCATGCCCGGTCAGAAAATACACCACCGGCGCGGCTTCAACCGTCACCGCCCTGAGCGCCGAACGCAGTTCAGAATCCATCGAGGCTGAGAATGTCGAGCCATGCCGACCCTGATGCCCCCCGTCCGCGGCCGTTCGCTCAAGTGCCCGAAGCGGAAGGACTCGGTAACGCGGGCCGCAGGCGACAATCAAAACGCTGGATTCCCGGATTTTATAACGCCCAACCAGTTCCCGGGTCCGGGCGATCTCGCTTCCCTGATCCACAATATCCACCTGAAGGGCAGAATGCACAAACCGGTATTTCTGGCTTCAATTATCACACGAGATCTATTGGGAAACTCCTGGTCCGGAGGCAGATATTGCGGTATTGCAACATGTCGATTCATACCACTCGGCTCCCAATGAATACTGGGGCGCGGGGAATCGCAGTAAACTGGTCAATCCGGCATGGAAATATAATGTGGATAGTCTGAAACAAAAATTAATTCAGGGAGCCTGGCGAGCCAGAACGCTTTTATACGCACATCGTGGTTTACCTCTTGACAGGGTTGAGGTTTTTGGTGCCGTGACT
>CAJBSZ010000477.1 GCA_903958395.1 uncultured bacterium | reverse complement strand
GATTCCGGTGAAGAACCGTTGCGGAATTTTTGGCTCGGGTACTCCCGAACGAAAATACCGCAACATTCTCTTTATCTTTGCGAGCTTCGCGTGCTTCTGTTCAAATTCGGAATTAGTGGAAATAAGTGAAAATTAGTTGAAGTCCTTCTTCTGGGAGGTACTTGTGGGTAACAGAAAGCAAGCGAAGCGGGTGGTGAATCTTTTTTCGCGACAGGTGGTTGTTAAGTCAATCATTAGGATGAACGGTGGAATTATTCGTTAGCGAATTTATGAGACAGTGTAAAAAGGAGCATTATGACGATTAGAGCGATTTGTTTGGTGGCGATGTGTTTGCTTTTGGGAAATGTTTGTCAGGATGCCTGCAGGGCGGATGACCTCAGGGCGCAGTTCAAGGCCCCGCCGGAGGCCGCCAAGCCCTGGACGTGGTGGCATTGGACCGACAGTTATATCTCCCGCGAAGGAATCACCAGGGATCTGGAGGCCATGAAGAAGAACGGGCTCGCTGGCGCCGTGATCTTCAATGTCATTCAGACAACGCCCGGCCCGGTCAAAATTTTCGGCCCCGAGTGGTTTGACTTATTAAAGCACGCGACCCTGGAGGCAGACCGGCTCGGCCTCAAACTGAGCGCTGAAAACTGCGCCGGATGGTCGACCGCCGGTGGGCCGTGGGTGACACCGGAACTCTCGATGCAGCAATTGAGTTGGAGCCAGACGATAGTCCGGGGGCCTGGGAAATTGGAGATGGCGCTCAGCAAGCCCTTTGCGCGGATGGGGTACTACCGGGACGTGGCCGTTGTGGCGTTTCCGACTACGGCCGGTGATGAGAGCAGCGCGGTAGAGGCGGGGGTCCGTTTCAGCGTGGACGACAAGCCCCTTGCCCGGGCCGCAAATTTGACCGATGGCGATCACGACACGGAAGTGGCGTTCAAGGGCGATTTGATGATGGAGTTTCCCGAGCCTTTTACCGCGCAGTCGTTAATGACCGCGAATCCCCGGCACCAGTGGGGTGTGGCGGAACTTTATGCGGAAACGGCTCCGGGCAAGTTCGTCCGCGCGGCCAAATTGGACCTGGGATACACCACTCCTTTTGCTGGCGCTTTAAACAGCGTGAGTTTCGCGCCGGTGACGGCCAAGCGGTTCAAGCTGGTTAGCAAATTGCGGCGGGGTGGTCCCTATGTGCGCATTGGAGAACTGGAGCTGGGCGGATACCGTATTTCACAATGGACGGGTAAAGCCGGGTTCGGCAATGGCGGTGGCACCAAGTTTGAGCTTCCCAATACGCGCTACGAAACACCTCCCGGCGTGGCGATTGACGCCAGCAGGATTGTGGACCTGACCGGCAAGCTTTCCGCGGAGGGGAAGCTCCAGTGGGACGTTCCCGCCGGCAATTGGACAATCATGCGCATCGGTTCGACGACCACCGGGGTGAAGAATGCGCCGGCGGCCGCGGAGGCGTGCGGGCTGGAGGTAGACAAGATGAGCCGCGAGGCGGCCGATCTTCATGTCAATGCCACCATGGGCAAATGGGCGGCCTATATTGGACCTGAACTCTTTGGCAAAACATGGACCCATTACTTTGTCGATAGTTACGAGGGTGGGTGCCAGAACTGGACCCCCGGGATGCCCCAGGAATTTGCCAAGCGGCGTGGCTACGATCTGCGGCGTTGGTTGCCAGTCATGACCGGCCGGGTGGTTGGCTCTGTGGAGGAAAGCGAGCGCTTCCTCTGGGATCTGCGCCGGACCATCTCGGACTTGTTTGCCGACAACTTTTACGGGCGTTTTGCCGAACGGGCCGCGGAGTTCGGGTTGGAAGGCTCGGCTGAACCCAACGGCGGCCCGTACGATTTCGTCCAGGCGGCTGGGCGCGTGCCGTATCCGATGGCGGAGTTCTGGACCCACAGCAAAGTCGTCGATACCAAGCGTAACTACGCTCCCGTCTCCGCTGGCCACCTCTATGGCCGGAAAGTCATTGGCGCCGAAGCGTTCACCGGGGGTGATCCGTGGAAAAACACGCCCGCCTCTCTCAAATCCCTGGGAGACTTCATGATGACCTGCGGGATCAACCGGTTCGTCTTTCACCGCTTCGCCCATCAGCCTTGGGTTGACGACCGGCTGCAGCCGGGCATGGCGCTGGGAGGCGTCGGGATGAACTTTGAGCGTACCAACACCTGGTGGGACAAGAGCCGGGCCTGGATGCAGTACCTCTCCCGCTGTCAATACCTGCTGCAATCCGGTTTGTTTGTAGCGGATATCGTCTATCTGACGGACGAGGAGCCGCACAGGGGGAGTCAACCCCTGTTGAAAGCTCCGCGGGGAATCGAATTCGATATGTCATCCTCGGAAGCCGTCCTGACCCGGATGCAGGCGCGTGACGGGCGCATTGTGCTGCCCGATGGCATGTCCTACCGCTACCTTGTCATGCAATCCGCGGGGCGCATGACTCCGGAGTTGATGGCCAAATTGGTCGAGTTGATCAAGGGCGGCGCCACGGTGATCGGAACCGCGCCCGGGATGTCCCCGAGCCTGCAAGACTTTCCTGCCTGCGACCAGAGGCTCCAGGCCATGGTCACCGAGTTGTGGGGTGCCAATCCCGGCCCGGTGGGCGAGCGCCGTGTGGGTGCGGGCAGGCTGATCTGGGGCAAGACGCTGGAGGAGATCACCACTGCAGATGGGGTGTCGCCGGACTTCTCCAGCGATGACGTGGCTGCCCTTCCACTGCTGCATCACATACACCGGCGCATGGGCGACACGGAAGCGTACTTTGTTGCCTGGGGAGGCGCAGAGGGACGCGATGTGACCTGCACCTTCCGCGTGACGGGTAAGGTTCCTGAAATATGGAACCCGGTAACGGGAGCGATTGAGACGGCCGGTACCTGGGATGTGGTGGGCGGCAAGACCCGCGTCAACCTCCGGTTCCCGCCCAGTGGCTCCGTGTTCGTCGTTTTCCGCGAGCCGGCACAAGGCCCGGGTCCTGGATTGCAGGAGGTAAAACCTGAGGGCCCGCCGGCGCAGGTGCTTTCCCTCGACGGGCCATGGGAGGTCCGGTTCCTCTCTGGTCGCGGCGCGCCGGAGCAATCTACGTTTAAGAAACTGATCTCGTGGCCCGAACATGCCCATCCCGGAATCAAATACTATTCCGGTACGGCGGAGTATCGGACGGTTTTAAACGCCCCTGACAACTTCACAACCCAACAACTCAACAACTCAGGAAAAGGCAGTCGCCTTTTCCTGGATCTGGGCCGCGTCGAGGTGATCGCGGAAGTCCGCGTCAATGACCAGGAACTAGGCGTCTTGTGGACGCCGCCTTACCGGTTGGACATTACCCGTTGCCTCAAGCCGGGGCGTAATACAGTGACAGTGCAGGTGGCCAACCTCTGGGTGAATCGTATGGTCGGCGACGAGCAATTCCCGCTTGATTATGAGTGTCCGCGCACGATCGCGAAATGGCCCGACTGGCTCGCGGATCCCTCCAAGCGCCCTGAGCCGCGGCGGATGACCTTCAGCACGTTCCGTCCGTTCACGAAGGACACCCCACTGATGCCCTCCGGCCTGCTCGGCCCCGTGAGGATTGAAGCAAACTGAAGGGGATGCGATTGAAGGGTCAATAACGTAATGATGTCGAATAAAAGGCTTGAATTATGAAATCAAAAGAAGTGGTTGGATGGGTGTATGTGACGGTGGCGGCTCTGTTGATGTTGGGCGTATCGACAACACGGGCTGCGGATTCCAATTTCGAGCGGGCCTTTGCCGCCCCGTCGGCTGACGCCAGGCCCTGGGTCTACTGGTACTGGATGAACGGGAATATCATCCGGGAGGGCGCCGTCGAAGATCTGCGCGCGCTTCACCGGGTCGGTGTGGGGGGTGCGTTCCTGATGGATCTGGGCATTCATCCGGCCGGCCCCGTGGCGTACCGGAGCAAGGAATGGTTCGAGGCCACAGGCGCGGTGATGAAGGAGGCCGAGAAGCTGGGCATGCAGATCGGCTTTCACTGCCCCGGTTGGTCTGCCTCGGGCGGCCCCTGGATCACGCCTGAAAAGGGGATTCAGGAATTGGTCTGGAGTGAGACCACGGTGGATGCGGCGGCGCTTCAAAAGCCTGTGCTGGCGCAGCCTCATGCACGGCTCGAAACCTATCGCGATATCGCCGTGGTGGCTTTTCCGGCGCTCAAGCAGGACTCGAATCTGCTGAAGGCCCATCCCTTCAAGGTGTTCGCTGCGGGCAAGGAGCTGACAGGCAAGTCGGCGGCTTTTGACGGCCAGCCTGACACCCGGGTGGAATTGCCGGGAACCTTTGACATTGTTTTCGATCACCCCGTTGAGGCCCGCTCGGTGTACCTGCGGCTTTCCTCCAAGAGTGGCGACTTTACCGCGCGGATCGAGGCCAGGAATAAGATGGGACTGTACGGCAAGGTGGCCACGATAACGTCCGGACACCCGGGCCCGTTTTCCGCGCGACATGGAGCAGCGACATTCGGCCGGGTCCTTTCTGATCGTTTTAGAATCACGTTTGCGGATCGGGCGGGGAAACGTCCGTTCACGGTCGAGGAACTGAGCCTCACCGGTGGCTTCCGGCTGAACGACTGGCCGGCGCTGGCCGGGTTCGGTACGAAATCGGTAGAGCTCGCCAAGGATGCGCCGAAACCGGCACCTGAGGAGTGCGTGAGGCTGAGTGACGTGCTGGATCTCACGGAGAAGCTCAAGCCGGACGGCACGCTTGACTGGCAGCCCGCAAAGGGGCGGTGGACGGTGCTTCGCCTGGGGTTTGTGCCCACCGGCGTCATGGTCCATCCGACCGCGAATTTGAAAGGTGCCACCGGGCTTGAATGCGACAAGATGAGCGTCGAGGTGACCGATTTTCATTATGACGCGATGATGAAGCCGCTTTTCGAGGCGTATGGGAAAGCGGTCGCGGGGAAGGTCCTCTCCAAGTACCATTTGGACAGCTATGAGCCCGGCTGGCAAAACTGGACGCCCCGCATGGCCAAGGAGTTCAAGCACTATCGCGGCTACGACCTGACGCGATGGCTGCCCGCGCTGACGGGCCGAGCCGTCAACGATCTTGGCGCCACCGGCAAATTCCTCTGGGATTTCCGGAGGACGATCGGGGATCTTTATGCCGATGCGCATTATGGACGTCTCGCGGAACGGTGCCATCAGGATGGCATCTCCTTCAGCACGGAACCCTATGGGGGACCCTTCGAGTCCCTGCAGGTCGGCGGACGCAGCGACTATCCCATGGTCGAGTTCTGGACCGGCAAACGCAATTCGCTGCCCGTTGAACAGACTGGGCGCAAGCGCTATTTCCAAGGCGTCTCCTCGGGGCATATTTACGGCAAGCGCGTGATCGGTGCGGAAGCCTTTACCTCGGAAGAGGGCTGGCTCATCCATCCGTACTCACTCAAGAGTTTGGGCGATGCCATTTACGCTTCCGGCGTGAATCAATTCATTCTCCATCTCTCGGCGCATCAGCCCTATCTGCGCGAAGGGACCGCTCCCGGGCTGACCAGCGGTATCAATGGCATCCATTTCGATCGCGGGAATACGTGGTTTGATCACGGGGCCAAGGAGTGGGTCGATTACCTGACCCGGTGCCAGGGCCCCCTCCAGCAGGGGCTGCATGTCGCGGACATCGCCTACTTCCAGGGCGATGATTCGCCGGGTGACGGCGCGCGAATGGACCCGTTTCCGCCCGAAGGGTTTGACGGTGATGCCATCAACGCTGAGGTCCTTGCGCGGGGCCGTGTGGAAGGGCAATGCCTTGTGCTTCCCGATGGTAAGCGCTACCGCTACCTGGTGATGCCGAAGAATGGCCGGGTCACGTATGCCTCGTTGAAGGAGCTCGAGCGACTCAATCGCGCTGGCGTCAAACTCGTGGGCCCCCGCCCGGTGGGCTCGCCGAGCTTCGGGGATGACGCGACCGTCAAGGCGTATACTGAACTGGTCGAGAAGATGTGGGCCGGGAACCGGATCCCTGCCCCGAAGACGCTCAGTGAACTTTTCGAGCAAGCTCGTTTCGCACAGGACTTTTCGTACAAATCGAAGGATAAGCTGATGCTCCAATACACGCATCGACAGGACAAGATGCGGGACGTCTACTTCGTCGCGAACGGGCTCAAACAGTCCGGCGAAGTTCGCTGCACCTTCCGCACTGACGGAGGGAGCCCCCAGTTATGGAGTCCGCTCGACGGGAGCCGGAGCGCTATTACGGTCTATTCGGTTGAGGCGGACGGGCGTATCACTCTGCCGATCCGGTTTGGACCCTCTGACAGCTTCTTCGTCGTGTTCGACCGCAGCGAGCCTAAGCGCAGTCCGTCGTCCGGCGCGACGGCGGATAGCGGCCGTGCGGCTGAACGCCGTGAAATCAAAGGCGACTGGGCCGTCACCTTCCAGAAGCACCGTGGCGCTCCCGAACAGATGACGACAAAGGAATTGAAGTCGCTCAGCGCCTTTGAGGATTTTGGGGTGAAACACTTCTCCGGCACGGCGACCTATCGGACAGCCTTTAACTGTTCCAATCTCAAATCCCGAATGTATCTCGACCTTGGCGAGGTCGCGGTGATCGCCTCGGCGCGGCTCAACGGGCAGGCTCTCGGGCTCTGCTGGAAGCCGCCCTTCCGGTTCGACGTCACGGGCGCTCTGCGCGAGGGGAAGAATGAACTGGAGATTGACGTGACGACCACCTGGGTCAACCGGTTGATTGGTGACGAGCATTTCCCCGATGACGTGGCGCCGGATAAGAACTGGAAAGAGGGGGGCATGCCGGTTCTACCCGAATGGCTGGTGAAGGGCTTGCCGCGCCCGGAGCCGCGCCGCGTGACTTTCGCCGCATGGAAATTCTGGAAGGCCGGCGATACGCTCCATCCGGCCGGGCTGATCGGCCCGGTCAGGCTGGAAACGGAGGCGGTTCGCGGCACGGTAACCATAACCGCTCCAGCTTCTCGTTGACGGTCACAACCCGAGGATGACGAGATCCGGGGCCACGTGTTTGAAGTGGCCGATGTTGAGGGTGTGGATTTCCGTGCAATGACAGAGTCGGGCGGTCTGCGCATGGAGCGCATCGTAGATTCCCCCGCCGCAAATGCCCTTCGTCGGCGCGGTGGCAATCAATTGCCGATAATCCGCATTCCCAAGCGCGTGGATCTTTAGCCTTTCTGCCAAGTCATCAACCATGGCGGCGGCATCGGATGGGGAAATTCGCAAACGGGCATCGCCGGACAATGTCGCATAGGCTTCGGCCAGCGCGTGAGCCGACGTCATGGCCTTGGGGTCATTCACCAAGGCGTCAGCGGCGCCGAATTTAGGGCTGGCGCTCAAGCACGATTCCACCAGCACCGTACTATCGAGGAACCGCTTCACCGGCGGATTCTCCGATCCCGCATGGCCAACACCGCTTGGCCACTGTCCCAGTCTTGTGGCAACGCTCCGGTGTGGACCCGCCGTCCGCGTTTGCGAGTCACGGAAGAGACGTTGAGTGAGGGAACCGTGATCAGGGCGGCACGGTTCACGACCTCGATACGGACCACCATTCGCCCTGTGATCCCGATGGCTTCGCGGATATGTTTAGGCAAAACCAGTCGCCCAACTTCGTCCATTGTGGTGCTTGCGTTCATGGCAATAGATTACCAATTGGTGATTAAATGGCAATAGAGAACTCCGGGCGCAGGGGCAAGGGCGCTGATTTTTCATGCAAGGTAGGGCGAGGCGTCCCTGCCGAGCCGGAGCAAAAAGTGCCCCTGATAGGGATCCCATAAAGATAAAGCCATTTTGGGTGTTCTCAAAGGGTCTTCCTTTGCTTCGGCTCACCGGGGACGGTTCGCCCTACCTGACGGAGTTCGATTTGTGTACAACAAGCCAAAAACGGCGGTCGAGGACGCCCGCCAAAGAAGGTGGCCATCAGAGGATGTCCAGGACGTTATGGGAGCCCTAGTAACTACCGATTAACGGGAGTTTGAGCCATCCTTTCAGTGAAAAACGCCCCCTGGTCGTGTAGTGAGTTTTGACTACATGACGGTAAAAAGGATTGGTCTTATCATGAAAGCAAAGAACATCGAAAGATTTCGCATCATGGAAAATCAGGCATCGCTAATCGTGGCCATGGGTATGCTGGCCATTGTGGCGTCGACGCAAGCTCAGGACGCGGTGCCGGAGAATCCGGGGTTCACGCCCGAACAAGCCGCCGCGATGGAGCAGCAGGGGCGTGATCGAAAATGGTCCCAGAATGCTTTAAGCCGGAAGGAACTTCCTCCGCCTTCTCAGACACGGGCGGCGATCCGGATCGAAGGCAAGAGCCTCGGGCGGCGCTGGGGCGGGATCGGCTCGGCGCCGGCCACGGCCATGGAGCGGCAGCTGATGCATTATCCGGAGCCGATCCAAAAGGAAATCCTCGACCTGATGTTCACGCCTAACTTCGGGATGGCCCTCACGCACCTGAAGGTGGAGGTGGGCGGCGACAACAACTCCACGGCGGCGGTCGAACCGAGTTTTGCGCATACCTGGGAAGAGATGGCCACCCCGAATTTCCGGCGGGGCGGGAACTACTGGCTGATGCGCCAGGCGCGCGACCGCAATTCCGGCATTGAGCTGGGATCGCTGGCCTGGACCCAACCTTACTGGGTCGGCAATGGAGCAGGGCGCATTGATAATCAGAGCTTTTACACCCAGGAGAGTGCCGACTATTTCGTGAAGTTTTATGAGGGAGCCCGCAAGGAGTGGGGCTTAGAGATGCAGTTCTTCTCTGCGGAACAAAACGAGCGGGCCACGGCGGGGCGGCGGGATTGGGTGCTCAATCATCTGAGGCCGGCTTTTGACAAGGCTGGCTTCGAGCACATCAAGTTTGTGATCGATTCACATGGATGGCCGCTGCGACCCGAGGATGAAGATCCCGCGCTGATGAAGCATGTCTACGCGCTGGGAGCGCATTACGTCGAGAACAATGCGAAGAAGATCGTTCCTCCCGGGGTCCAGGCATCCGGAAAGCCGTTGTGGAATGCCGAGTGCTGGTCCCGCATTGGGCGCACCTGGCCAATGGCAATGTATCATGCAGAGTCGACCGCCCGCTGCTACGTCGACTCCAGGATCACGCAGTTCACCACCTGGCCGATTCTCGGAGGCGGATTGCCGGGTTCCATGATGGGCCCCACGGGCCTTATGCAGGCCAACAAACCGTGGTCCGGCTATTACGAGGTCTATCCCACCGTTTGGACCACGGCTCATTTCAACCAGTTCGCCCCGCTGGGCTGGAACGCCCTGGAGGGCGGCTGCGGGGGATTATTTGTTGAAGCGAATCTGGCCTATGACCAAGCTATCGGCGTGCCGACGGGAGTGAAGCCAAAGGGCTGGCCGCGGGCAAGGTTGTATTACTTGACCCTGCAGAGTCCGGACAAGGCGGATTACTCCATCATCGTGGTGAATGCCTCGCCCTTTGCCAGAACACTGGACTTCGAGCTTCAGGATTTGCCGGCCAAGCCGTTGCACCAGTGGGTTTCCACCGAGCAGGAGCAATTTATCCACACGGGACAGGTGAACCCCAGCGATGGCAAGTTCACCCTGCAGGTTGAGCCGTGGTCGGTCTATTCGCTGACAACCACCAGTGGCCAGCAGAAAGGCAAGCCGAAGAACCCAATCCCGTCCGATACGCCGTTGGCGTTGCCTTACAGCGACGACTTCGAGAGCTACTTCATTGGCGCCGATGCCCGCTATCAGTCCTGCTCGGCCGGTTACTTTGAGGTGTATCAGGCTCCCGGAGAAGGCAAGACCCTGCGGCAGATGGTGCCGGCGAAGGGGCTGACCTGGTCCATTCCCAAGGACAACTACCCGTGCGTCGCGATAGGCGACATTCGCTGGGGCGATTACGAAGTCTCCTCCGACGCATTGCTGGAAGGCAAGGGGACGGTCGCCCTGTGGGCGCGTGTGAACTTTTTCCGAGACCATGGAATGGCTGGCTATTACCTTCGTGTGGATCAGGAGGGTAAATGGGAGCTGGGTGTCGCCAAGAACCGGCATCGCGGCGAAATGTTCTACACTGAGAAGAGTCTGGCCAACGGCGTGTTTTCCGGGTTCAAGCCCGAGGCGTGGCATAATCTGTCCCTTGCTGCCGAAGGTGACCTGCTGCGGGCCAGCATCGACGGCAAGCCGGTGGCCGAGGTTAAGGATGGTACTCATACCGTGGGCGCGGTCGGCTACTCCACGTGGGCCGAAGGGATCCAGAAGGATCATGAGGACATGAAGAAGGCCATGGTGATTGGAACCAAGTATGGCCAGGCGCGGTACGACAATCTCAATGTCCGTCCGCTCCCAATATATCAGTAATGTTAGTACCGAATGTTAGTAACAGAAGATAGAGGAAGACAACAAAATGATGGCACACAGACTAAGATATGCCGTTAAAAAGATTCGAGGTGTTACGGCCGTCGCATTGACGATTCTTCTGACGGGAGCGGTGCGGGCCCAGGAGGCCTTGCCGGAAAATCCCGGCTTTACGCCCGAGCAGGCGGAGGCGCAAGCACGGGACCCCTGGTCGCAAAATCTGCTTAATCCCAAGGGGCTCACGCCCCCGGCACAGACGCGGGCCACGATTCGTATTGATGGGAAAAGCGAGGGACGCCGCTGGGGCGGGATCGGTTCAACCCCGTCCACGGCCATGGAGCGGCAGTTGATGCACTATCCCAAAGCGATCCAGGAGGATATCCTGGACCTTTGCTTTAAGCCTAATTTCGGAATGGCAATCACCCATTTGAAGGTGGAGGTCGGCGGCGACAACAACTCCACCGGCGCCGTCGAGCCGAGTTTCGCCCACACCCGTGAGGAGATGGCCAACCCGAACTTCCGCCGCGGGGGGCTCTATTGGCTGATGCGCAAGGCGCGCGACCGTAACCCCGGCATTGAGCTCGGAGCACTGGCCTGGACCCAGCCCTACTGGGTGGGCGAGCAGATCAAGCGCACGGATGTTGCCGGCAACGGAAGCTTCTATACCCAGGAAAGCGCGGACTATTTCACCAAGTTCTTTGAGGGCGCGCGCAAGGAGTGGGGGCTCGAGATGCAGTTCTTCTCAGCCGAGCAGAACGAGCGGGGACACCTAGGCCGTCGGGATTGGGTGATCAACCACCTGAAGCCGACCTTCGACAGGGCGGGCTTCGAACACGTCAAGTTCGTTCTCGATGGCAGCGGCTGGCCGCTCCGGCATGGCGACGACGATCCCGAGCTGCTCAAGCACGTGGGGGCGCGAGGTGCTCATTATGTAGAGAATGCGCCAAAGGTTAAATCCGCCACGGCGGAGGCGAAGGCCTCGGGTTTTCCGTTATGGAGCACCGAGTGCTGGTCGCGTGTGGGTAGGGGGTGGCCCATGGTGATGTTTTTCGCCGACACGGTGGCGAGGGGGTACGTCGAATCGAAATTGACCCAATTCACCACCTGGCCGTTGCTGGGCGGCGGTTTGCCGGGGTCGATGTACACCGGCACGGGCCTGATGCAGACCGACAAGCCGTGGTCCGGGTACTAGGAAATCTATCCGACAGTGTGGATCACCGCTCATTTCAACCAGTTTGCACCGATGGGCTGGAAAACCGTCGACTCGGGCTGTGGCGCCTTGTTCGTGGAATCGATTCCGCCAATTGATACGAAGTTTCCGAGTTGGCCCCGCAGCGCGAAGGGGCCGGTTCAACTTTCCAGGGTCAACTACCTGACGTTCAAGAGTCCCGACGGCAACGATTACTCGATTGTCGTGGTCAACAACTCCCCCTTCGCGCGGACTTTGGATTTCGAGCTCAAGGACCTACCGGCCAAGCCGCTGCACAAATGGATCTCCAATGAGAAGGAGCAGTTTGTACGCACCGGCGAGGTGGCCACAAGCGACGGGACGTTCACATTGGAGATGCAGCCGTGGTCGGTCTGTTCCATGACCACGACCACCGGGCAGCATAAGGGGCAGCCCAAGAATCCGATCCCGGCCGACAGCATCTTGGCGCTACCCTATGGCGACGATTTCGAGTCCTACGAGATGGGGAGCGATGCGCGTTATCAGTCGGTCTCGGCTGGCTACTTCGAGGTGTTTCAGGCGCCTGGCGAAGGCAAGACCCTGCGCCAGGTGGTCCCTGCCAAGGGGCTCACCTGGTCCTTTCCAAGGGACAACTATCCCTCAGTGGCGCTTGGCGATATTCGATGGAGTGACTACGAGGTCACCTCCGATGCGTTTCTGGAAGGGGCGGGCACGGCGGCGCTCTGGGCCCGGGTGGAATTTTTCCGCGATCACGGCATGGCGGGTTATTACCTGCGCTACGACCACGAAGGTAAATGGGAGTTGGGGGTGGCCAACAATCGCCACATGGGCAACAGGCTCTACACGGAGAAGACCCTGGCTAGCGGACAATTGGCTGGCTTCAAGCCGCAAGCCTGGCACAAACTGACGATCTGCGCGGAGGGAACTCAGCTACGGGCCAGCATCGACGGCAAACAGGTCGCCGAGGTTAACGACGGCAAGTATGAGAATGGGGCAGTGGGTTATTCCACCTGGGCCGAAAACATCCAGAAAGATTTTGAGGATATGAAGGCCGCCTCGGTCGTCGGCACAAAGTATGGCCATGCACGATTTGACAACCTGATGGTTCGCCCCCTCGTGGAGGGTTTGTTGCATCAGGTGGGATGGAAGGCATCGGCCACCACGGAGAACGCACACAATCAGGGATCCCGGGCCATTGACGGCAAGGTGAGCACCTTCTGGCGCCCGCTCGCCAACAGCAATGGCAAACTCCCGCAGACGTTGACCATCGACATGGGCCGCTCCCATCTCATCAAGGAAGTGCTCGTGCAACCAAACCAAGGGAAGGTACCCGCCTGTATCACTCGCTATGCCCTTCACCTGAGCGAAGATGGGAAGACTTTCGTGAAGATTGCGGAAGGCCAATGGGTGGAGAATGCGGACAGGAAGTCGGTGGCCTTCACGCCGAAGGGTGCTCGATTTGTGCGCCTGGAGGCTCTCGAAGGCTCCGGAGCGCAGAAAGCCGATGTGAGCGTGGCGGAGCTGCAGGTTGTTGGCAGGACGCCGTAGGGGCGCCAGACAATCTGGCAAGATGTATAAGCCGGGATCTTTCAGGCAAGGTAGGGCGAGGCGTCCCTGCCGAGCCGGAGCAATAACTGCCCCTGATAGGGGTCCCATAAGGATAAAGCCATTTTGGGGGTCCTCAAAGGGTCTTCCTTTGCTTCGGCTCACCGGGGACGGTTCGCCCTACCTGACGGAGTTCGATTTGTGTACATCAAGTTATCTTCACTAAGCCTTGAAAAGTTATTAGTGGCATTGGCTGGTCCCCAGTCAGCAAAAAACGCCCCCCTCGGTCGTGTAGTGAGTTTTGACTACATGACAGATTTGCCCATTTGAGCGACAATGTGGTTAGAAAAGGTGATGTGAAGCCGGAATTGACTCTAAATCGGGTGGTTTTCTGTTTCTGTAACTGACATAGGAGGGGGCGCAAATGAGAACAAAATCAGTAATGGGTGGCGTGTGTTTGGTATGGGTGGCTGTGTTCGTGCTGGGAGTGACTGTGGCACGAGCTGTGGATATTAGTTATACAACCAATATCACTTCCGGGGTTTTTGACGGGGGCTCTGCTTTCACCCTTGGGAACGCGGCCGGCGGCATCACGGTGACTGTAGGAGACGGTGGCGCCATTTCGAATGGAAGCGGCACGATAGGGCCCAATGCCTCCTATGTCAGCAACACAGTCATTGTCACGGGGTCCGGGGTGTGGGCGAATACCAATGCGCTCCTCATCGGAGCTAGGGGCGCAGACAGCGGCGTGATCGTTACCAATGGAGGTTCCCTTTATTCGGATGGCAGCGGGGGCTTGGGGTGGTATGCCAGCGGAAGCAATAGCTTGGCCATCATCACTGGGGCCGGTTCGGTATGGTCGAACATGTCCGGCAATTTATCAGTGGGCTTTGCGGCAGTGGGCGCTATTCTTACCGTCAGTAATAATGCCTTATTTTATACTTCCGGTCAGCTGGCCGCTGCCAATGGCGGACGCATTCAGGTCGTAAATGCTGCCAAGGCTGTCGTGGGCAGCACAATGAACATCGGGGCCGGCACGGACAATAATAGTTTAGAAGTCACGGGGGTTGATTCCCTGTTTCGCCTATCCAGCAATGGGACTGTGGGCAACACGGCTAAAAACAACAGCATGATTGTCTCCAATGGTGGTGCCGTGGTGCAAGAGTCCGGCACCTTCTACATCGGTCAAAGTTCTGGGGGGGATGGCAACACGGTTACTGTCACAGGTGCAGGCTCGGTGTTCAGTAATTCCACACTTCGAGTGGGAAGTCCGACCAGCGGCGGCAACAATAATAGCATGACGGTTGCCAATGGCGGCGTGGCCTTTTCCACGGCGACCGTCAACCCTGCCTATGTCGGCGTGAACACGGGCGGAACCAATAATACTGTGTTCATCACTGGCGGGGGTTCCGCGTGGTTTTTGGCGGGGACGCTGAACCTTGGCGGAACCAGCACCAACAACAACGTGACGATCGCCAACGGAGGACTTGTGGAGTTGGGTGGATCAACAGCCATTCTGATGAAGGGGACCAACAACATAATCACAAACAATAACGCGATTTTGCAGTTTGTTTCGGCCGCCCCCACATTAACTGGCTACACGTTGAGCAATGCAGTTGTCATGGCCGACGCGACGTTGTCGTATCGCGGGGTCACTAACGTGAACATCACCAACAGCTGGGCCACGTCCGGCGTCGGCGCGTTTTCGTGGAATGGGAACAATACCCTGCGGCTGGACAGTTCTAGCGGCACCAACGCGTTGGCAGGCGGATATGTGTTTGCGGCGAACCAGCCCATGGGGACAAAAAACTATGTCGGCCTTGAGTTGATCAACGGCACGACGGCGCTCAACGGCAAGAACGTGACGATCGGCACCGCGAACGGGGCCGCGGATGGAGGGTCGCTGCTGGTTTCCAATACGGTGGCCACCTTCGTGGGGGTGTTGACGAACTATGCGACCAAGGTCATCCTGGCCGGTCCCTCCACCCTGACGGTCAGCAACGGCATTGTGTGGATGAGCGGTTCGGCCGCCACGACTACCACGGACAACATTACCTTCGATGCCTATACCACCAATGTCCTCAACAGCGGCGTGGTTAACTGGGTGCAGTTGGCCGGCGCGACCCAGACGGTCAGTGGCGTGATCAAGGATGGGGCGTCCGCAGGAGCTCTGACGAAGGGCGGTCCCGGTGTCCTGATCCTGGCAGCGAGCAACCTTTACACGGGGGCGACGACCGTAAGTAACGGGGAACTGGTGGTTAATGGATCTCTGGCAGGGCCGCTGACTTTGGCGGGCGGTTCGATGAGTGGAACGGGGCGTGTGGCTGCTACCACGATTAAGAGCAATGCTACGGTCAGGTTGACCGTCGGGGCGAACGGCACGAGCGATGCATTGCTGGTGAATGGTAATCTCACGATTGAGGCCGGGGCGCTGCTGCAGGTCGTGAATACCAATGACCTCCAAAGCACCTATAACTATACCGTGATCACCAATACCGGCACGCTTAACGGCAACTTCACCCTCGTGGGGCAACTGCCACCGGGCTGGAATGTGGATTACCGGAATGATCATGCAGTCCGGCTTGTGCGAGGGTTCCCGGGAATGTTGATCCGGATCCAGTAAGGATGGCGAAATCAGAGGGGGATTGAGCCATGAATAAAAAAAATATCATACTGGTGGGGCTGATGTTCGCTTTATTGCCTGCGGCAGGGCTTGCTGATCCTTCTTTGCCTCCCTGGACGCAGGGATTTGAATTTCCACTCGTCCACGGCACGAATCTGAATCAGATCGGGGATGGCTGGGGGGCTTCGGACAATACGGTGGTGGTCCAGTCCAATACCGTGTGGACTCCTTCCCTGGGCACCAACGCCCTGGCCATCCCGCCGCGGATCATGGCGTCGAATGTGGTGAACTCCGCAAGCGCGGTTTCTTTGACCAATGTCTGGACGGAGTTCTACGTGCACCCCGCCCTTCGTATGGCGGCAAGTGATATTGATGCCACGGCCGTGGATTCGACTATGACGGTCCAGATATTCGTGGAGACGAACGGGTACCCGGTCATCTGGCACCGGCTTCCCGGTCTGGGGAGCTGGCAGGTGTGCAGCAATGATTTCCGGGGAACCAATGTCGCGGTATTTAGCACGAACCTCTGGGCGAGAGTGACGGTTTGCGCGGACTATTCCAACAAGGTTGCCGCAGTCTTCCTGGACGGTCATCTGATGCAGGATCAGGTGCCGTTCATGAACACGAACCAGGCGAGCCCCGGCCGGTTGGTGTTCGAAAACGGAGTGTCCTCAACCAACTACGTGGATGAGGTGTCGGTGAACTATTCGAGGCCCGCAACGCTGTCGGCGGACCTGGATAACGATGGGGTTGCGGACGCGGACGAGATCCAGCGTTACGGCACCGTGACTAACTTTCATCGGCCTCTGATCACCGTGGCCCAGCCTGCCCATCTTTCAATCATCCCTGTCGGTCCGTTTGATGTGATGCCCGGGAGCATGACGAACTTCACCCTGAAAGCGGATCCTGCGTATGTCGTGAATCAAATCCTGACCAACGGGGACTCGGTGGGGAGTTTTTCATGGCAACAGAGCACAAGGACGGCCACCTGGAGCTGGGAGACGATCATCCCGGACGGTTTGTCGGATGGCAGTGTTTCAGGAACCGTGACCTATACCCGGCGGCGCTATGTGCCCGAGGACTATGACACCGTTCAACTTGCCATGGCGGCAGCGTTGGCGGGGGAGTTCCTAGTCATATCGGGTGGGCCCTATTCCGGCGATGTGACGTTGAGCAACGGAGTGGCCCTCGTGGTGACAAATGCCACATTTTCCGAAAACCTGACACTGGGCGCCGGAACAACGGGTACGTTATCGGCTTGTTCAGGACTTGTAGTGGGAGGAACCACCACGGTGAACGGGCTTCTGGTGGTGAGTAACGGGGTGGTCAATCTCGGTTCCCTGCACATTGCGGCGGGAGGCACCGTTCAAGTGGTAAATGCGACTTCGGTGATTGCGAATGGGATTACCATGTCGGGAAACTTTATTCTGGACTCCTCCTGGGGGGGCGGGGTCAAGGCGCAGCACCCCCCGTTCGGCGACGATTTCGAGCGTTACACCAATGGCATGGCGCTGTCCGGGGCGGGGTATTTCGGGTGGGACGCATCTGCGTCGGATATCGTGATCCAGACGTCACAGGCTCAGAGCAATCAGGCGGTCATTCTGCCGGACTGGACGTCATCCCTGAACCTGTCGCTTGCCTCCGTGTCGAACATGTGGGTCGAGTGGTATTGTCAGGATGGGTGGCGGGTCCCCATGGACGTGATGGGGCTCGATACGGTGGAGACGAATCTGGCCGCCATGATGTTCATCAACACCAATGGCTATCTTGTGGTCTTCAATCCGGACCTTAATATCTGGGATGTCTGTTCCAATGATGCCTGGGGAGTGAGTCTCACCAATTCGCTTGCGACGAATGAATGGCCCAGGGTGACGGTGAACGAGAATTACGAATCCCGGAAGACGGCTGTGTTTCTGAATGGCCATTTATTGCGTCAGCAACTGCGGTTTATCAATACCAACCTGACCCATTCCGCCACGCTCAATTGGAGCGGCGGCTCGCGTGGGGCGACTTATCTTGATGGACTCAATGTCTGGACCAATGCCGATTCCATAGTTTCCGGCGATGGGGATACGGATGGGATCGCTGATGCGCGAGAGATCCAGCTGGGGGGGAGCACGACCAGCTACCCCCGTGGCGCGGTGTTCAAGATCAGATAGTGTTCCCTTTCTTGGTGATGGCGACGCCGTTGCAGGAGTGATAATCATGTCGAAGCAAATGCTTCTATTGCTGGGATTGATCGGAGTTCAAGTTGTAGCCAATGCGGGATCCGCCGCACCCGAAAAGACAAACATCATAATTGTCCTGGCTGACGACATGGGCTACGGCGACCTTTCCTGTCTTGGCAACAAGGTGGTGAAGACCCCGGCCCTGGACCGGTTGCACGACGCAAGCGTGCGGTTTACCGATTTCCACGCGGCCCCGATGTGCACTCCGTCGCGGGGCCAATTGCTGACCGGCATGGATGCCCTGCGCAATGGCGCGCGCTGGGTCGGCACCCAGGAGACCAACCTGCGGACCGACGTGCCGACCATGGCGGAACTCTTCCGCACGAGGGGCTACAGGACAGGCCTGTTCGGGAAATGGCATCTGGGCGACAATTATCCGCTCCGTCCCCAGGACCGGGGGTTCGAAGAGGCCGTCTGGTTCCCACAGGCCTCCATCGGGGATAAGATGGGGGAATACTGGACCAACTCGTGCTTTGATGACCACTACTTCCACAACGGGGAGCGCCGGAAGTTCAAGGGATACAGTGGTGACATCTGGTATGACGAGGCGATCCCGTGGATGCGGCAATGTGCGGCCGACCGGAAGCCGTTTTTCTGTTATCTCCCCAACAACCTCTTGCACAGCCCGTATTTCGTTCCCGCCAAATACCGCGAGGCGGTGTTGAAAAACAAACAGCTGAACGCCAACCAGGCAACCTTTTTCGGCATGCTCCTGAACCTGGATGAGAATGTTGCGCGGCTGGACCGGTTCCTCGCCGAAAGCGGGCTGAAGGACAACACGATCGTGATCTTCATGAGCGATAACGGGGGCACGCAAGGCGTGCCGCTCTGGAATGCGGGGATGAAAGGCGGTAAGTGTACCTTGTGGGAGGGCGGCCACCGCGTACCTTGCTTCATCCGCTGGCCGGCGGGTCAATTGGGGGCGCCCCGCGATGTGCCGGGCCTGACCCAGATCCAGGATATCCTGCCCACATTGTTGGATCTGACCCGGGGTGGGGCGAACCCTCCGGGTGAGCCGCAAAGGGAGGCCTCTCTCCGCCTGGATGGCGTCAGCCTCGTTCCCGCACTTCGAGAGTCAAAACCGGTACCTGACCGGACGCTGGTGGTTCAGTATCAGTCCAAGGATGTCATTGCCAAGGACGATGCCTGCGTCATGTGGCGGCAGTGGCGCCTGATCGGCGGCAAGGAGCTGTACAATGTGGAGACGGATCCTCATCAGGACCGGAACGTCATCGCGCAGAATGCTGAGATCGCGGCGCGGCTGAAGGCTTTCCATGACACATGGTGGGCAGGGGTCCAGCCGGATCTGGACAAGCGTGGGCGGGTGGTGGTGGGCCACGATGCGGAAAACCCGTTGACGTTGAATGCCTCGGGCTGGCAAGGCCCCTACATTGTCGACAACGATGCTGTGCGCCGAGGGCGAAAAACCAATGGCGTATGGAATCTTACCGTGGCCAAGGATGGCCGTTATCAGGTGGCACTCCGCCGCTGGCCTGCCGATGTGGATGCCCCCATCCGGGCGGCGACGCCGCCTGTGCCGCTGACCGATACCTTCTGCTATGGCGCCCAAACGGCGCCCGGCGTCGCATTGGACATCGCCAAGGCCCGGGTGAAGATCGGCGATTTCGAGGCGGAGAAGCCGGTCAACGACACCGACACGGAGATCGTGTTTGAGCTGCCGCTCAAGGCGGGGCCGGTCACGCTCCAGACCTGGTTCCTGGATGGCGGCGGGACATTGGTGGCCGGCGCCTATTATGTGCGCATTGCGAGGGAATAAGGGTGAACGCTTGCTGTGATTACGATTAGGATTTCTATGGGATGCTAATGTATTTCTTTTACAGTCCCACGACGTGCAGGGTCTTGCCTTCGGAGACGAGCGTCTGCCAGGTCAGCTTGGCTTCCCAACTCACGGCCGGGTCACGGTCGAAGACCGCCAGCCACCCTTCGGTCAGACCCATGCGGTCGAGGTAGCCGAAGAGCTGGGCGTGCGCGGCTTCTGGACGGTACTGGTTCTTCATCTTGAGCTCGAGCGCGTAGCGGCTGCCCTGCCAGCAGACCAGCAGGTCGATGCGCTGGCGTCCGAGCGCAAACTCGCGCACGATCTGTCCGCCGCCGTTGATCACACGTTGGAGGAACGCCTGCAGGATGATGTGAGGGGCCGCCTCGCGGTATTCGTAACGCTCCTGCCAGATTTCGCTGTTTTCGCGCCAGAACCCCTGGAAGGCCCGGAGCATCCCGGTCATGTCAAGGCGGTCGCCGTCGATCCAGGGAGTCGTGGCAATGCTGCGTCCCATGCTATCTTGCGTGTCGTACGACAGTGTGCGCAGGATCACTTCGGCGTAGATCGGGTTGGCGGGCTTGAGTGCGCGGTCTTCACGCTTGAGCAGGCCGAGATCGAGGACATACTGGCAGTCGTCGGACAAGGTGCTCTCGACGGGTTCCGTGCCCAGGATCACGGGCTCAAGAATCTTCCGCACACGCGGCTCCTTGAGACGTTCGAGCAGGCTGTCGATATGCGTGTCGCGGCGGCGCAGGAGGACTTCGGCGGCCTGGTCGATCAGCGCCCCCGTGACCGGCTGTGTGAAGTCGCTATTCAGGATCTCTTCGACACATTCACGCGCCAGCGCGTTCACCAGCCACGGCTGGCCGCAGGTCCAGTGAAGCACGCGGTCAAAAGCCGCCTCCTCGAAGACCTGCCCCGTTTCGGTTGTGTGCTGCCCGTACAACGCTGCGATCTCCGGACGCGTGAAGTTTGTCAGCGTCAACGCTTTGGTCACGATATTGAAGGGACTCGCCGAGCCGAGCGTTTCGCTATCCGGACGGACTTTGGCCTTGTAGTCGCGGATGTTGCGCATACCGACCAAGGCGACGGACACAGGGAAAGGCGCCATGTCGCGGTTGACGTAGCCGTCGCGGAGCTGGCGCAGAAAGGAGATCAGGGTCTGGCCGGAGAGGCAGTCCGCCTCGTCAAACAGCACGACCAGTGGCTTGCCCGCAGCCTGGGCGAGTTGGCTGAGCAGACTGCTCACGGCCATCGTGTAGGCGGAAACATCCACTGCTGGCCGCGGTTGATCTTTAAAGGTCGGATGCCAAATCAGTCCGTTCAAAATGGCGCGTGCGATGGCCGGGACACCCCGTTCAGCATCAACGATGCCCTGCACAGTCTCCAGCGAACAATAGAGCGCGACATGGGTAGCCTTGGAATTCAAATCCCGCGCCAGCGCCTTGAGCAGCGTGGTCTTCCCCGACTGCCGCGCGGCATGAATCACGAAGAACTGCTTCGTGGCGATCAGGCCGGACAGTGGCGGCAACCGTTCCAGAACAGGCACCAGATAATGCTCCTCCGGAATGCAGGGGCCAGCGATATTAAAAAATTTTGACATGACGTCACTCCTAATTTAGTGAGCGATGAAAGAATAACTTAATGAGAATAAAAGCGCAAACCGCAACTCAATGGCCTGCAATTCCTGAATTCCGGTTTCTAAATAAGGATGAACCACTCCTGCCGTCCGGGTTGCTCGGCCCGGTGAACTTGCAGGGCGTTGAATAAGGACGGATGTCCCGGAATCACATCAAGAAAGGTTGTCAGCCAAGGGCTTGGCGGCGGTAGGTTGCGGGGGACATGCCGATGACCTTTTTGAAAGCCCTGGAGAAGTAAAGCGGGTCGGTAAACCCAACGCATTCCGCGATACGTTGAACTTGCAGAGACGGGTCGTTGAGCAATGAGCAGGCATGTTGCATTTTGCGCCGGCTGAAGTAGGTTCCCGGTGTCACCCCTTCAACCTGCCGGAACAACCGGATAAAGTGGCCGGGATGGTACCCCGACTCTTTCGCCAGGGATGTCAGGTCAAAAGGCTGATTTATCCGGGTTTCCATCAATTGTTTCATTTTCTGAACGAACTGGGTTTGGACCGGCAGGGCGCCCATCGTTGCCGGAGTGGAGGCGATGCAGCCGAGAATGCCAATGGCCTCGGACTGGATCGCAAGCATGACGGTATACCCGATGCCTTCGAGATCGACCGCTACGGCTCAATCACCTATTCTTCGCGAGTCTCGGTATACGTGATTCGATAAGGCGTGGCCTTGACGGCCTATGTCGGGCCTATTGTGCGACTGTATATGCAAAGGAGAACATGAAAAAAGGTATTGAACTGAGAGTAGTAGGAATCGGCTTGGTGATCGCAGGCGTCCTGTTCGCTTTGGCCGTGCCGACATCGCTCATGGGGCAGGAGGCAGCAGAGGCGGCAAAATCGATGCGCCTGAAGTTAAAGGTGCTCAAGACCTATCCCCAGCCGGTGATTGACGAGAAAACGCCTGGCGTCGAGGGAATCAAAGGCGGCTACGAATGCGGCAACACCGTGAAGGTGATGATCGACGGCAAGCCCGAGTATCACTTTTTCGCGTGGCGCATGCCGGGGCTGGGGTGGGAGAATCTGGGAACGGATCAACTCGTGTCGCAGGACGGCTTCGCGTGGAGGCGGGTTGGGGCGTTGACCGAAATCGCCTTCGACAAGCAGATCGGAAAATATATCCAGAGCGGGCCGGCTCAGCCCTTCTACGATGAGGCGACGCGACGATGGGAGCTTTACTATAACCGGTTCGAGTGCGTGACCACGAACTGGCAGGCTGGATCGACGCTGTGGCGCGCTCAGTCGAAAGTCGAGGGGATCGCGGGCATTCGTGGTCCTTGGGACTTTCCGGGCAAGCAATTCATGTTCCCCGGCACAAGCTATCCTAAGGCCTCGATAGCCCAATCCATCACGAGTCCTTTCCAGACGAAAAGCGGACAATGGGCGGTGCTGATGGGCGGAAACGGCTCTCCCTATCAACCGAAATACGGCTCCTGGTGGGTTCTGGTCTCCACGGCACCTACCCCTCAGGGCCCTTACACGTTCGACGAAAAGCATTCGCCGGCCACGATGATTGATCCGACCGGCGGCATCGAGAATCCGACGGTCACCAAGGTGCGGGGACCTCTTACCGGCCGGGAGTACTGGGTGTCGACATTTGATTTTCTGCATCCCCAGCCGAACAACGCGATCGGCTTCACCTGGTCCGAGGATGGGTTGGATTGGCCCATGACCAACGGGCAGGCTTTGGTCATTGACGAGGGGCTTGCTCCTGGGGAAACGGGCTGGTGGAAGGGCACGATTGGAACGTGGTCGATTCGCACGCCGCACCAACTCATCGATGAAGGGGACGGCACGTACACCGTATTTTTCACGGGTTCAACACGGGCGAACTACTTCACGGGCTTTCGGGCCGTGGGCCGAATGCAGGTCCGGTTGGTTGAGGAGCCGGTCGCTCACGAATAAAGCCACCATCAGGGAGCATTATGACGGTGAGAGCGATCTGTTTGGTGGCGATTTGCCTTCTTGGGGGAACTGGCATCCAGGATACCTGCAAGGCTGATAACATCAGCGTGCAGTTCAAGTCCCCTCCGGAAGCCGCCAAACCCTGGACCTGGTGGCATTGGATGAGCGGCAACATTACCCGGGCCGGGATCAGCCGCGATCTGGAGGCGATGAAAAAACAAGGCCTGGGCGGCGCGGTGATTTTCAACGTCAATACGGTGACAGCCGGTCCCATCAAGATCTTCAGCCCAGAGTGGCAGTCCTTGCTAAAACATGCGGCCGCGGAAGCGGACCGTATCGGCATTAAGCTCAGTATCGAGAATTGCGCCGGCTGGTCCACCGCCGCAGGTCCGTGGATCACTCCTGAAAAATCCATGCAGCAGCTCAGTTGGAGTGAGACCGATGTCAGCGGTCCGGCTAAAATCAACCTCACCCTGCCCAAGCCGTTTGCCCGAAGCGGGTATTACCAGGATATTGACGTCCTGGCCTTTCCCACCCCTGCCGACGAGGGCGTCCGGATGGGCGAGGCCAAGCCACGGTTCACGGTGGGCGGTAAAGCCGTGCCGGGGATCGAGAAGTTGACCGATGGTGATCATGACAGTG
>CAJBSZ010000476.1 GCA_903958395.1 uncultured bacterium | reverse complement strand
CTTGTGGTGGACGGTGAGTTCCTTGAGGCGCTTGCCCTCGAACTCACGCGCACACCGGCCGCACACATGGGGGAAAAGTTTAAGCGCCCGCATCCGGTACCCGGCCTGGCGTTCCGCAACATCCCGCCTCAGCTCTGACTGAACGTCCGCCTTGCTTCTCATTTTCTCCTGCCCGGCACCCGCTCTGTCTCCATCACCACCTGAATCTCCCGCCCCCCGTGGGTGGTCCGGTTCAAGGCAGGCATGACGCGTTCGGCATCCTGACGCGACATTTCAAAGAAACTTGCATGTTCGGTGACATGGATCCGACCGAGTCGCAGCTGGGGACCGGGCGTTGCCCGGTTGATCAGCGCCATCAAATCGGGGGGCGTCAGGGAATTGCGGCGCCCGAGGTTGATCCGCAACTTGGCCACATCGGGATCCCGCGGCCTGAAGGCGGGACGATCCTCCCGCTCCGGGTGATCCGACCGACCAGCCCGGTCCGTCCGATCCGACCGATCCTGCCGATCCATCCGGCCTTCCGGGCGACGTGACCCGCGCCGGTCGCCACCCTCATGTCCGCCATGCAATCCGTGGCTCATGGCGGCATTAAGATCCGGGGCCCCTTTGTAATTTGTGAGAAAGCGGTCAAAATCGAGAAGGATGAACCGCTTGAGCACTTCTTCGCGCGACAACTCCGCAAGCACCTTGTCAATGACAGGCATAAAAGGCTCGAGACGCCCGTCTGCCGTATCCACCTGCCGGACTTTTTCAAGCAAATTGGCCAGTTGCGCTTCACACACTTCCTGCCCCGAAGGCACACGCTTTTGCACGAAGGGCTTCTTGAGGATCCGCTCGATCATCCGGAGCTTCTGCTCTTCCCGGTAATGAATGAGAACAATGGAGGTTCCCTCCCGGCCCGCCCGGCCGGTCCGGCCACTGCGATGCGTATAGAGTTCTACCTCGTCGGGAAGGTTGTAGTGGATCACATGGGTCAGCTCATTGACGTCCAGCCCGCGCGCGGCGACATCCGTGGCCACGAGAATCTGGATATGCCGGGCCCGGAAGGCCCCCATGACTTCACTCCGCTGATCCTGCGTCATGTCACCATGAAGTGCGTCAGCATGATACTCATCCTTGTTCAGGTGATGGGCCAGTTCCTGGGTTTCGACCCGCGTCCGACAGAAGATAATGGCATAGAGGCCGGGCGTGGAATCCATGATCCGCTTCAGCGCCACATACCGGTCCCGGGCATGAACCTTGTAGCATTCGTGATGAATTGTATCGGATCCCGAATTCCGGGAGCCGCACAGGATCTCCTCGGGATTCTCCATATATTTGCCCGCCATGGCCGCGACCTGGCGCGGCATGGTCGCTGAAAACAGAAGGGTTCGGGCAGATTCGGGCACGGCGCCCAGAATGGCTTCCAGTTCCTCCTGGAAGCCCATGTTCATCATCTCGTCGGCCTCATCGAGCACCACCCACCGGACGAGGGAAAGATCGGCACGCTGGCGTCGCAGCATATCGTGCATGCGGCCGGGCGTGGCGACAATGATATGGGCGCCCCGGCTCAAGGCCCGGATCTGCTCTCCAATAGGCGATCCGCCATACACCGCCAGCGTTCTCACCCCGCGCGTGTGTTTGGCGAAGGAGTTGAGATCCTTGACAATCTGGAGGCATAATTCCCGGGTAGGACAGAGAATCAGGCCCTGCGTTTCGAATTTGGAAGCATCCGTCAGCTGAAGCAACGGAAGGCCATAGGCCGCCGTCTTCCCGGTTCCGGTCTGGGCCAGGGCGACAAGATCACGGTCGCTTTTTAGAAAAATCGGGATCACCTTGCTCTGAACCGGAGTCGGTGTTTCGAAGCCCAGTTCCTGTATCGCTTTGAGCAGGGCAGGCGACAACCCCATCGTTGTAAAGTCTTTCATATCAAAACAGGGTGGACTTTATGATCCTGAAAGTCAATGTCGCAGGGGTTTACCGGAAGAGCAGGAAAACCCCCAGAACCGCAATCAGAGCACCGAAAACCGCACGGAAACTCACGCGTTCCTTGAAGATGACGGCGGTGAAGGGAATGATCATCACCGGGGAGAGGGACACAAACGTCTGGGCAAGTCCGGCGGGAATGAGCTTGATGGCGAACATCAGAAGGGTCACCCCTACAAACGGCCCGGCGACTGCGCCCATCGCCATGATCCGCATCGCCCGCGCATCACGGAACGCCCGCAAGACATGGTCATTCCGGCCCAGTGCCGGGATCAGCAGCAGGAAACAAACCAGACCGCAGATAAGGCGGATCTCCGTCGCCGCAAAGGCCGAGGTCATATCCCGGAGGCCGATCTTGGCCAGTACCGTGGCCAAACCCTGGACGCCTGTCGCGAGTAACGCATACAGCCCGCCACGCCAGGTCATCCGGTAATGTTTGGCGCCCTTACCCTCGCCAGCCTCCGGTGACTCCAGGATCACCCAGAGAATTCCGGCCAGGGTGGTGGCCATCCCGATCCAATTCCACCGGGTGAGTTGCTCACCGATCAGGAGCCACCCGAACAGGGCCGAGATCAGCGGTGCCAGGGAAAATACCAGCAAAGCCAAACGCGGACCGATGAGCAGGAAGGACTGGAAGAAAAAAAGATCGCACAGGAAAAAACCCGCAATCCCGGAGGCTCCAAGCCACAGCCAGGCATGGAGGGAGGCCGAAAAGGGAATCACCTCACCCAGCATGATCCAACTATAAGCCAGGAAAAGCGGAAGAGCCAACAGGAGGCGGATGATATTCACCGCCAAAGACCCCACCCGGCGTCCCGCCGCCGTCCAGCACATCGCGCTCACGGTCCAGCAAAACGCCGTCGCCAGGGCCGCAAGCTCTCCCAGGTAGGGCATGGTTAGAAATCAAGAATGGTCGTAGACCATCCGTAGCTCAAGCCCATCAGGGCGTAGAGCGAAGGATGGCGCACCTGGCAGGGATCGAACCTGCAACCTTCTGATTCGTAGTCAGATGCTCTGTCCAATTGAGCTACAGGTGCGTGTTTATCTGAATCGGGCGGGGACTATATGCAAACCCCGTTTTTTTTGCAACCCTCTATCCGCTTTTCTTGGTAAGATCCCCCGCATGACAGACACCACACACACTATCGAAGCCATCCGCCAGGAATGGGGTGATCGACTGTTGATTCTGGGACACCACTACCAGAATCCCTCCGTTCTGGCCCATGCGGACGTGACGGGGGACTCTCTGGAACTCGCCCGAAAGGCTGCCGCCAGCCAGGCTGAGCGCATTGTCTTCTGCGGCGTTCATTTCATGGCGGAATCCGCGGATATCCTGACGACCCCGGCCCAACAGGTCTTTATGCCCGAGCCAGGCGCCGGCTGCCCCATGGCCACCATGGCCGACGACTATCAGGTTGAAAAGGCATGGTCCTTCCTGAAGCGGCAGGGCGAGGACTGGCTCCCGGTGGTCTACGTGAACAGCACCGCCCGCATCAAAGCCTTCTGCGGCCGCACCGGCGGAAGCGCCTGCACCTCCAGCAATGCCCCCCGGATTTT
>CAJBSZ010000475.1 GCA_903958395.1 uncultured bacterium | reverse complement strand
GTGGAGTAATCCAGCAGTATCAGAGCCCGGTTCTGGCCCCCATTATCCACCGTGACGTTTACCGTCATCGTGGACGGCAAGGTCAATTGCCCGCTGACTGTGGCCTTGTTGTTTGCCGAGGCCGTCACATGTCATTTCAGGACGCTTTGGGATAAAAGGGCCAGCGACCTGATGGCCATAGTACCGGACATATCAGGAGAGAGAATACCGCCCGCCAAGATGAAAACATCCCCGGAAATCGCGCCAGCCCCGCCCAAAACCGCATTTGCAAGGACACTCACAGTGCCCGTCGCCGAAAGAGAGCCGTTCACAAGCACTGTGCCATTACTCACCGACACATTGCCAACCCACGCCGTCCCCCCGGCGCCGATAGTGAACTCCGAGCCGACGCCACCCAGCGTGACATTCCCGTTGGTCAGGACGCCACCCGAGGAAACCGTCATCCAGTTGCCCGTGGCGCCGGTCGTGCCGATGGCCAAAGTCTGGTTGCCGAGGTCCCAACGGGCGCCGCCGACGACGACGTTGACGTAGTTGCTGTTGCAACCAACGCCATTGCCGATCCCGATGTTGCCTGTGCTGAAAAACTGACCACCGTTGGTGATGACCATGTAGTTGCCAATCGCGTTCCCAAACGCCGAACTCCCATTGTCATTACCAATAGTCGCCCACGGAACTGACACGACACCGCCGTTGTCCACCGTCAGGAAATTGCCCCGGGCACCATTATAGCCAATGAAAAGTTTTCCGCCGGTCCACGTCGCGCCGTTGGCGCCAACATAGACCGAGTTGCCGATGGTCCCGCTGTAGCCTATCCATTGATTCGCGAAGCCACCGTAATATTTGCCGCCATTGGTGATGATCATTTTTCCGCCAGAGACATCCATATAGGAACGGTACTCATTCGTCACCACGCCAGCGTTGTCCACCTTGAACACGCCCCTAACGTACAAATAAGCTTGCCCAAGATTCCATAGCGAGTTCGCACCCGTCACGAGAACCATATTGGTGATCCCGGGATAGACAGTGCTGGTCCCGGTGCTGAACACTTTTCCCCCGTTGGTCAACACCAGAGACGCCGACGCAGCACCGCCAGACGTCTGGACCGTCACAGCAGCCGTGTTGGTAAGCTGACCACCGTTGACCGTCAAGGTTCCGTCGCTAACCGTCGTCATGCCGAGAAAGGTATTGGTAGCGGTAAGCGTCAACGTCCCCGCGCCAGTCTTGGTCAGGGTATTAGTAGCGCCCCCCGCTATCGAGGTGATGTTGCTACTGATCGTGATGTTACCGCTGGAGTTACCCACGCCGATTATCAGGTTGGTGCCCATCGTGATGGGCGTGTTGAGGGTGAACATGCCAGCATTTAAGTTGGTGATCACCGGCATGGTGGTTCCATTGTTGGTGAACAACAGGGAACTTTCCCCGGATGCGTAGAGGTTCACAGTCTGGCCCGGCATCACCCACATCTTGTTGAGCAAGAACGCGCCGACGTTGTCGTTGGTGCTGTTGTCCGTGCCCGACGGGTTGAAGACGATGACCGCGTCAAGAGCGGAGGCCCCTTTCGATCCGGACCAACTGCCCGCAGCCGACCAGGCGCCTGATGCGTTGTTGGTGTAGTTCGCAGCCTGTGCCACTACGCCAGACACCTCTACCGCCATTGCCAGGAATATAAGTTTAACAGCTCGATTCATCTTGCTCCTCCTTGACTTTGTACTGCCCATTTCAGAACTCCTGTTTTACGGCACTGAACCGCTCCGCAGCGTATTTCGACAACAACTCCTTCGCGATGGCGATCGGGTCGCCTGATGGCTCGGCGGGCAATGGATCGGTGGCGCGCGTCCATGCGAATTCGGCGTCCTGGATCCGCTTCTGCACGGGTGCCGGGTCAAATTTCCCATCCTTGCCCACAGCTTCGTTCAAGGCGTCAAGCCACAGTTTCCAGCGTGAGAAGTAATATTGCCCAAGCAGGCCGTTCCAATGCCGGTTGGCGTAATCGACATGCTTGTTGACGTCATAGATGTTGCTGGCGGGAACCGACCAGACCGTCAGCAAGGACCGCGCATTCCACTCACATAGATCCTTTTCCTCCGGAGTCACACCCCACGCACGGGCATCGGCGATCCACGCTCCGAGTAGGAATTCCTTCCTTGTGCCAGCAAGGCGGTCCATGTCGCGGATGAGGCCGAGCATCTTGTCGCTGAGCTGCCGCAACCGCTCAGGATTCTTTGACTGAAAGGTCTGAACGATGGCGTGGTGATACCGCGTGCCGAGATCGGCGAGCACCTGCCTACCCACGTCGGCCACGTCATAGCGGTAACCCTCGCTATCGCCACACTCAGGCGCGGCATCAATCAATAACCGCCACGCCTCGACAAGCCGCGTCGTGTCATAGGGTTGTTTCGTATCCGTCCAGAGCCGCGCGCGCTTACCAGGCTCCAGCGATGGCCTCACGCACACCGCCGAATTGATCGGGAACTCCTCATTGCAGGCCGGAGCGTCATATACCGTCTCCGCCAGGATGCGCCAGGCCTGCTCCGCCGCCACGCTCGCCGCGCCATAACGGCGCCGCGTATAATCGCGGAGCCACGGCGCCAATGGCACAGGCGTATCACTCCAGGCGTTGTCGAAAAAACGCTCCCAGAGCACGGGCATGGTGTCACTCCCTTCCATCAGGCCCCCGATGCCAGCCATATGGCTCTGGGCCGGATCCCGCGACGCCTTGGCCGCGCCCGAAGCCGCCCAGTCGAGCCGGGCATTCAAGCCACTGTTGCCACCGAAATTCTGCACCAGGCACCACAACCACGGCGTACCGCCAAATTCCTGGCGCGCCCGCCAGTTCTCCTTGCGCTCGCAATTCAGATCCAGCACCAGACACTTGCTCTTGTCCAGCGCATCGAGCATCGGTTGACGCGGATTCACCTGCCATGACTGCAATACCCACGTCACCTCCGAATAGGCTGCCTTCATCGTCCCGTAGATGGCCTTCGCCGCGCCCGCCAGATCCACCCCTTCCGTGCTGCCGCCCTCATGAAACGGGTCGGCGGCCAGAAACTTCGCCTCGCCGAAAAGCTTCTTCTGCTCGCGATAGAAAGACGACGCCACCTTCGCGAAGAGCGGATCCATCGGGTCGAGCATGTCCGGACGCTTCAAGTCGAAACCCCAGATCCCCTGCGTATGGATTTTGGCCGCTGGGAACCGCTGGCGGAAGTCCGAAGGCACAATCCCGTAATACCCTTGCTGTACCGGCTCCAGGCCGAGTTCCCGCATCCGCACAATGATCCTCTGCCCGAGCGCCAGCCGCTGCCGCACTATCTCCTCCGGCACCGGCCCGCCATAGCCCTCCATGTTCGACATGTATTGCCAAGGCTGGTGCGAGGGCATGCACAACCACGCGCGAACCTCCGCCTCCGAATAGCCGTAGTCCCGGAGCGCATTGATCCAGACCTGTTCCTGCCCCTGAATGATCAGCGCCAGATTGACGCCATGCATCGCCAGGCAATCCAGCTCCCGCTCCCACCGCGGCCAATCCCACCACGCCATCGTATAGCCGTGGGTACAATAATTGTAATCGAAGCGGAACCGGTACGGACTGACCACACGGATTTTCTGCGGCACCGTCGGCAAGGACTCAGGCAGTTTCATCTGTCCGCCGCAATGCCAACCGGGATCGGCATGGCAATAGTCCCCCAGATAGCGCTTCAACGCCGAGGCGATTGCCACGCGGCTATTCCCGCGCAAAACGATCTTCCCCCCGCGCGATTCGATCTCGAACACATCCTTACCGTCTTGCGTCGGGATCCGTTCGCACACAAACTCACCCGCCCTGGACGGCACGACCCGCGCCACCAGCGCTGTTGCGGCCACATCGCAGGAATCCGCACGAGTTTCCGGGGCCTCCACCCGCAGGTAGACCGTCCCGTGCAAGGGACCGTTGGTGAGTGGGGTTGAGCCCTGCGGCCCCGTTTGTGCAGCGGCTGCAAACTTATTACCGATTGCTGGCACATCCCACACTACGGCCAGATTCCCTGCAGGCAAATCCGGGAAACGGCACGCTTTCTGACAGGCAGGCGTGCCGACCCGCACGAAGGCCCCGGCGTCGGGCACCACCAGCGTGAGCGTGCCTTCCGTCGTCGCCAGTTTCATCCAGCGCACCCCCGCGAAATACCCGCTGAATTCGGGATAGGCCCAGCCCTTACTACCCGTATCGGTCGTATTGAAGGGCGTTTCCCAGACGCCGAACGTCCCGCCCAG
>CAJBSZ010000474.1 GCA_903958395.1 uncultured bacterium | reverse complement strand
GGCACCCCTCCGCCGACTCACCCCCGAAGTCGGGTTTCCGGAAACCGCAGATCGGCACCAGAATCTGGCTTATGGTACGGCATGGCCTTTGGATGAAGATTTCTACCTTTGCGTCTATTCCCCGCCAGGCTCGGGATTGCCCCATGGGCTCTACCTCATCGACAGTTTCGGGAATCGAACGTTGATCTACCGGGATGCTACCCTGCCCTGCCTGAGCCCGATCCCGTTGCGGCCACGGCCATTGCCGCCCGTGATTCCCCATGCTACGTCCGTGGGGCTTCCCGAGGGAACCGTCATGCCAGAGACCAATACGATACCTACGGCAGGAACTATCGGCTGTATCAATGTCTACGAGGCCATGAAGTCCTGGCCAACGGGAACGGTCATCACCGCGTTGCGGGTGATTCAGCTGTTTCCGAAACCCACTGTGCAGGCCAATGTGCCGGATATCGGCATCGGGAGCGAGTCGCTCGCCCGCGGGGTTCTGGGCACGGTTCCTGTCGAGGCCGACGGGAGTGCCCGGTTTATTGCCCCGGCCGGAAAGATGCTCTATTTTCAGGCGCTGGATACCAACGGGTGCGCCGTCCAGTCCATGATGTCGGCCACCTACGTCCATCCCGGAGAAACTCTCACTTGCGTGGGCTGCCATGAAAACCGGCACCGCGCCAATCCCACGCCGACGCATTCCCCACTCGCGTTCCAGAAGCCGCCCCAACGCCCGGCGCCTGAACCGGAGGGCTCCTTCCCAGTCAACTACTCACGCCTCGTGCAACCCGTGCTGGATCAGTATTGCGTTGGGTGCCATCGCAAGAGCCCCAAGGCTCCCGACTTAAGCGGAGCGCCAGCTCATTGGACTAAACGGAGATATGGCGGCGACAGGAATTTACTCTGGTCCCGGTCGTATCTATCCCTGATTCAAGGGGATAACGACCGCGAGGGCGAACTCACGAAAGGATTTGCCTATGCTTGTGATTCCCGGCCTCCGGGCCGCCTCCCGAGCGAGACCACCCCGGGCAACTTCGGGGCCAGGGCGTCCAAACTTTATGAACTGTTGAAATCAGGGCATCATGGTGTGAAACTGCCCCCTGACTCCCTGCGGCGCCTGACCTTGTGGCTGGACTGCAACAGCGTGTTTTACGGTGCCTATCACGATCTGGACCGGCAGCGTGCTGGCGAAAAAGTTGTCCCGGAGTTGAATTGATCCTGACCATAACTGGAGAAATAAATGAAAAAAACCATACTGCTGACCTTACTTAGCTCCTGCCTGATGACGTCTGCGCAAACGCCGTCCATTCAGCACCGTTTTCTCGCCGGGGATTACTGGCTGGGTCAGGTTCACTACGTTGACCAGGCCAATCCCTCCAGAAACTGGTCCATGCCCTGGGGCGGCGGTACGCGCGACCTGCAATTGATCGGAAACAACCTGTTGATGGTGTCCTGCAACGACGGCTACCAGGTTTATGACCTGGTTTCCCGAACGAGGGTCGCGGAGTTCCACAACCGCCTGCTCAACGGGACAACCACGGCACGTCGGCGTGCCGACGGATCCACCTGGATCGGCGCCAATCAGGGAACAAACATTTGCATCTTTGCCCTGAACACCACCAACGGCATCATCCGTTCCATTACCCTTGGCCGCCTCAAAGCACTACGCATGATGAGATTCACCGCTGACAATACCCTGATGCTATCTGAAAATGATGGGGCCACGGAAATTTCCATCATGCCGGATGTGCCGGAAGCGCAACGCATTGTGCGTCGGTTCAAGCTGCCCCGATCACGCAATTCCTATATGGCCCTTAAGGCGGCGGATGGCACCTGCTGGGTTGCCGGGGGATATGCGCAAGGGTTATTCCAATACAAGCCGGACGGCACCCTGTTGCGCGAGTTCAAGGCAGCACAACCGGAGGGTTTCACGAACTGGTTCTATGCGGGTTTTCAAATGCTTAAGAACGGCCACATTGTACAGGCCAACTGGACCGGCCACGGCGCCAAGGATTTCAAGGAAGGCTGGAAGCTGATTGAGTTTGATGCCGACGGCAAGGTCGTGTGGCATTGGCATGTCCCGAAGGAGCAAGCAGGAACGATCAACGGAATTTTGGTGTTGGATGATCTCGACACGACGGTATTCAACGATGATGAAACTGGAATCCTGAAGAGAAAACCATGAGGGGTAAACTTTTTTTACTGATGCTGGCTGCCGGGGCTACGGTTGCCCATTCCGCTATTCCGCCAGGTGAGACGGATCGGCAATACCGGATTCTGCAGCACGACCTGAACCAACGCGCCAACTTCGATTCGAGGGCCTCCCAGGTTTTGCGCCCGGACTCGCTGATCCTGCCGGCGGATCGTGATCCGCTCGATGTTATCCTGAGACGGACCCTGGCTTTGGCAAACCATCTCAAGACCGTGCCCCAAGCACCGGATCTGTCCGGGGCGGAGTCGGAACTGAAATCATTACTTGAAAAAGCCGGGGCCATAGCGGCGACTAATGTCGCGGCGCGCCGCACGCTTTTCGACCAGGCCTGCGAGGTCCGACGGCGGATCGCGTTCGCCAATCCGCTTCTGAATTTCGACAAACTGGTTTTTATGAAGCGTCATAGAGCCCTTTATGATCACATGTGTGACCAATACTACGGGATGGCCGCCCGGCCCGGCGGGGGCCTCTATGTTTTGTCGAAACCGTTCAGTGACGCGCCCGTCGTTGAAAATTTGCTCAAGGATGCGGTGGTCGGGAATGGTCGCCTCAAAGGCCAGAAACTTGAGGGCGGGCCAAACAGGCAATGGAAGATCGGTTATGACGGACAAGGGAATGCCACCGGTGAAGTTACAGAAGGCGGCTCATTCCTGTCGCCTGATCTTTCCTTCGATGCGAAGCAGCTTCTGTTTGCCTATGTCGAATGCCGCGGTGACCCAAAACACCGGCACCATACGGATCCGTCCCGTGGACATTGGGCGGAAGGACGTTGTTATCACATTTTCAGGGTTAATCTGGATGGCTCGGGGTTAACCCAGCTTACGGACGGAACCTTCAATGATTTCGATCCCTGCTGGATGCCGAGCGGGCGCATTGCCATGACTAGCGAGCGGCGTGGCGGCTACCTGCGCTGCGGTCGAACCTGTCCAACCTTCACGGTGTTTGACATGGCGGACGACGGCTCGGACATCCGGTGCCTGAGTTTTCACGAGACCAACGAGTGGCATCCCGGCGTAACGCATGACGGCATGATCGTGTTCACGCGCTGGGATTATGTGGATCGTAACGCGATGGTGGCCCACCATCCGTGGACCATGACCCCCGATGGACGCGATCCCCGCGCCATGCACGGTAACTTCACCCCCCGCCATACGCGCCCGGACATGGAACTGGATGTGCGTGCCATACCCGGTTCACACTGTTTTGTGGCCGCCGCCGCGCCGCACCATGGCCAGTCGTTCGGATCCCTTGTCACGGTGGATCCCCGCGCGCCGGACGATGAGGCCATGAGCGCCGTTCGTCGCATCACTCCCGATGTCGGGTTCCCGGAAAGTCAGCGTGGGACCGAAACCTATGGCGAGCCCTGGCCGCTCAATGAAGATTTCTATCTTTGCAGCTATGGTCCCGGAAGGGAAGTCGCGGAGCTGGGTGACAAGGATCGGTACGGCCTCTATCTGGTGGATAGCTTTGGCAACAAAGAATTGATCTATCGCGATCCCGACATCGGTTGCCACAATCCTGTTCCGCTGGTTGCCCGCACGAAGCCACCCGTCATCGCCGAGGCCTCGGTCCGGGTGCCGTCGGATCAGGGCGCCGAGGCCACCGTCGCCGTGATGAATGTGTATCAGAGCCAGCGGCCCTGGCCGGAGGGGACGGTCATCAAGGCGTTGCGCGTCTATCATGCGATCCCGATGAGTGTTCCCTCAGGTCACCCCCCCCACGACATCGGAATGAGGGCGGACGGGACTTCCGTGAATACGGCGCGTGCGCTGTTGGGCACCGTGCCCGTGGAGTCGGATGGCAGTGCCTATTTCGTTGTGCCGGCGCGGAAGGAGCTGTTCTTTCAGGCGCTGGATGGGAATGGGTTGGCGGTCACTTCCATGAGGTCGGCCACCCAGTTTCAACCCGGAGAGAAAGCCAGTTGCCAGGGGTGCCACGAACGGCGTCAGGGGGCTCCGGAAACCCCGCGTGCCTCCCCCTTGGCGACGCGTCGTCCTCCCTCGCGCCTGCAACCGGATGTGGATGGCACGAATCCGTTCAGTTATCCGCGCCTGATCCAGCCGCTTCTGGACAAGCACTGTGTCACGTGTCACGCGAAGCCGGGCAGCAAGGCCCCCGTGTTGGGCAAGGATCCCGTCGACAAGCCCGCCGCAGGGTGGATCCACCCCGATAAAGGGTTCTCCCAGTCCTACTTGAACCTGGTGCCGAAATACGGATTTTACCGGTATCCGGAGCCGCTGGAGACCACGCCGGGCAAATTTGGCGCCCGCGTGGCGCCGCTGTATGCCTTGCTGACAAAGGGGCATCACGGGGTGAATCTGACGCCCGAAGAACTGCACCGGTTCACGGTATGGCTGGATGCCGGCTCGCCCTTCTATGGCGTGTACGAGCAGGCGGGGGGCGGGGCTCAATTCCGGGGCGAGATCGCCCGGCCCTCGCTATAGAGGTGTGAATCAAACTACTGGAGTTCTCGTGAAGCCAATCAGGGTCTTGGTCCTGTCGCTGATCGAGGGGAGATATTGAGGGTATGATGACAACACACGGTTACGGCAATCGGATCACCTGCCTGGCATTGCTATGCCTGGCTTGTGTCCAAGCGAACGGATCGGAATCCAATACCATGTCCTGGGTCGACACCATGATGTCGGTGCGTGCCGACAGTACAATTCCCCCATTCCGCGAACTGGCAGAACGGTTCCCGATGGAAATGACCTGGCTCCGGGAGGATGCGGGGACCGTGCCGGCTGCCACCCATTTCGGCAGTAATCTAGTCGCGAAGGTTTGCGGGGAGTTGGGCGATGACGCCGCCGGCATCCGGACGGAACTCGCGACCTTCACCACGGTACCGGCGGGTGACCGGCGCTGGATGGACCTCTATCGCAAGGCCTGCCTGATGCGTCGTCATCAGAGGTTGCAGCCGATGCTTGCCCGGACAAGCGAGCTGATTTTCGTCAAACATCTGGTATTCGCCTCGAAGAGTGGCCTCCAGAATGCATCGGAATATGAAGGCGACAATTGCCCCACTGGCCTATTCAAGCTGGATCTTCGCCCTGAACGCGAAGGGCGGCGGGCAGAGGTCAGCACCTTGATACCCGGCGGCGATGGGATCATGAGGGATCCCTGCCTGTCCTATGATGCCAAGCGGTTGCTTTTTGCCTGGCGGCAAGGTGATAAGGCACTGACCACGCGGAATGAGGCGCTGCCCAGGTTTAATTATCAGATTTTCGAGATGGAACTGGCCAGCGGGCGACTGCGACAACTCACCAGCAACGACACCTACGGCGCCTCGATCGAGCCGATCTATCTGCCTAATGGCGATATTCTTTTCAATTCCTCGCGTGTCCTGATGCACATTACCTGTGGTTGGGGGGATACGAGCAATATGTTTATCATGGACAAGGACGGGCGCTTTGTCCGCCGCGTTGGCTTTGATCAGGCGGGCACAGCCTATCCCGTCGTGATGAATGACGGGCAGGTGCTTTATATGCGGCGGGACTATAACGACAGGGGCCAGAGCTACGCCCACAAGCTTTTCGTGATGAGACCCGACGGCACGCAACAGATGGAATACTACGGGAACAGTTCGATCTCGCCGACCAGTTACCAGCATTCCCGTCCTATTCCCGGAAGCAGCAAAATCATGAGTGTCATTGCCGGCTATCATCGGTCACAGGGGGGGAAGTTGGGAATTGTGGATATCCACAACGGCCGACAGGGGTTTGAGGGGGTTTTTGAATTTCCACCGCTTCGCCCCATGGCCTTTACTCCTAACTCCGGCGAGAATGCCTATGTCTCGGACGGCGAACAGTTTTCGTATCCGTTCCCGTTGGATGTAACAAATCTGATTGCCTGTGTGGCTAAATCGAACAAGCCTGACAAGGACTTCTACGGCATCTATTTCATGACCACGGCCGGCCAGCGGGAATGGCTGATCTCCGATCCGGACGCCCACTGTATGCAGCCGATTCCGTTGTTGGAAAGGGCGACCCCTCCCTCACTCCCGGCCTTGTGCGACTGGACTAAAACAAACAGCGTCGTCAGCATGCAGGATGTCTATGTCGGCCCCGGTTTGACAGGTGTTCCTCGCGGAACGATCAAGAAACTCCGCATCGTCGAAATCCGCTACAAGCCTGTCACCATCGGATCCTCAAGGGGGCGTGGCCCCGGAGGCGGCGTGGACTCTCCCACCCCACCCTCGCTGGGCCTGGGGGGATTCGACATCAAGGCGATCATCGGCGATGTGCCGGTCTATGAGGACGGCTCAGCCTTGTTTTCGATCCCCGCCCGCACCCCGGTCTATTTCCAGGCGTTGGACAAGGACAATCAGGTGGTGCAGACCATGCGCTCGTGGTTGACCATGATGCCCGGGGAAAAGATCTCGTGCGTGGGGTGTCATGAGGCCAAGGACACCACGCCCATCCCGCCGCCGGGCATCACGAAGGCCGCCCGCGCCGGCGTGGCGACGCCGGTGCCGTTCTACGGTCCCACCCGGGGGTTTAGCTATCCCCGCGAGATCCAGCCGATTTTGGACGCGAAATGCGTGAGCTGCCACCAGACCGGCGGCAAGGCCGGCAAAACTATACTAACCGGCGATCCGGTGCATGATCCGCAAGCGAAGCGGTACTGGGCTCGCTCCTTTCTGACACTCGCCCAGGCGCCGGTCATTCAGGATGAGAAGGGTCAATGGGTGCGTGGGAACAATGACGTGAACTGGGGCAAACCCAATGAGATTGTCCAATGGCTGACCCGCTATGAAACGCTCGAGATGAAACCTCCCTACCGGGCCGGCGCCACCAGAAGCAGGTTGTTCGCCCTGTTGCAGGGAAAGGGGCATGACAAGGTGATGATGAGCACAGAGGAGCTCGATAAACTTGCGGCCTGGATTGACCTGAATATTCCGTATTGCGGCGACTACGACGAAGCCAATGCCTGGAATGACGGGGACAAGAAACTGTTCGAGAAGAGGATGGCTGAGCGTGAGCGCAACAGGGCGATGGACCTCATGAACATAAGGGATATGGTGAATCATGGACAGCATTAACCCGGTCACGCCGACAGGCGGGTTTTTCAAGTGGTATGCCCTGGTGTTTGCGGTTTGGTCGTCTTTTTGCGCCGGGGGCGAGATTCCCGCGGGGCAATGCCGGTGGAGTGAGGCGGTGGCTTCCGCAAGAGCGTCCTTGAACAGGAGTGACTCGAATGCGGTGCAGAAGGCCTGGATGACGCTGGATCGCAGTTTTCCGGTTGAGTCGGACTGGATGCTTCAAGACCTTGGGGCCCGGCGGAACGACTGGTTCGGGATCAAGGGTGATTGCACACTGGCCCGGGACTTGTTGACCTCACCCCTGAAGGAGTGCGGACTCGAGATCCCATCCGACCTAAGACAAAAGGCTGAGGAGTTGATTTCCGGGAATCCTGCTTTGGACGATCCGCGCTGGCTGGCTGTCTATGCAGAATTATGTGAACAGCGGCGCGGACTGAGGTTGAAGACGGTTCTGAAAAAGGTTCCCCGCCTGGTGTTTACCAAGCACTCGAATCTCGGGGGATCTCACTACGCTTACACCGAGGGACTGAGCGATGCCCAGGCGGAACGGCACTTCGTGCCAGGTTCCGAATTATGCCTGCTGGAGTTCGAGGGGACCCGGGGCCGGGTTACCACGCTGCTGGCGGACGCCAAGGGCGTCATCCGGGATCCCGCGGTCTCGTGGGATGGCCGCCGAATCCTGTTTTCCTGGAAAAAAGACGACCGCGCGGATGATTATCACCTGTATGAGATGGAGGTGGCGACGCGGAAGGTGCGCCCACTCACGTCCGGGCTGGGTGTGGCCGATTACGAGGGAGCCTATCTCCCCAACGGGGATATCGTGTTCAATTCAACCCGGTGCATCCAGACTGTGGATTGCTGGTGGACCGAGGTGAGCAACCTTTACACCTGCGACAAGGATGGCCGGACTCTCCGGCGGCTGAGTTTTGACCAGGTGCATGTGAATTACCCCCAGGTCATGGATGACGGCCGCGTGATCTATACCCGCTGGGAGTACAATGACCGGGGCCAGGTGTATGTCCAGGGGTTATTCCAGATGATGCCTGACGGAACCGGCCAGACTGAGTTTTACGGGAACAACTCGTGGTTCCCAACAAGCCTTTTGCATGCCCGCGGCATTCCGGGCACAAAGAAGGTCGTGGCCATCGCCTCCGGCCACCACAGCGGCCAGAGGGGAAAGCTTTGCGTGGTGGACCCCGACAAGGGGCGGCAGGAGAATGAGGGGATCACGCTGATCGCTCCTGTGCGCGAGACGCCGGCGGTTCGGGTGGATGGTTATGGGCAGGATGCGCCCTTGTGGATGTATCCGTGGGCGCTGAACGAAAGGGAGTTCCTGGTGTCCTTTTCCCCCTTGAAAGAGCCATGCAATAAGGCCGGGCAGGGAGGGCGGTTCAGTATTTTCTTCATGGATGAAGCGGGGCGGCGTGAGCTGCTGGCGTCAGCGCCGGAGCAATCGTGCGGTCAGCCCGTTCCGCTGGTCGCCCGTGTCGCCCCGCATGTGCGGCCGAGTCTGGTTGATTACCGGATGACGAATGGAACGTATTATATGCAGAATGTGTATGAAGGGCCCGGGCTGAAAGGGATCCCCAAAGGGACGGCCAAAGCCCTGCGGGTGGTGGCGCTTGAGTATCGCGTCGCCGGAATCGGGCATAATGGAAACGGCGGAGAGGCGGGGGGCGCCCTGGTCAGCACGCCGGTTTCAATCGGAAACGGCTGTTGGGATCCCAAGCGCGTGCTGGGGACAACGCCGATTTGGGAGGATGGATCGGCACTATTTACCATGCCGGCCCGGACGCCGGTCTATTTTCAAGTGCTTGATGCCAGCAACCAGGTGATTCAAACCATGCGCTCCTGGTCTGTGTTGCAGCCGGGCGAAACCTCTGCGTGCGTGGGGTGTCATGAAAACAAGAACGCCGCGCCGCCATCCGGCCGGTACAAGACCCTGGCCTTTGAAAAGGGTGCGCAACGCTTGACGCCTGTTTCCGATCTGGCTGGCGGTTTCAGCTTTATCCGTCACATCCAACCCATTCTCGACGGCGAATGCATCAAGTGCCATGATGGTGGCAAGACCGTGCTGGGCCGACGCATTCCCGACATGACCCGCTCACCCGTCATTGATCCCGTCGCCAAGCGGGTGTGGACCGCCTCCTATGTTGCCCTTACCGGAGTCGCAACCCCGGGGGACAGCCTGAAATTTCCGCTGAGTGGTAAAGCGAACCGTATGGTGAACTGGGTGCAGGCACAGTCGGCTCCCCCGATGCTCGCCCCGTATTCCTGTGGCGCGGCTCGGAGCGAATTGCTGTCCATGTTGCGCAAGGGGCATGGCGGGACACGGTTGACGCCCGGGCAGCTCGACATGATCGCCTGTTGGATAGACCTGGGTGTCCCCTTCTGCGGCAACTATCTTGAAGCCAACGCGTGGTCGGACTCCGAGAAAGCCTTGCATGAAAAGTTTACCGCCAAGCGCCGGACCATGGAGGCGGATGAGGCCGCTCAAATCAAGGCGGCTATGGACTAGTTTCTGTATCCAGTCGGGGTAAAGCCTGTTTTTTTCCTGAAGATGTTTGAGAAATAATACTGGTTCTCGTAACCCAACTGGGCCGCGATTTCCTTGATCGGCGTATGGGTCGACCGAAGCATCTCCATGGCTTTTGCGATACGAAGATCCATGTGATAAGAGTTGGGGCTTTTGCCGGTTTCCTTGGTGAAAAGCCGCCTGAACCAGGAATACCCGATCTTTAAATGAGCCGCCACTTGTTGCATATCCAGCGGTTTATGGACATTTTCATCCATATAGACTTTGGCCTGTTTCACGATATCGGCATGATAGGAACAGCGCCTTCCCGTCGGTGCGGCGAGATGGCGGGATATTTCGGCGGCGGCGCCAGCCACCAGGGCCCCTATTTCCGCGAATTTTTCCTCCGGCATCATGTCACAGGGGCCGGTTGTCCACAAGGCGGCGACCGGGTAATGGTCCCCGTCCGTGATTGCCGCACCAATGCAGTGGCACCCCTCAACCTGTTCCGCCCGATCAATGGAATATCCGCTTTCCCGTATCTGATCCAAGGCTGCCCGCAGTCTGGTTTTCGCGGTGAGCGTCGTCCCCGTGTGGCGCTTGAGGCGGAGTCTTCCCAGGATCGCCTTGAGTTCAGGCGCCGGAAGGGCGGCCAGGAACGCCTTGCCCGGGGCGTTGCAGTGAAGCGGAATCGAATAGGGCACTTTGTAACTGAAACTAAACCCTGACGTGCCGGGAACCCAGAAAACGACAACGCACGCCAACTGCGGCTTGTCAAGAATTGCCAGGCCGACGGTTTCACCCACGGCGTCTCGGAGCCGGGACATCGGGTCCCGGGCAAGCTGGATTAAGGTTTCCGTATGCATAAGGACGATACATGCAAGAATCCCATGAACAGTCCGGCCAGTCAAACCATTTGTGTCAGAAACTATAAATCAATTAATCAGAAACCCGATTCCCCCAAAGGCCTTCACGGCCTATGATATCCCCCATCAATCCCATAAAGGTGGTCTGCACCGATGAAACAAATCATGGTCCTGATCCTGTCACTGATCGCGGCGGCTGACATTCTGGCCCAGTCAACCAACACGCCGAACAAATGGCCACCGGCCAACCAGGTGTTGGACAAGAATGCCCTGCCCGATCCCGCCGACCGGGATGAAGCGGATGCCGTGCTCCGCCGCGTGGGGGCGCTGCTTGAACACCTCAAGCCCCTGCCCCATTGCCCCAATCTTAATAAACTGGAAGCGCGCCTTGCCGACTTGAAAGCCAAGGCGGAACGGCTCGAGGTCAAGACCCCAGCACGTGACGAACTTCTTGTGGAAGCCTGCAAACTGCGTCGCCAGGTGGCTTTTTCCAATCCTTTGCTTGATTTCGACAAAATCCTTTTCATGAAGCGCCATTTCTGCCCGGAGCCCGAGAAACAGGGCAACCACATGTGTGACCAGTACTTCGGGTTCAATGCCATCCGAGGCGGCGGACTCTTCATCCTGGAGAAACCTTTCTCGGACCAGCCGGCGGTGCGTGACGTGCTTGCCGGTTCCACCTGTGGCAACGGGCGGTTCCAGGGGCGGCGCGTGGACGCCCAGGGCGGTTTCCTGTCCCCGGAGTTGAGCTATGACGGCAAGACAATCCTGTTCGCCTGGACCGAGATCGCCGACCGCGAGGAGGACCGTGGCCGTTACCGTTCTCCCTGGACTGAACACAACACCTATAAGATCTTCCGTGTCAGCGTTGACGGCAGCGGGCTGGCCCAGTTGACCGATGGTCCCTGGAACGACTTCGATCCCTGTTTCCTCCCCAGCGGCCGGATCATGTTCATCTCCGAGCGGCGCGGCGGTTATGGCCGCTGTCATGGCCGTCCGGTTCCGAGTTTCACGCTGCATTCGATGAATGACGACGGCAGCGACATCGTCATGCTTAGTCCCCACGAGACCAACGAATGGCAACCCAGCGTCGCGGCCGACGGCATGGTGGTCTACACGAGGTGGGATTACGTTGACCGCGGCTTCAATCAGGCGCACCACGCCTGGACTACCACGCCCGACGGCCGCGACCCCCGTGCCGTCCACGGCAACTTCTCGGCCAGTCAGAAGGCACGCCCCCATTTCGAAATTGGTCTGAGAGCGGTGCCCGGCTCTCGCAAGTTCATGGGCACGGCCGCCTGTCATCACGGACAAGCCTATGGCTCGATCATCCTGATCGATCAGGGCGTGCCAGACGACAACGCCATGGGGCCGGTGAAGCGTCTCACTCCGGATCAACTCTTCCCCGAGGCGGAGATCGGAGTCCATGGCCCGCCGGCGAACTATGCGGCGCCCTATCCCCTGAGTGAGCATTTCTTCCTGTGCGTCTATGATCCCGACAGCCGTTCCAATGCCGG
>CAJBSZ010000473.1 GCA_903958395.1 uncultured bacterium | reverse complement strand
GTCATGTGTCACCTTTGATTTAAATTCACCCTCTCCCACCCGCGTCACAAGCATGTCCCCGTCCGAGACGTCCGCGGCACTCCGGACCGCCCGGCCCTTCGCTGTGAAGGTAATGCTGTATCCCCGCTTCAGGACAGCCAGTGGATTATAGGCCGCCAATTGCCGCTCAAGACTCCTGGCCTGTTGAACCCGCAGGGTAAACACTTTATTCACCGAGTGCTTCATCCGGCTGGAAAGATTATCGGCATGCTGCTGTCCTTCCCGGAATTTCCGTTCCAAGGAATGGCTTGTCCGGTCTTGGAGGCGCTCGATTTTCTGACGGTAGACCCGGGCGGCATTGCCTGGCTCCCGGAAGACATAACTCCGTGCCGCCGCATGAAACCGGCCGCGCGCTTCCAAAAGCGAATGATTGAACAATCGTGTCATGACGGAAGCCTGCTGGCGCAGTGCCCCCAGGAACTCTTCCTTGCGTCCCACCACGATCTCGGCGGCAGCGGACGGCGTGGGGGCCCGGAGATCTGCAACGAAGTCACAAATGGTAAAATCGGTCTCATGTCCCACGGCGGAGATCACCGGAATGTCCGATCGTTCAATGGCCCGAGCCACAATTTCCTCATTAAAACACCACAAATCCTCAAGACTTCCCCCGCCACGCCCCACGATCATGACATCAATGCCGCCCTGCCGGTTGAGCAGATCGATAGCCGCCGCAATTTCCTGGGCGGCCCCGGCGCCCTGAACCCGTGCCGGGGAAATCACCACATGAAGATTCGGGAAGCGGCGCCGGAGTACATTCAGAATGTCGCGAATGGCGGCACCCGTGGGGGATGTCACCACGCCAATGTGCTGCGGAAGCAGGGGCAGTTTTCGTTTTCGCTCAACAGCAAACAATCCCTCGCCGGATAACTTCTTTTTTAAGGCCTCGAAGGCGGCCTGCAGGGATCCTTTCCCGCCCTCCTCCATCCGCTTCACGACGATCTGGTAACTTCCATCCCGTTCGTAAACGGTGAGTGAGCCAAAAGCCCGGACCCGCATGCCGTCCCGGGGTACAAAAAGAAGTCCCCGCATGTCGCTTCTCCAGATCACCGCGCGGATCTGGGCGGACTCATCCTTGATGGTGAAATAGCAGTGCCCGGACGGAGGCTGACGCAGGTTCGAGAGTTCTCCCTCCACGCATACTCCACCGAGTGTCCCCTCAATCAATACCCGGATCTGTCGCGTCAACTCCGTGACGGAATAAACGCGAACCTCACCACTCCCTGTCTGATCCCGGCTCATTTTGTTTGATCCAGAAATTCCCTGACCCGTGTGATTTTCCGGGCCTTCCCGGTGGTCTCATCGACATCAATCAAGACGCCTTCCAGCGTCACTTGATGCTCCGCAATTTCGAATTTGGACGGCATTCCCGTGAGGAATTTCCCCATCACGGAAGCATAGTCCCGACCAATGATGGACTCTTTCGGTCCCGTCATTCCCAAGTCGGTAATATAAGCCGCCTTCTTGGGCAGGATGATTTCATCCGAGGTCTGGACATGGGTATGCGTGCCTACGATCGCGCTGACCCGTCCGTCCAAATGCCGACCCATCGCGATTTTTTCCGAAGTCGCTTCGGCGTGCATATCCACCAGGATTACCTTCCCCATATTCGGCTCCCTTGCCAGCAACGTATCTACAGTCCTGAACGGACAATCCATGGGGGGCATGAAGACCCGGCCAATCAGGTTGATGACGGTGACCCGCCCCTTGGATGTTTCCACGGTCACAACCCCGCGCCCGGGGCAGCCCGGTGCAAAGTTAGCGGGCCGGATCAACCGTTTTTCGATATCCAGATAGGAGGCGATTTCCTTTTGATCCCAAGTATGGTCCCCTAAGGTTATAACATCCGCCCCGGCGTCAAACAATTCTCCGGCGATAACCCTTGTAATCCCCTTCCCTCCTGCGGAATTCTCCGCATTGGCGACCACCATGTCCACGGCGCCGCGCCCCTTCATCTGGCCAACGACACGGGCGAAAATCTTGCGTCCGGGCCCGCCCACCATATCTCCCACCATAAGAATGTTCATCGGGCATACTCCACACATCGGGTTTCACGCACCACCATCACCTTGATTTGCCCCGGGTACTGCATTTCGCTTTCAATTTTTTTACAGATGTTCCGGGCCAGGGACATGGCATCATGGTCATTGACCTTTTCCGGCTGCACAACCACCCTCATCTCGCGTCCGGCCTGAATGGCGTAACTCTTGTCCACTCCGGGAAAACTATTGGCGATGCCTTCCAGTTTTTCAAGACGCTTCACATAAATATCCGAGGTTTCGGAACGGGCCCCGGGACGGGACGCCGAAATGGCGTCGCCTGCGGCGGCCAGAATAGCGTAAAGGCTTTCCCCGGGCACCTCTTCATGGTGGGCTGCAACGGCATTGATAACCACACTGGCCTCCCCGAGCCGCCGCAGGAAATCAGCACCGATTTGGGCATGACTTCCCTCAATGTTATGATCCAGCGCTTTGCCGATGTCGTGGAGCAGGCCGATCCGTTTCGCCAGGGTCACATCCAAACCCAACTCCGCCGCCATGACGCCCATGAGCTGAGCCACCTCAATGGAGTGCATCAGGACATTCTGCGAATAACTGCTTCGGAATTTCAAGCGTCCCAGGGTCCGGACCAGTTCCGGGTCAACATCCCTGATTCCGACCTGATAAATGGCCTCCTCGCCTGCCTGGCGGATCCGTTCATCCATCTCGTCCCGAGTCTTGTTCACCACCTCTTCAATCCGGGCCGGATGAATACGGCCATCCAAAATGAGGAGTTCCAGTGAAATTATGGCCACTTCCCGGCGGACCGGATCGAACGCGGAAATCACCACGGCCTCCGGAGTATCGTCAATCAGTAGATTCACACCCGTGGCCGCCTCAATCGCCCGGATGTTCCGGCCATCACGCCCGATGATGCGCCCCTTCATTTCATCATTCGGAAGCGAGACGCTACTGGTCATCAATTCAGAGGAGTGACTGGCCGCGTACCGCTGAACGGCAAGACTGACAATCTTCCGGGCTTCCCGTTCCGCGGTCTCTTTTGCTTCTTCCTGAAGGCGGCGGATCAAGCCGCCCACCTCATTGTGAACTTCAGACTCAACCCGGGTCATCAAGGTCAGCCTGGCTTCGGCCTGGGTCATGCCGGCAATCCGCTGCAGCCTCATCTTTTCCTCGTCCATGAGCCGACTCAAATCCTCCCTGACTTTTTCATTCTCTCCAGCCTGCTTTTCCACCTCGGCGGACCGGAGTTCGGTGGCGCGTTCTTTTTTGTCGATGAGGGCCACCTTCCGCTCGAGGTTGGACTCCTTTTGGGCAATCCGGTTGTCTAGATTTGCCAATTCATCCCGCCGTGACCGCGTTGAGGCTTCAAACTCCTCTCGTGCCTTCAGCACTTCATCCTTGGCTTTCAGGGCAGCATCCTTCAGGAGATTGTCCGCTCCATTTTTCGCGTCCTTCAGGAGCTGGTTCGCATCCCGTTCCATCTGACTGGAGCGCACCGCGCTCATCCAGACCCGGAGCCCGTACCCCAGAGCCAATCCCGCCGCGGCGGTCAGGGCCGCCGTAATCATCATTTCAAGCATTTAGCACCTTCCTTTATGTCGTCCGATAGACAGCATTTTCAGTAATCACCACATCCATTCCAACATCATGTTCCGTAACCGGCAAACAGGGTGCCATCTGGCTGGAAAAACACAGTCCTGTTTTGCACTCCACATGGCGCCCCAACCGTGCCAGCATTCGGTCATAAAAGCCGCGGCCGTGTCCCAGTCTGGCGCCCGTTTCTGAAAAAGCCAGGCCGGGAACCAGAATCAGGTTAAAACAATCAGGTTTGGCCCAGTATGGCGTGGCCGGTTGCCGGACAGAAAATCGTCCGGAGATCAGCGGTTCACCGGGCGTGAGCCAAACGGGCATATATTCTCCGTCATCCCGGGAGCACGGTACGGCAATACGTTTTCCGGCTTTCCACGCCGCCTCCATAATGGCTTCCGTTTGAACTTCTCCCGAAAACGCGAGATAGCAGAACACCACTTCGGCCCGCTTGAATTCGATCAGGGAGATCACCCGTTCTGCGATGCGGGAACTGTCGGTCAACACCCGGGCGCCATCCATCCCGGCCCGCTGTTGCTGCATGACCTTGCGCCACTCCGCTTTGGTTTTAAGGCTATTCATCCTGTTTGTTCCCCGGATCGTCATTCGGTTCCCGTGCTTTGGGTTTCGCTTTCCTGCTGTTCCATGCCGCCATTCTTTTTGTGATAATGTCCTCATACCCGGCCGTGGTGGGCTCATAATAAACAGCTGTGGTGGGCATATAGACCTGATCGACGAAATGACCCTCGAAATCGTGGGCATACTGATAGCCGGTGTGCCCCAACTGTTCGGCTCCCTTGTAACTGGTACTCCGGAGATGCAGCGGTACCGGAAGGATCCGCCCCTTCTCCACGTCAGTCATTGCTTTGTCAATGGCCAGGTAGGCGGCATTGCTCTTGGGTGCTGTGGCCAGATAGGTGGTTGCCTGCGCCAGAACGATCCGGGCCTCGGGCATACCCACAAAAGCCACGGCATCCATGGCGGATGTGGCAATCATCAGACCGCGGGGATCAGCATTACCAATGTCCTCGGCAGCCAGGATAACCAGGCGCCGGGCGATGAAGCGGGGATCCTCGCCCGCATAAAGCATCTTGGCCAGCCAGTAGATGGCAGCATGGGGATCCGATCCGCGCACGCTTTTGATAAAGGCCGAAATGGTGTCATGATGTCCATCCTCGTCGCGGTCATAGACCACCGCTTTTTTCTGAATGGACTCCTCCATGATGGCGCGGGTGATGTGAATGCGCACCTGGTCATCAGGGGGCGTTGACATGACGGCGATCTCCAGTGAATTCAGGGCGCGCCGCCCGTCGCCCTCGCAGACTTTTGCCAGATGCGCCAGGGCATTCTCATCCACATCGACCGGACGTCCCCCCACCCCACGCTCGTCCATCAGCGCGCGCTTGAGAAGAAGAATGATATCGGCCTCAGACACCGGATTTAATTGAAAGACCTGTGATCGTGAGGTCAGCGGGCTGTTGATAAAGAAAAAAGGATTATGGGTGGTGGCCCCGATCAGGGTAATGGTGCCATCTTCCACATGCGGCAGCAGGATATCCTGTTGCGACTTGTTGAAATGATGGATCTCGTCAATGAACAGGATTGTTTCAACCCCGTCAGCCCGTTTGCGGTGTTGTGCGGCTGCTAGAATGGCCCGGAGAACCGCCACATTGGCGAGAACCCCGCTGGTGCGCTCAAACCGCCGACGGGTGGCGGCGGCAACCGCCTCTGCAATGGAGGTTTTTCCGCATCCGGGCGGACCATACAGGATGATGCTACCCAGCCGGTCGGCCTCGATGGCGCGTCGAAGGAGTTTGCCCTTTCCAAGGATATGATCCTGTCCGACGATTTCATCCAGGGTACGGGGGCGCATTCTGGCCGCAAGGGGCTGAGAACGGGTCAATAACTCGGATTGTTCTTTTTCAAAAAGATCCATGGGCCCACCAATAAAAAACCCCGCCTTGCCGCAGGAGCACGATCTCTTAACCTCACTGAATGAGGTGGGAACTTTATCTCGCGGGTTCCGAGTCCCGAACAAGCGGGCATGCGGGTACCGCAGTATTCAAGTTCCCTTATTCCAAACTATCGGGTAAGAGATTTCCGGCCCGTACACGAACAAGGCAGGGAAATGAATCCAAATCAGTGGAAACGCCCCTGGTTTTCAAAGAACAGCTTTTACCTGCCTGCTTCACATTCACAAAACACAGGCACCCTACCGACTCCATCCGCCATTTCAAAGATGCCACCACTCCCCACATCAACAGGGCCACCAGTAACATCATCATATTTGCTATTTCTAAGAGAACCATACTCAATCGCCCTGCTCATCCAGCCCGGATCCATTATTTCTGATCTCCGCGCTTCCGTTTCACGGTTTTCAACCGGTCTGTAATAACAGAGCTGCCGCAACCGTCCTTCACTACCGTCATAATACCCTTTTCCCCTTCACCGCGTCAAGCGATGCAAAATCCTGTTATGCTTGACTTCCCCTTTTCATCGGGGCAACGTTCCCGTCATGAAAAAAGCGAGAACCATCCTTTTCTGGACAGTCTTTTCCCTCCTTGGCGCAGGCTCTCTGGCGATTCTCGCATTTCATCGAGGAGAGTCCATCAGCGCACTCTGGTTTGTCACAGCCACAATCTCTTTTTTTATGATCAGTTACCGGTTCTATAGCAAATGGCTGGCCGCCAAGGTGCTGACTCTGGATGACCGGCGTGCGACGCCAGCCTATACAAAAGAAGACGGCAAGGATTACGTTCCCACCAACCGATGGATCGTATTCGGGCATCACTTCGCGGCCATTGCAGGACCGGGCCCCCTGGTTGGTCCGGTTCTCGCCGCCCAATTCGGATATCTTCCGGGAACATTATGGATCCTCATTGGCGGCACCCTTGCCGGCGGAGTGCATGACGCTGTGGCCCTGTTCTGCTCCATGAGGCGCGGAGGAAAATCATTGGGACAGATGGTCAAGGAAGAGGTGGGCACCTTCGCCGGCGGGATTGCCCTTTTCGGCATCCTCTGCATCATGGTGATTCTCATCGCCGTGCTCGGATTGGTGGTGGTCAAGGCACTCGCCGAAAGTCCCTGGGGACTCTTTACCGTGGCGGCGACCATTCCCATTGCCCTTTTCATGGGTGTTTACCTGAGAATATTGAGACCCGGTTGCGTACTGGAAGTATCGGTCATTGGCGTCATCCTCTTATTACTTGCCGTGTGGGGCGGCCAATATGTTCATCATTCAACCGTTTGGTCAGCCTGGTTCACCCGATCGGCTTCCTGGTTGGCCTGGGCCATCATCGGGTATGGATTATTGGCGTCCATTCTGCCCGTGTGGCTCCTCCTGGCACCCCGGGATTACCTGAGTTCATTCATGAAAATCGGAACGGTAATCATTCTAATGGCGGCCATTATCTGGGCGGCTCCGCAGATCCACATGCCGAAATTCACAGCCTTTATTCAGGGCAATGGACTGGTGATTCCCGGAAAACTTTTCCCTTTTGTCTTTATCACCATCGCCTGTGGTGCCATTTCCGGCTTTCACGCACTGATTTCAACCGGTACCACCCCTAAGCTGGCCACCCATGAATCGACCGTGCGATCGGTCGCCTACGGAGCCATGATCACAGAAATGGCCGTGGGTGTTATGGCTCTCATTGCCGCCTGCGCCATGGAGCCAGGTCAGTACTTTGCTATTAATATGAAAGGCGAGCCGGCGGCGATCGTCGCGAAGGTCACTGCGGCGGGTTTTCCGGTAACTGAGGGAGAGATGACGCAACTGGCCGGGGATGTCGGCGAGAAAACCCTGTTTGGGCGGACAGGTGGCGCCCCAACGTTTGCCGTCGGCATGGCGAAGATGTTCAGTGACGCTCTGGGCAGCAAGGCCATGATGGGGATGTGGTATCACTTTGCCATTAT
>CAJBSZ010000472.1 GCA_903958395.1 uncultured bacterium | reverse complement strand
TGGTTGCTGGTGTTGGTGATGATGCAGAAGCGGGTCATTTCACTGGCGGTGCCGGCTGTGGTGTTGACGGCGATGAATGGCGGCATCGGTTTTGTGGATTTATTGACGCCCTCAAAGTCTCGAATGTGTCCGCCGTTCGTGGAGACAATGCCGATGCCCTTGCCGCAGTCATGGGCGCTTCCTCCTCCGAGGGAAATGATCAGATCGCATTTTTTGTCGATGAAAATCTTAAGTCCGGCATGGACATTGGTGTCGGTCGGGTTTGGAACAGTTCCGTCAAAGACCACGGTGTCCACACCGGCGTCTTGCTTAATTAGGTCAACGATCTTCTGCGTTATACCCGCCTTGGTGATCCCTTTGTCAGTGCAGATGAAAGGCTTCTTGCCTCCGAGTGCCTTCACCTGCTTGCCGATCTCCTTGTAAGAGCCAATTCCCATCAGTGAGACTGTCGGAATGAAAAAACCGTAAACTTGCTCTCCTGCCGTCATGGTAATAATCCTCCTCGCAATTTCGTCTGTTCTGTCCACAGTGCCCCGTCCATCCAAACAAAGACAGATACATCCATACCTGTCTAGCAACCGTAAACACGAAGACAACTTTTGTTTTTTATACCATCTGTGAGGACCGAAGGCAAGGAGAATAACGGGGAAACCATTACGGCGCGATAGCAGCATTAAAGCAGTGAGTGCGTGTGGCAGGCACATGTGATGTCAAGATTGCGGGTGTGTATATGGATAGCAATCAGGCAGGCGCCCTTGAAGGGCATGAGACATTATAACAAAAAACGGCCCGCACAGGCTGGGCAGTTATGCGCAGGATCATGTAGCTCATTTCAAATGACTTCTCAATGAAGTCCTTTTTTATAAACGCGCACTGAACACCATAGAGATATCTCAGCGTGCTGCATCATTCAATAAAAGAAGCGACTATATTGTCCAGGTGGCCTGTTTATCGCGACAATTATGCAGCTTCTTTTCAACTCCGCGAAGGATAGTCCTCGACGATCTTTTTGAGTGATCGTGTCAGATTGACGATCGTTTCAGCTTGTTTGGCGATTGTCGCATCTTTTGCGTCAAATAAGGAGTTGCTGTTCGAAAGATGCCCATTGCAGGCTGGCAAATGTTTCAGATCAGCTAGCCCAAGGAGTTCGTCAGCCGAGATATTCAGGCTCCTCGAGATTTTTGATAACGCTTTGATATCTGGCACGCGTTCACCCTTTTCGTAGCGATGATACGTATTTTGCGGAATTCCTAGCTTTTTTGCAAAAGCAGTTTGAGTCAAGTCTCCGCGAAGCATTTTCAATTTTCCAGAAAAAATCATGATAGTTCCTTTCCTTGAGCTGTCCAACTTGTTAATCCAATTTATGGGAAGTTACCGTTATAAGCCACGCTAACTGAAATAAACAGAGATTATCTTTGAAACATAGTTCTTTAATTAACTTTACTTTAATAAATACGATGGCAAAGAGCAAGCGCATATCTTTTTGATCTTTTTATCAGCCGCCGGACGTTCACCTGCCTCGCCGAAGCACATGTCAGGCGAAAACCCGGGTGGATAGGCTCCGATCACTTGGAAATCTTTTTGAGACCCTTTGAGGCAATGGGCAACGCCGGCAGGGATTATGAGCATATCCCCCGCTTGAATTTCGAGCTCGGGGCCGCCCGGTCCGCCGAATTGCACAGTTGCTGAGCCGTTGAGCACACCTATAGCCTCGTGAGTCGAGGCATGATAGTGGTGATACGAGTAGAGTGAACCCTTCCATTGCGGCTCCCAGCCATTGTCCACTAGCACATGCAAAAAGGCACGTTCTGTCGCTTTTTTCCCCTCTTTGGTTGAGACGGCGTTCCGCAGCACCACCAAGGGTATAAGGTCGTTGTTGGGAAAAACTCCGTCATCCCTCAAAAAGAGCCTTATCGGCTCTTCCTGCTGGGGGAGTTCCTCTGTTGACCGGGGAAAATGGATCATTGTGTTTAAGATCGTACACCTTCTCGTACATCGCGGCAAGCGGTATTTGCCCCGTCTCTATTTCCTGGGTGTGATTTTGTTTCGTAACATCATGCTACCTTAAAAGTGTTTGATCGGATGGCGGCACGGATGGCGGACACGTAAGCAGCGTTGTAGTGCCTCCAGTGCATCCCGGCTTGCTTACATCTTGCGCCGACGATGGACTTGCATCCCGATTCGATATGCCCCGATCCGATAAGGTATCCCTGCTTGCGCAGACGGCCATACTCCATGTTTCGTCTGCGCTCCTCAAGATACGAGCAGGCCTGGCTCGCCTCCGGGCTCATGTTTGCAAAGCCGGACGGATATTTTTTCCGCAGATGCCTCAGCGCTGCGTCAGCCGAGTAGTATTTCATGATGCGCCGCACTTTCTTGAAAAGCCTTTGATGGTCTTCCGCCCCTAGATCCTTGCACAGGGTGCTGAGGTAGCCGCACGCATGATAGAAGTCCACAGTAAACTCAGCGCCCTTGAACGCGTCGCCTGCGAGCTTTGCGAGCCATGCAGCGCCGTCGCTCATGAACTGGAGCCGTCCTGAGCCGCCGAGGCCGAGCGCCCTGGCGAGTTTAAGCAACTCAGCGCCAAAGAAGTCCGAGTCCTGGTGGGACACGATATACTGCCTCTTGTTAGCGGGGATGACCGGGACGCCGTCTTTTCCGAGCCAGTCGTAATCAGCCACCATCCCGAGCTTCAGCTCCCTGCTCTTGGCCTGTATCCCGTCACGGCCCTGTATACCCAGGGTGTCGGCTTTTGAACAGGGCACGCAGGTGCCGTCAGCCGACACTACCGTGGTCTTCTGGACACGTGTGCATTTTGCAGGGATGACTGTTTCCCTGTCGAACGCCGGTGACTTTGACGGGGGCCTTGCCGAAAGGCTCTTACCCTCAAGGAGTGTCAGCTTCCTGACCTTCGACGGGGATATCCTGAACCGGAGGAGCTCTTCGATCGTCTGCGACGCTTCCTGCATCGAGCCCAGTGTCGCG
>CAJBSZ010000471.1 GCA_903958395.1 uncultured bacterium | reverse complement strand
GGCGTTCGGGGGTGCTTTGCTCATTCCCCTGGTTCTGCACATGATCCAGTCGAGCCGTACGGTGCGCCTGCCGTTCAGCACGATACGTTTCCTTCAACTCGCCGCCAAGCGGTCATCGCGCCGCATCAAGATGGAAAATCTCCTGTTGTGGTTGCTGAGAACCCTGTTGATGGCTCTTCTGACGGCGGCCTTTGCCATGCCCATGATCCGAACCAAGGATTTCGGGAACCTGCTGGGCCGGGCCGCGCGGGATGTGGCCATTGTGATTGATGGCTCCTACAGTATGGATTACAGGATGGGGCGGCAGGGAGTCTGGAATCAGGCCACGGATCTGGCGGCCTCGATTATCGAGGGGCTTTCCGAAAAGGATCGGTTCTGCGTGTATCTGGCCGGCGACCAGGTGATGCCCATTTGCGAGCAATTGACGAACAAGAAGGAAGAAACAGCGACCCGCCTCCGGGCGCTCCTGGTTCCAAAAGGCTCGTCCCAGCTGTGTCCCGCCACCCTGGCCGGCCTGGGTGCCCTTGATCAGGATGGGAGCCGGAACGAGCGGGAACTTCATGTTATTTCCGATCACCAGCTTCTTCCCTGGTCCGGATTTAAAAAGACTGAGGCGGGCGCCGTGGGAACGAATGCCTCAGCCGTTTCTGCCGCTGAGTCCGAGGGCGGAGTGTGGGATCCTGCCAAAGTGAAGGATAATACTACCTGTTTTGTGACCCTTCTCGGGGCGCCTGAGCCGGAGAATGTCGCGCCGATTGATGTGGATGTGGAGCCCAAGTTGATCACCTCGGAAACCCCGTGCCAGGTGACGGTTCGTTTCATCCGAAGCGGGCCTCAATTTGAAACGACGGCGGCCTTGTTTGTGGATGACAAGGAACTGGCGCGGCGCTCCGTGATGTTGGGAGGTGGGAGTGCGAATGAAGCCAAGTTCATGATCCCGCCCCAGGGAGGGGGCGTTCATACGGTTCGGATCGAGACGCCGGACGACAGTCTGGCGGTGGATAACACGTTTTTCTTTCTGCTCCGGGCCCGGGAGAAGTTGCCCGTGTTGTGCGTGGGCTCGAAGGACAGTACCCTGTTCCTGAGAGCGGCATTGGGAACCGGGGTTGGCGGTGTTTCTTCCATCGATGTCAAATCGATCACTCCCGAGGGGCTGGCCGGGGAAACGCTGGCCACCTATTCCTGCGTTTTGCTCTGTAACGTCATGCCGTTGGCCGGGCAGGAAATCAAATCGCTGGAACGTTATGTCGCCGCTGGCGGCTTGCTGGTCGTGTTCCCCGGCGATTCCGGGGGGCTGGCTGACTATGGCGCCTGGACCTCGCTTCCGGCGATGCCGTCCGAAGTCCTGGATATGCCGATGGCGGAGCGGAAGCGCTTATTGAGCTGGGAGAAGCCTGCCCACCCGATTGTGTCAGGATTCAAGGGAGCCGGAATTGCGCCGAGCCTGGTGATCAAGCGCCAGTTGAAGTGCGAGGCCTTGAAGGAAAAAGCCGAAACCCTTGTTTCCACCGGGGCGGGGTATCCCTTCATGATTCTTCGCCCCAGTGGACGCGGGGTGACGCTGTTGTTCACTGTCTCAGCGGATCGTTCCTGGAGCGACTTCCCGTTGTCGCCCTATTTCCTTCCCATGGCTCATCAACTGGTTCAGTACTCCGCCGGAATCGGCTCAGGCACACCTTTTTTATGGGCGAGGGACAGTCTTTCCCTGTCGGAATTCCTGCCTGAAGCCACGCGTGAATCCGTCCTGAAAAGCCCGGATGGAAAGTCTGTCTCCATTCGGAGCGCTGTGGTGGAGGGCGAGACGATTTTCTTTGCGGAAGGGCTCACAACACCGGGCATCTATCGGTTGAACCAGCCCGGCGGGGGTGATGGCAAACCCGCGCTGGCCATGAATATGCCCCGTGGCGAGTCCGATCTGACGCCCGTCAAGCTGGAGGATGTTCCGGCCATCCTGGGGGTGAAGACGATCCAGATGGCGACCGGCAAGGAGGATCTTATGAAGAAAATCGAGGACTTCCGGGTCGGCAAGACGTTGGGCGAACCGATTTTGTGGCTGGCGTTGCTGGTGGCTATCCTGGAATCGTTCTATTCCAATTTCCTGATGCGGAAGGGGTCGAAATTGACTGACTCGCTGGCGATTGCCCCCTCCGGAAAAGTAAAGGACAAGGACTCGTGATCATTTACGAACATACAGTGCCCGCGGCGGTAATTGTGTTGGGGGGCTTGGTTGCCGTGGCGGTCAGCTTTGCTGGATACTGGTTCTATGCGAAGCGGGAGTGGATTCTGGCTCCGATGATTGGGTTTAGGGCGCTTTTTCTGATTTTGCTGGCCTGGTGTCTTTTCATGCCCGGGTTACGGTCCGTCCAGACGCTGGCGCAAAAATCCCGGTTTCTGGTTCTGGTCGACAAGTCGCAGAGTATGACGATGACGCCGGTCAAGGACGCCACCAACCGGTGGCAGGTGGCGCAGGGCGTCCTCGGGCTCCCGTGGCTGGCCACCCTGGCTGAGAAATGCGACATTGATATTTATTCCTTCGATGCGGATGTCAGTGGAAAATTAGCACTGGATGAGGTGACGCATTTGACTCCCAACGGAACCTCCACCTTGCTACGGGATGCGTTGAAAAAGACGGTGGGGCGGTATCAGGGGCTTGATGTGACCGGGTGCCTGCTGCTGAGTGACGGGATTGATACGCGAGAGGCGTTTTCAGATTGGTCGCTGGAAAAAAGGCCTTTCCCCATCTATTCCATGGCATTGGAAAAGGATGCGGTGTGGGACGAGGAGCCCGATGTCCGCGTTGAAACGGTTAACACCCCCCGCCGCGTGACGGTGGGATGGCAGTCCGAATTGAAGGCGGTGATTTCGGGGCAGGGCACAAAGGGGCTTCCGATCCGGGTCCAGTTGCTTAAGGATGGGGCTCCGTTGCAGGAACAGGAGACCCAGATTCCCGCCGGTGGGGGAAGTCGTGAAGTTGTCTTTTCGCTGGATCATTCGGTTGTGGGAATTAGCACCTACAGTATTGTCCTGCCCCCTTTCCCGAAGGAATCGCAAACTAATGACAATCAATTTGCCTTGAATGTGCAGGTGCTGGACGCGAAAAATCGCCTGATGTATGTCGAGGGGACGCCCCGGTGGGAATCCAAATATCTCTCCCGAGCCCTGCGGGAAAGCAAGACGGTCAACCCCGCCATTTTCCTCCGGGGGCCGAAGGGCAAGTTTATGACCTTCGGGGTGCGGGGGGATGTCGCCCCCGACATGCAGGAATCGCAGTTGGCGATGTTTAAGATTGTGATTCTTGGAAATCTGAGCGCCGAAGAACTGGGCGAAGAGCGTGCCCGAACGCTGGTGAAGTTTGTCGAGACAGGCGGCAGTCTGGTCCTCCTGGGTGGAACCAAGGCGTGGTCGCCGGAGGGGTTTGTGAAAACGGCCTTGAAGTCAGTGCTGCCAGCCAAGTCCTTTACCGCAAAAGCTCAGGAAGGTGAATTTCCCGTGCGCCTGACGGATCAGGGACGCTCACATGCGGCGTTTGCCGGGGAGGTCGCATTTTGGGAGAAGGTGCCCCCGGTGCTTTCTGTTTTCCCCAAGGTGATCCCCGCTCCGGCGGCCCGTGTGCTGGTCGAAGCCAAGACGGCTGAGGGCATGCAGCCGATGATCCTGGTTCAGGATTTTGGGCAGGGCAAGGTGGTGGCGATATTCTCCGATTCGATTTGGAAATGGCAGTTGAGCCCTGATGCCCTGAAGAACAAGCCGTATTCCCGGTTCTGGAACCAGTTGGTGTCATGGTTGTCTCCCAAGCTTGAAAAAACTGAAGGCAAGTCCTGGGATGTATTCATGGATCGGGATCAATGTTTCCTGGGTGAGGAGGTCGAGATTACCGCGCGGTGGACGGGTGCGGACAAACCGCCTCAAGGGGCGGTTGTGAAGGCCGAGATTACCATGCCGGACAAGCGGAAAGTTCCCTTTTCCATGACCAGTCAGATGAATCAGGTGGTGGATGGGAAGTCGGCCCCGGTGTTCAGCGTCAAGTTCAAGGGCGAGCTGGCGGGGATGTATTCTGTTCTGGCGGCCTCCGATACGGGGGGGGCGCTGCTGGAGTCCGATACCGTGTCATTCTCGGTCAAGCCGTTCACTCCCGAATCCGTGCCTCGTCCGGCTGCCGTTGAAATCGTCAAGGCCGTTACGGTGAACAGCGGGGGGGTGTTCTTCGAGTCAGCGGAGGAGTTGGACCGCGCCTTGGCCGCACTCCAGCCGAAAAAGCTGGAACAGGAGATTTCGGAGTTCAAGTCGTTATGGCAGCATTGGGCGATCATCAGTTGCCTAATCGCCTTGATCTCGATAGAGTGGATTATTAGAAAACTGAGAAATCTGACCTGAGGCAGGAAAGGAGCATGTCGTGAAACGCGTTAATCGGATTCTGAGTTTGGTTTTTGGTGGTTTGGTATTGATGGCGTTTGCGCCGGTGATGGCTGAGTCAAACCTGTGTTTTAACAGTTCCTTTTCCTCCACGAGTAATCCGTTTGAGGGATGGGGCCTCAACTACGATTGGTCGGGTAATTCCAAGCAGATGGGCAACCACAAAAATGCTTCTTTCCTGCCTGAATTCAAGGGGAGATCGAACGTCTTGAAAATGGTCGTTCCCGGGGGTTATGAATCCAAGGTTGAGACTCCGATCATGGAGTATGTGCCGGGGGATCGATACAAATGTACTTTCGACCTCTACGCCGATATCGGGAATATGAGAGTGCTGTTTCTTGGCTACGCCCTGGCACCCGGCGTCCCGCCCGGCGATCTGCCGAAGTTTTCGGATTTGAGGCGCATCTATAAGGGGGATGCCCAGGATGCAAGCGGTGCTTCATGGAAGTCCGTGACGGTCATATTCCCGAAAGAACAAATTTCAGAACTGGCCTATAAGCATTTGAAGAAGATCCGGTATATGACCGTTATGATGTTTGTGCCAGGGGGGACTTTCGGGGCAGGAACTTTTTATATTTCCAATGTAAAAGTGGTGAAGTTGCCGGGAAAATGCAAGGTGACGAAGAGTGCTCCGAAATCCTCAGGTGATGAATAATCCAGGTTAGGAGAATTCCCATGGCGCCTGTAATGTTGATTGGACAGCTTGTCAAAGTCGGCCAGATGCTGAATCGGTGGAGTGCGGAAGTCCGCTTAACCGTCGGAGTGTCTGTCCTTCTGTTCATTCTGGAGATCCTGGCGGCGACGGATGTCGTGCTTCGTTTCCAGCGGGGTGGTCGGGTCGTGGCCTGGGGGCTTCTGGTCATTCTCGCCGCTGTGTTGGTGGAGCGATTGTTCCGGGTCTTGTCTCGACGTCCATCACCCGAGTTGGTTGCGGTGAGTGTTGAGCAGACGTTTCCCCAGCTTGACAATCACCTGATCAATTTTCTTCTTTTTTCGGCGTCCGGCCGGAAGGATCCCTTTACGACGGCTTATCTCAACATGGATATTCCCCACTGGAATGAACTGGATTTCAGAGCCATGAAGAATCTGCGCACGCTGCGGCGGGCGCAGATTGCGCTTGGGGTGGCGATTGCCCTGACCCTGATTCCCTATCCTCTTGTTGGTCAGGCCTGGCCGGTGGCGATGGGGCGTATCATCAATCCGTTCTCCAATGTTTTGCCAGTAAGTCTGACTCATATTTTGAGCACCACTCCCGGTAATGCGACCGCGCTGCAGGGCGGGAATGTCTCGGTATCATGCCAGGTCAAAGGGAAGGCGGGGCATGAGGTGTGGTTAGATGTCCGGCCGGCTGATGGGACGGCAAAGACTTACAATCTGGGTGTGCTTAAGGGGCGTGGAGTGGAGGGATTCTCCAATACCTTCTTCAAGGTCACCACGGCCATGCAGTACCGGTTTCGCGCCGGGGATTCATTTTCTCCGGATTGGTATGCGATCACCTTGCGGCCTCCGCTGGCTTTCACCTCTATTTCAGTGAAAGTGGTTCCGCCGTCCTACATGGTGATTCCCCCCCGGCAATATGACGCACAGGCGGCGGCGATCGATGTACCAGCCGGATCCGTTGTGTCGCTTGAAGTGCACTGCAATACTCCTGTGACCGGCATTGCCCTCGCTGGGTTCGGTTCGCCTGTGGCCTTGTCCCGGAAAGGGGATGATAAGATTTGGGAGGGAAGCGCGATTGTTACCAACGGGTCGGGATTCGTTCTCTCCGCCACGGCGGCGAACGGGGATCCGGCGGAAACGACACTCGGTTACACGCTTCTGCCGGATCGTCCCCCGACGCTGACGATCAAATATCCCAAGCAATCGGTGGTTTTGTTGCCTGGCGGCGCGCCCAGTATTGATTTCGCGGTCTCGGATGATTTCGGGCTGGAGGAAATCACCATCGAACAGATTCTTGACGACGAAGATAAGACGGCACCCGCAACCGTGTTGAAAACCTACAAGTGGGTGACTTCCAAGACGCGTGAGTACACCGCGCTTTGGAAAGGCGACATCCGGAAAACATCCGACACCGGTAATCTGACCTTGCGGGTTGTGGCAAAGGATAACCGGCCCGGAGTGAAGAATATCACCCTGTCCTCGTCCCTGGTGTTCACGCTGGATGAGGCGTCGGTAGCGGCGAAAAAAATGGAGGAAGCCGCGAAGAAGACACTTGAGGACTTGAACCGGGTGATTGAGCTCCAGCGGGAAAATATTACCCGAACCCGGCAGTTGCAGGGAATTTTGAATACCAGTGCCCCTGACCAGTGGATGGAGGCGGGTGCCCGCCAGGAAACCATACGGGGGATCGTTAAGCAGGTTATGGAAAAGGGAGGCGGGCGCAGTTTGGGGAATTTGCTGGGGACGGTTCGGAAATTATATGCCACTGAAATGGCGGAGGTCATTCCCGCCCTGCAGGGCGTGCCGGGTGTCAAGGAGGCTGCGCAGAAGGTGAAACAGGTCGGTCGCGCCCTGTCCATGGAGGAGAAAATCTTGCGTCAGTTAACCTTTGCCGAGGAGGCTGCGAAGCAGGCTCTGGATGACAGCAAGAACAATTCCCTGGTCGGGATTTTGGATGGGATCATCGGGCAACAGGATAAAATCATCAAAGCCACTGGCCTTTGTATGACCCAGGGTATGGCTGTGGCGGCTTCCGTTACATCGGATCAGGATTCACTTGGCTCAGAGGTGTCGGCGTTTATCAAGGCCTGTCTGGCCACCGCTGAAGCGAGTCAGGGGGAAGATAAGGACAATGCGGCCTTCCTCATATCCATTGCCCAAGGTTGTGAGAAGGATAAAATTGGGGGCGATATGCTCCTGGCGGCCGAGCAGCTTGAAAAGAATGCTCCTGCCGCCGCCATGCCCCATGAGCAAACTGCGTATGCCAAACTTCTGGCCGTCAGAAAGAAATTCGACGAGGCCACGGCCCTGGCTGATAAGGAGAAAGAATTGGAGATGGTGGAGGCCCTCAAGGAAGCCAGTGCGAAACTGGCGAAACTCAAGGCCATGGAAGAGAAATTAAAAGACGCGATGGATAAGGTTGAGGAGAACAAGGATAAGAATTCCAAGAAGACCGACAAACTCGAGGAAGAGGCCGACGAGATCCAGAAGAACATCAAGGAGGCCTTGCAGCAGGTGCCTAAGGATCTGGATATCTTTGCGCACCTGAATGTCGGGAACGACCTGGTGGAGGATGTGTTTTCAACCTTTGAGGAGGTGACCCAGGCGGAGGGGTCCGAAAACTCGTCGAATGGAGGGCCTGTGGCTGAAAAGGCGGTTGCCAAACGGGAATATCTGGCTGAGGATATGGAAAAAGCGAAGGGGTTGCTTGACGATTTTGAGATGTGGCTTGGTGAAAAACCGGATGCAAAAAAGATCACTGTGGAGGCCGCGGACAAGAAGGAAATGCCGGAGGGGGTAGCCCTGACGCCTTTGCAAACCGAGATGAATGACATCATTGGCGATCTGTTGAAGCAGGACAAGGAGGAGGCGAAGAAAGCGGATGATGGCGCCATCAATGCCGCCGTTCCGGATATGGAAATGGGGGCTGAGGTAATGGAGGGGGACACCACGACCTTCTCTGCCAAGGGGAAATCGGGGAACAAAGAGCCGGATCACAAGGAGCAGGATGGACGATCGAATGTCGGCCGGCAGGGTATGGCCAATGGTGAATCTGCTGCCGCTTCTGGAACGATCGGCAAGGGGGATGATAATATCGAGGCTCGGCGGACGCAGGATCCTACCCAGTCGGGGCAGGTCACGGCGGATGGCGAGGCGGATACAAAGGCCACAGGCGGCGGCAAGCTCGGATCCGGAAAGGGCGATGGGTGGGGCGATGGAGGTGGCACCACCCGTATGGATTCGGCTGAAAAGGGATCGGGAGCGCAGAGTTTGGCGATGATGGCGAAACGCGCGGATACCACTTATGCCCAGGCTTCCATGAAGGGGATGCGATCCGACTCCCTGAAAAATGCCGCACATCATCTGCGTCAGGCCGAGGACGCCGTTTCCAAAGGGGCTCCGATCGGGGAGATTGCTGAATGGAAGCGAAAGGCGATTGCGGAACTAAGGAAAGCCAAAACGGAACTGGGAGAGGGCAGTGCGGCCAGCCTGGATGGGCGGAATTCCACCTCGCTGGTGAATGACATTGTTGAGGCGAGTCCCGATGAGGCGCCGGCGAAGTACCGGGGTCTGGTTTCGGAGTATTATAAGAAACTGAATGAGTCCCTGTAGGGCTTTGATTCGGGAATACGATTAGGATTACGATTACGATTATGATTACGATAACTCGGCTAATGGTTTTGTGTGTCGGGGCAGTGGCGCTTCTCGTG
>CAJBSZ010000470.1 GCA_903958395.1 uncultured bacterium | reverse complement strand
CGCGGGCTTGAACTGTATCGGGGCCGATTATTCGCAAGGGCAGGGGTCTCGGAGATTTGCCATCACGAAAAATGTTTGAGGAGATCCGTCATTCGAAAAGTAGGTGTCAATAAGGTGTCAATATTGGTCGCCATTTTTGATCCTTTAGGTTCCTTTATGACTCTTTATGGGATTTGAGGAAAACCCCAATAAAAGCCACTTAAACCCCTATTTTATTGGGGTTAAAGTGGTAGAAGTGCAGGGACTCGAACCCTGGACCCGCTGATTAAGAGTCAGCTGCTCTACCAACTGAGCTACACTTCCACAATGGACCGGGCCGGCGGCCTGGTCAAAGGCAAAAAAATGGAGCGAGCGAAGGGAGTCGAACCCTCGACAATCACCTTGGCAAGGTGACACTCTACCAACTGAGTTACGCTCGCGTCGAAAAACGGGCGTCAATCTATCATGTCCTGCAACGGATTCAACATCTATTTGAAATTAAGTTAGGGCTGTTTTCCGGGGGGTCGCTGTGGCGCGTTGTTTGATCAATTCAATGGTGGAACGAGTGATGACGTCCAGTCCCACCTTGCCGGTGTTCCAGACCATGTCGTAGAGGAGGGGATCTTCGATATCGCGTTGAAAGAAAAGTTTGATCAGTTTGCGCCGTTCGGCATCCTGTTGCTCAACCGCGTTTCGCGCGTCTTCCTTATTCATCTTGAACCGTTTCATCATCCAGACGATCCGGTGCCCCTCAGGCGCCACCAGGCGGATGTGTATGCCTTGGTGAAGATCGGCTGTCACGAGCGAGCCTCCCCGGCCCACGATGATCACCTTGCCGATCAGGGCCAGCATTCGAACCACTTTGAATGTGGTTTTCTGAAGGAGATACAGCTCGGATTGACCCGTGAAGAGGCTTTCAACAAAGTCATTGAACTGTGACTGATGTTTCTTCGCAACAAGCTCCGCCAAGTGACGCTGAAGAATCGGATCCTTGGCCACAACCTCGGTCAGTTCCTTGTCAAATACATGCCACCCCTCAAAAACGGAATTGGCCTCCTTGTGTTTCAGGAATTCGGTGAGGATCACGTACGCTAAGAGATGCCCCCCCGCTCCGGCCTGACGGGAAACAGTGACAAAGGGGAATCCGTACTCGGGAAGATCCTCAAAGTCCCTTTTCTCCTTCAGGAATTGCTGGATCATTTTTAGATGGTTCATGGTTTTCTCTCCTGCTGTTAAGAGTATTGGCGGGTGGCTGGATTCCGTCAATCGAAATTCTCCCTATTGCCTTCCGGATTTTTGCTGTGTATTCTCCTGCCATGCTTCAATCGTTGCGAGTTCGTAATTTGGCCCTGGTCGAGGACATTACCGTGGAGTTTCAGTCAGGGCTGAATGTCATTACCGGTGAAACCGGTGCTGGTAAATCCGTCATCATCGGCGCCCTGGGTCTTCTTCTGGGCGAGCGGGCCGATAAAAATCTCATCCGGGCTGGTGCCGACCAATGCCTCGCCGAAGCGGTTTTTCAGCTGAACGATTCCGACGCTGTGGATGCCATTCTTGAGGAGGTGGGCCTTCCTCCCTGCGAGGGACGGCAACTTCTGGTGCGGCGTACCCTGTTGGCGAACGGGACGGGCAAGAATTTCATCAACGATAGCACGACGACGCTCCAGGTGCTCAAGCGGATGGGGCAGCATCTGGTTGATATGCATGGCCCCTATGACCACCAGTCGCTTCTGAATACCGATTTTCAGCTCGATATCCTCGACGCTTTCGGGCACCTCTGGGAGGCCCGCGAAACCTACGAGAAGCTCTATACCGGCTTGCGTGCGCTTCAACTTCAGCGAAAGGAATTGGAAGGTGCCAATGAACAGGAGGTCGCACAGCAGATTGAGTTGCTGTCGTTCCAGATGAAGGAAATTCAGGATGCCGCCCCTGTGGAAGGGGAAGAGGAATCCCTCGTCAAGGAACAGGTTCAGGTGGCCAACGCCCAGCGGATTCTGGAATTGGCAGGCGGGATTCAGGCCGCGTTGATGGAGGGCGAACCCTCCGCGTTCAACGGTATGGCGTTTGCCCAGAAAGGTCTGGCGGAACTGACCGGATTGATCGAGGCCGCCGCCGGGTGGAAGGAGGAGGCCCGCTCTATTACCGTTCAAATTCAGGAGTTGGCCGGGGCGGTGGAGCATACCGTCCGCAACATCGAAGGGGATCCCGCGCGGTTGCAATGGCTGGAGGACCGGATGGCGCTGTATCACCGGCTGAAGCGAAAGTACGGGGGCACGGCGAAGGAGATCCTGGAGCACGGCGAAAAGACAAAAGTCCGGTTGCGTGACCTGGAAAGTCGCGGGGAGCGGCTCCAGGAACTCGATGAGGACGTGGCGGCCGCATTGGACAGGGTGAATCAGGCGGGCGGGAAACTGGGTAAATCCAGACGTCAGGCGGCAGCAAAACTCGCCAAAACCATTACCGCCGAACTGAGCGATCTGGGGTTCCCGCACGGGGCTTTTGCCGTTGACCTGCAGGCGGCTGAGCCCGGCCCCTCGGGACTCGATGCGATTGAGTTCACCTTTGCCCCGAACGCCGGGGAACCTGTCCGTCCCCTGAGGGCAATCGCCTCCAGCGGCGAAATTTCACGGGTGATGCTGGCTGTCAAGGCCGTCCTGGCGGATCATGATAGCATTCCGGTTCTGGTCTTTGATGAAATCGATGCCAATGTCGGGGGCGCCATGGGGACTGCCATCGGGACCAAGCTCGATACCGTTGGCCGTCACCACCAAGTCTTATGCATCACGCATCTTCCGCAGGTTGCCGTATTTGGGAAGACTCATTTTGCGGTGGTTAAGGAAGTGGTCAATGGCCGGACCCGAACGCTGATCTCCTGTCTGAAAAAGGAACAGCGCATCGAGGAAGTGGCCCGAATGCTAGGCGGTCGTGATCTCACCAGCGTGACCCTGAAGCATGCGAAGGAAATGCTGGGTAAAAACGGTTAATTTCCAGTTGAGGCGCGCTCAACGGTGCTGAACACCAGGGTGGCCTTGGCCACGCGGCCGGGGGTGGGAGCGGCAAACAGGGTGCATTCGAGGAGCGTCCAGGGCGGATTGGCTGCGACCCCTGCGTCGAGAAGCTTGCCGAGATCAATCCCGGCGATATCGTTGAATTCCACACTGACTTTTTTGGCGATCCATCCTGTAACAGACGGGGTGATGTCGGTGGTCAAGACTCTCATGGGTTGGGAGGGTAAAGCAGTGCGCGCCAGCGTCTCGAGAGGAACCGGACTGGCCGGGTACTGGGCGGTGGCCGTCAAAAGGGAGCGGTACCGGTTCGCCTGAGTCCTCAGCCCGACGAGTTCCCGGATGTCGTTAGCCTTTTTTGACAGGATTTCCCGGGTTCGAGTGATTCCATTGAGGGAATGGAGGGTCAGGATGAGGCCCGCCAACAGGGAAAGTCCGGCGGCGTTCCACAGGATGACGAGGGGTGTGTTATTTTTTTTCACGGTGCCGCTCCATCCCGATGACAAAAGCCGGACGTTCTTCCCCTTGAGGCTGAACTTTGCGTTCAAGGCTTGTTGTCCATCCCGCCCCGTTCAGCCGTTGCGCCAGTTTTCCGCCTTGCTCAAATTTCGGGGCCAGCCCATGGATGACGCCGTTTTTCCGGCTCAGGGTGAGTGTCTCGAGTGTCAGCCCTTCCTCCGTTGCCACGGAGAGAATAGTTTTCATGGTATCCCGCAGGGGTCCGTCCACGGCGGCAAGAAAAGGCTCCATGGTTTGGGTCTGCTGCTCCATGACGCGCCGGGCGGCGAGAACTTCCTGCCCGGGCGGAAGCCCGCGGGGTGAGCCGGTAACCTCGATAGCGAGGGTCTTGAGCGAGGCTTGTGTTTCGGCGATCCGGTGCTGCGTCGCAACCAGCCAGACGATGTTGACAAGGCAAAGAAGCAGGCCGGCCGCCAGACAGGCTTTTCCCAGGAGAGCGGGTTGTCTTTCCTGCCGTCGGGCCAACTCCGGATGAAGGTGCCGGCCACTTCGCAGATTGCAGGAAGTCGGACCCGGAATCAGCGCCCTGCCTGCCAGTGCACGGGCGAGAAAGGTTTCGGGGTCGCGGACAATTTTGCTGCTACCCGGCCAGCGGACGGAGAGCGAGGGGTAAAGGGATTCAATCGTGCCCCGGGTAGCGCACGGGCCGGTCCAGAAAAACTGGATTGCGGTGAGTGCTGTCGGAAAATGAGACTTCAAGAAGCGGTGAATCGATTCGATCTCCGGCTGTCGCAGGCTGAGGGCACCCAGGAATACGGCGGACTGACCCGCCACCAGTGTGATCCGATCCGTGCCGAGATAGATCACGACGCGTGGAGAGGATTCCTCGCGAATCGGGGGATATTCAGTGAGGCCTTGATGCCAGAGCGCGATGGATTCCTGGTCGAGAAGATGGGGATCCATGCCTGCCCGTGCGAGCCCTTCGAGTTTTCTTTCAATATCCTCGCGGCGGGCACCGGCCACAAGGCCCCGGGTTCCCGTGCGGTCATCGGTGGCCAGTGTTCCCAGCAAAGCGACTTCGCAGTCCTCAACGGAAAAAGGAAGTTGGACATCCAGAAGTGAATGAAAGACGGTTGCCGCCTTCCGGGCGGAGGCGATCGGGGCGGTGAGCCAGCGTGTGAAGCTTTCCCTTTGAAGGAGACAGGCGGCAAGCACGGTGCGGGGGCCGGGAATAGAGGCCTCTTCGGCATCGGCTTTTGAAAACGACAGGGATCGACCCCGGCGCACGGCTTTGACGAGGATGGGGTGACCGCCGTTTTCATCGATTCCGTAGGCGATACGTGCCCAGCCTGTTGGTGTCGTAAAATTCATATCACGAGGGCTCCACCCAGGCCAGAATACGGATTGTGCCGGAGGGCAGACGGCAGGCGAGGCCGCGTGAGAGGAATGACTTTGCTCCCGATGACGACCGGGTTGTCACGGAAAAAAACTGGCCGAAGACAGGGACATCCTGTCGTTGGAGCGGGGGCGGGAGGGCGTCCCGCGCGAGTCCCTGCAAAGTAGTCTTGGAGAGGATTCCCGAGGGGGATTGTGTTTCAAAAACCTGGCATTCAGAAGAGGCGGTGCCCGCTTTTATGCCGTTTCGCATGGCTGCCCAGGCGGAGTCGAGTGCGGCGGCGCGAAGGGCAAGCCGGGTCTGGCGTTCATCACCAGCTCTCAGCGTTATGCGTGCGGATATCAGGGATTGCACTACCGCGCCGGACAGGAGTGCCAGCAGGAGGATCACCATCAGCAGTGCAAACCCATTTTGGTTTTGAGCGCCCGTCTTCATGGAGTGCGGTTTTACTTTAAAAGCAAGGGCAAGTCAAATTGACCTTGCCCGTCCGCCGGGGAGGTTCTGTCTTGTTCTGATATGTCTGTCATGGCAAACTCACAGCCATGTCTCCATCATTTCAGCCTCCGCCTCTCCCGTCCGGCGTCGTCCGACGTCCGCCTGCTTTTTCTCCGATGCTTTTGTCGGCACTGGTCTACCCCGGGGCCGGTCAGTTGATGCAGAAGCGTTGGGGGGTGGGGGCGGGCTTCGCGCTGGTATTTACGGTGCCCATGGTGAGATTTGTAGTGGAAGTATTCCGGGTTTTAAGTGCCTACTATTCCTTCCTGGTGGATTTCAAGGGAGCGACAGGTATTGCGCCCGGTGCTGCGGCCATTGTGATGCCGTTTTTCCTGTCGCTGTTCATTTATATCGCCGGATTGGTGGATACGGCCGTGGCCGATTATCGGATCCGGATGAAGTCCCGCCCTCAGTCTACTTTTTAACCGAGTCCGTGGTCGCAATCCAGAGTGAAACTGTGGCGTAAACCTCCGCCCAGAGTTGCTGGGCCGCAAGGATCGCATCCCAGCCGAAGGCGATTATCAGGGCGGCCATGGTCGATCTCAGAATCATCTGGTCAGCCTGGATGAAAAGGTAATACAGCGAATAGCCTGGAATGATCAGGCACAAAATGCCGTAAAAGGCGTCATCCCCGAAGGCGTAACAGACGACCGTGATGTGGATAAACAGAAGTACCCATATGCCGCCAGAGATCAGCGCGCTCAGGATGTCGGTTTGAAGCGCTCCAGGCCAGTACCGTAGCCAGGATAGAATGAGGGACATGACGATAAAAAGGAGCCAGGGAAGAACTTTCGCTTCGAAGAAGGTCGCTCGGCGTTTCTGGATCTTTTTTTTCGCTTTGGGGAGATATTGACGGACATCATTCTGTTCTGACGACTTAAAAAGGCTTTTCTTTATCTTTTTACCCCCCTGAGGCGGCACGGGCGGCGGGGGTGGTTCAGGGGGCTTTTCGACCGTGAGTTTCAGGCGTTGCGCCACGGTACTGGGTTCAGTTATGCGTTCGGGGACCTGAATCTTGGTTTTGCATTTCATGCAGAAAAGACGATCCGGGTCGACAAATTCAGAAACGGGTATGGTGTTACCGCAGGTCGGGCAGGTGATGATGAGGTCAGCCATTCCGGGAAAATATCATGAAGCCGCCCTGTGATCAAAGAAAACTAATGCCGCGGGGCATCGAGGGAATCGCGAAGAGCGCCGCGACGGTCTGGGCAATGTCGTAAAACCCGTTTCGGATCCCGAGTGAACGGTTTGGCGTGCCGATTCCCCGGGTGAGCAGGGGGACAAATTCACGGGTGTGGTCTGAGCCCTTGAAGGTGGGGTCATTGCCATGGTCGGCGGTGATGATCAGGGCGTCGTCCGGCTTCAGTTTTCGAAGGAATTCGCCCAGGAAAAGGTCGGTGCGCTCCAGGGCCCCTGCGTAACTGGCGGCATCGCGGCGGTGGCCGTAGAGCATATCGAAATCAATCAGGTTGGCGAAGCAGAAGAAGGAGTCTGGGCGATCTGCCAGGATCAGGAGATCCCGTTGGGCGTCGGGATTGTTTTCAACATGGAAGGATTCGGCGATTCCGCGCCCCACAAAAATGTCGTCCAGCTTGCCCACGGTGATGACCCGGATTCCGCTTTCCGTTAAGCGGTCCAGGAGGGTTGGTTCCGGGAGCGGGTAGGAGAAATCGCGCCGGTTTTCCGTGCGTTTAAAGGCGCCTGGTGAGCCGATGAAGGGGCGGGCGATCACCCGGCCGACGACATAGGGGTTGCAGAGTTCGCGGGCGATCCGGCACCCCTCATAAAGTTCGGGGAGGGGGATGATGTCCTCATGGGCCGCGATCTGGAATACGGAATCCGCGCTGGTGTAGACGATCCAGGAACCGTCGGCCATGTGCCGGGTGCCGAGTTCCTGGATGATGGTAAGGCCGTTTGCCGCCTTGTTGCCGATGGCTTTGCGTCCGGTTCGGCGTTCGAATTCATGGATGAGCGATTCGGGAAAAGAGGGGGAGTCGTGCGGAAAGACATGAAATCCCTTCTCCATCAGGAGTCCCGCCATCTCCCAGTGCCCCGTGGTGGTATCCTTGCCCCGAGACCGCTCCTGCATGGCGCCGTAGCCGCCTTCCGCGCGAGACACGGGTGTTACGCCGGGAATGGTGAGGCCGCCCGGCAGCAGGGCGGGAATGTTGCCGAGCCCCAGCGACTCCAGGGAGGGGAGTTTGAGCCCGCCGACAGTCTGTCCGATATGCGCCAGGGTATTGGCGCCGATATCGCCGTATTGCGCGGCATCCGGTGCCGCACCGATGCCGACCGAGTCGAGGACGATCAGGAATGTTTTCATGGTGTGGTGGTGCGCATCTGTATTGTTCCTTCGCTGGTCATTTGGTACCGTAATCCCATGAAGGGTGCAAGCCATCTCCAGACGGCGGAATACTGGCGGTCAATGCCCGAAGGGGTCATTGAGTGCGGGTTGTGTCCGCACCACTGTTGTCTTCATGAAGGCCAGACGGGGCGATGCAGGGTGCGGAGTGTTTTCGGGGGTGAGTTGAAGGCCATGGGCTATGGTTTGCTATCGTCGGTTCATGTTGACCCGATTGAGAAAAAACCGCTTTATCATTTTCATCCCGGTTCTTCGATTTTCAGCGTGGGCGGGTGGGGCTGTAATTTCGGGTGTACCTTCTGCCAGAACTGGACGATCTCCCAGGACTTTCGTAAATCCGGAGCCTGCCACGCGCCTGAACAAATAGTTCAGACCCTGCGCGCTGAAGGGTGTTTCCGGGTGGCCTACACCTACAATGAGCCGCTTGTCGGATTTGAATTTGTCCGAGACTGTTGCCAGTTGGTTCGTGCCGATGGGGGGGGCAATGTCCTGGTGACCAACGGGTTTGTTGAGGAAAAGCCCGCCGCCGAGTTGTTGCCTCTGGTGGATGCGCTGAATGTGGATATCAAGAGCATGGATGAGGCGTTCTATAAAAAATATTGCAAGGGGAGTTTAGCGCCGGTGCTTCGGGTTTGCCGGCAGGCGGTAAAGGCGGGATGCCATCTTGAGGTTACGAACCTGATCATTCCGGGATTGAACGATACGGATGAGGGATTTGAAAAGCTGGCAGCGTGGATCCATGATGAACTTGGGCCGCTCACCCCTCTGCATCTGAGTGCTTATCATCCGGATTTCCGGCTTGAGATTCCGCCGACTTCCCGGGAAACCCTGCAGCGGGCCTGGGACATCAGCAGAAAAAAACTGGCCTATGTCTATCAAGGGAACCTGTTGACGAAAACCGGGCAGGATACGTTCTGCCCGGGGTGCGGAAGCATGCTGATCGGGCGCCGCGGTTATCAGGTCTCCGTGGTTGGATTACGGGATGGTTTTTGCGCCCGGTGCGGGCGCAAGGCTGATCTGATTACTTGAGATCCTCGTCCGCGTTTTCCTCAGGGATCTCGACGGGGGGCTGGTTGTCCTTTTTTCGGTCGCCGGAGACCAGGAAATTCTGCCACTCGCCGAACACGATACGGGCGCGGCGCCGAATCACATTCATGACCACCTGGTTTTGGATGGTGGAAAGTTCATCCTCGGCGGCGGGCCTGCGTTCCAGGATGTAGGCGATCATGAGTCCATCAGTTCCCTGGACGACATCCGAAAGCTCCCCGGCGTTCCGCAGAGTGATATCACTGAGGATTTCGCTGGAGCTCAGGGCGTCGGGCGCTGAATTCGCGGAGAAAAGTCCTGAGGTTGAAACATTCATTCCCTTTTCGCGAGCCAAGTCGGCGAAAGATTTCTTCTGGGCCAGTCCCTTTTTGAAGGCGTCATGAATCTCGCGCGCTTTTCGATCCAGTGCCTCTGCGGTGGCTTGGGACAGGGCGAGAGCGCGGACTTTATCTACGACCGCTTCGTAGGTTGGTACATAGGCGTCGGTATTGGTGCCCAGAGTCATCAGATAAACGAAATCCTTGCCCGGAATGGCATCGCTGAAGCATTCATCAGCGGATGGCCGGAGCCGGAAGGCGGCCTTATTGAAGGCCAGATCGGCATCCACTCCCTTGACTTCGCTTTCCAGATCAAACAGGTCTGTTTTGAAAATCTCCAGTTTGGCCTTTGCAGCGACGGAAACAAACGACGGAGCCTTGCCTTCCCGGTTGGGGATCAGGGAGTCCGCCAGGTCGTTGGCGACATCGCGTGCAAGCTGAATGGCCGCCTCGTGGATGAGTTTGTTCGAGATGGTGCCGGTGACCTGTTCGAGCGGGGTGGCGATTTTGACCCCGTTGGTGTCTAGGGTGCTGAACTCATCCGAATGTGTGAGGTAATAATCCTCGACGGCATTCGTGTCGATCTTCTCGGTGGCCTTGGCCACGTATTGCGAGACCGGGATTTTGATATAGTTTACGCTGACCTTGGCGGGTACGAGAAAGTCATTGGTGTGTTTGGCATACGTGGCGCGCAGGTCGGCATCGGAAACCTTGACATCCGCTGTCTTGACCAGGTTCGTGCTGAGGTTGATGTAGTCAACCCGGAACGAGTCGGCGTAGCGGGCGGCCATGCGCTTCAACTCTTCGGGGTTCAGCCACACGGCGGAAGCCGTGAGATTGTGAAGCTTTTGAAGGATAATATTTTCAGAGAGATGCTGTTCAAACTGTGAGACGCTGGCGTTGAGTGTTCCCAGGACGCTCTGGCAGAACGTCTGATAACGCTGCTTGCTGAAGCCTCCTTCGGACTGGAACTGGGGGTCGCGCTTGAGCATGGCGAGGACTTCCGCCGGGGTGGAGGTCAGGTTCATCTCGTGGGCGGCGCGCAGGGCGGCAAGTCGTTTCCAAGCCTGTTCCCGGAGTTCCTTCTCGAGCCGGGGCGTGATGTTGACCACACGGCCCACGGAGAGGCAGAGTCCCAGGTAGGTGTTGAAGCGGGCTTGACGGAATTCGACGTCGGAAACATCCTTGCCATCAAGCGAGCCCACGCCCCGTGCTGCCTGAGGGGTGTCGCAACCACCGCTGGGGCTGAACCAGCCGACGAAGGTGATGATGACGATACCACCGAAAATCCACCAGACAACCTTGTTCTTGATGATCTTATTGAACTTCATGATCAGCATGGGCGTAATCCTTTCGCTCGTATTCCACTACAATAAGCCTGCTCTTTTCAGGCTTGGAAGGCGTTATGGATACTGGGTTGAAGAGGGGGTGTCAAGGTCAGAAGTCGGATGGGATTGTGCTTTACAACGGGAATCGGGTTGGTAGCTTGGAATCACGTATATTACTTCGCGTATTTCGTGGATTCGGTAATGCATCGGGGACATTTTGGAGGCATGAAATGAATTCGATGAAGAGCTTTCTGGCTGTCGGGCTTTGTGTTTCAGTTCTGGGTAGGTTGGCGGTGTTCGGGCAGGAGCCAAGTGGGGAGTGGGGTAAGCCCTGGCAGTATTCGCTTCGAATGGGTGGGGAATTCTCCGATAACCGGGACGGAACGGCAACCAACAAGCAAAACAATCTGGATGGAATTGTTGAACCCCGTGCTGAATTCATCTGGCAGGATGCGGATCGGACAAGGATGCAGTTGATGGTCATGCCCCAGATGAGGTGGCATAGTCATCCGCGAACCGCCGCCGAAGGCAGTGCGCAAGATTCCACCGAGCTGTTTGGGGCTTGTGG
>CAJBSZ010000469.1 GCA_903958395.1 uncultured bacterium | reverse complement strand
CCAAAAGGGGACTCGGCACTGGCCGGAGCGATTTCAGCCAGGCATTTAATGCATTTGTCACCTCGGGCGGCTGCACAGTGAAGAGAATGTGGCGGATGCCCGCGCGCACTGCAGTCTCGGCGCTGTCGCGAATTCCCGTCCACATGGCCGGTGGCGTTTTGTGGGCAAGCAAAAGATTCTTGGTGTTCTTCGGATTGCCGATTCCATCGTTGAGCAAATCCCAGTTCAATCCATCCATGCGCCCATCTCCCGGATGACAGGTTGCACAACTCTGCCAGCCTTGAAAACAAATGCTCGCGTCGTGAAAATAAAATTCTCCCTGCTGCGTCAGACTCATCTCCCTCTTCAGCCCGAGCGCAATGCTGCGGGCGGCGGTGTCCGACCGGGTCAAGTCAATCACAGTCAGCGATTCGCTGAAGTAATTCGCTGTGATGGCAAGCTTGCCAACCACCACGAGAGCCCTGGGGCCAAGGTCGCCTGCGGGAAGTTTGATCCGCTGGCGCAGGCCGGCGATGAATACCAGATCGTTGGGTACATCAGACGGCAAACGCGACGACTGTGTGTAATCGGAAGCCGACCCGGGCACCGGCGCTACCGACAGTTTCGACAGCCGCTCCAGCACTCCGGCGAAATTAATCACGCTCACTTGATGCATCCCGGCGTGAGCCACTACCAATGTGCGGCTATCGCCTGACCACGCCACGCCCCAGGGATTGGCAGCACCTCGATCCACGTCATCGAGCAGTACGGTGTTGAGAATTTTCATCCGTTCGAGGGCGATGATTGTAAGCGCATTTGTATTCATCCAGCCACGTTCCAATTGTGTGGTCGGCTGCGCATAGTGCGCTAGCGTGTGGGAAACCACCGCATATTTGCCATCCGGTGAAACCCGGAGATCCTGCAATGAACTGGAGCCGTTGGGCAGCTGCAGTTCCGTGATCACCTGTCTGGCGGTTACGGCAATGACACTGATGACCGCCGCCACCGGCGGTTGATCCGCACGGCTAGCCGGAAGGTGATTGGCCACCAGCAGATAACGTCCGTCCGGGGTGATGGACGCCGCCACGGGTTCACGCTGAACCGGAATGCGGAGGAGTTCCTTTCTGCTTGCGACCTCAATCACGCTGATGTCGTTGTCAAAACGGTTACAGACGAAAAGTGTTTTTTGATCGGGGGACAAGACCGGAGCTAAGGCCATATGCCCAGCTGGTAGTGTTGAGGTTACCTTTCCCCGGAGCAGATCCACAACACAGACTTTACTTTCCGACGCTGCACAGGTAACGAACAACCTGGTGCCATCAGCTGACAACGCCAGACCGCTGGGCTGGGGAAGGATGGAAATTGTCGCTGTGACCTTGCCGCCGGCTACATCCACGGTCTTTACCTGGCCGGCAGAACTACAAGCGACATAGACTTTCGCGCCGTCAGGCGATACCATCAGCCCTACGGGCAGCAGGCGAACTCCCGCGAAAGCCGGTTCCCTGGCAAATATCAAGATAAGCCAGATCAATGGCCAATATGTTTTCATACGTATATTATTTGTTTTTTAAAGGTCGTATGTAATTCGCACGAAATAAATATTCATTCCGATTTGTGTTTGAATTCGTGCTCATTTCATCTGGGATTTCCCATTTGATGTTAAATTTTTCATGTCTGTCTATTTTACCATTTGTAAATTGAATT
>CAJBSZ010000468.1 GCA_903958395.1 uncultured bacterium | reverse complement strand
GAAGTTTACTTGGTAAGGAAAGGAAAGAATTCATGAAGGAACAGAATCGCCGGTTCTCGTTGGTGCTCCGTTTTTCGTTTGCCCTGTTGTGCGCCTATGGGGGGACGAATTTGGAGGCGCTGTCGGCTGAAGTGAATGTGCGGGGTCAGGCGTCTGTCAATCTGCTTGGTTCCCGGTACGGGGATACGGTCCGCGGCTTGGGCGGGGATCCGGTTGAACTGAACGGGACCCTGGACGTCCCGAAGGCGGAGGACACCCTGACGCTGGCCATGATGGACGGGTCGATGACCGTGCGCAGCAAGGTGGGAGGCTGCGGGATGGTCAAGATTTCCGCACACGTTCCCGGGCCGTTCACCTTCGGGGGCGATGCCTCCGCGTACACCGGAACGTTCTGTTTTCTGCCAGCCGGCAAGATCGCCGACTACCAGGTGCTGTTTGTTTCCAGCGCTCCCCTGGGGCGGCTGGCACTCGCATCGCCTGAACCCGGAAAAGGCCGGGCCGTTTTTCAATTGAAGGGGACTTCCCGGTTTGCCGTGGTCGAGGTTCCGCGTGCCGGCGGGGGTATCCTGTTCCTGACCAATGGGCGTTATCGCTATGACGCGCTGAAAGCGGCCGGTGCCGATGTGGCCTGTTTTGCCGATGCGGGCGGGGAGATTGAGGTTCTTGGTATGGAAACCAATCTGGCCCGGCAGACGGCCCTGTTGCTGCCGGGAAATGAGGACAACACCGTTTCTCTGGCTGGCTCATGGCGGTTCGCCATGGATCCGGCCGATGCGGGCGTGCAGGAAAAATGGCAGGGCAAGACGTTGGCCGAACACATCCGGCTGCCCGGGATCCTGCAATCGCAAGGCTTTGGCAACGTGGTCAGCGCCCAGACGCCGTGGATCAGCGACCTCAACGATCCCCATTGGCCGATCCGGGAATACTTCAAGCCTTTATCCCCGTCCGGGCCCGTGAAGATTCCTTACTTCTCCCAGCCGCCCCGGCATTACCTGGGGGCGGCATGGTATCAGCGTGACATCAAGATTCCCGCATCCTGGTCAGCTCGGCAGGTGGCCCTGGTGCTGGAACGTCCGCACTGGCAGACGGATGTCTGGCTTGATGGCAAGGCGGTTGGATTCAACGCGGCGTTGGAGGCCCCGCATCTCTACGCCCTGGGCGCGGTGTCACCCGGGCGGCACGTGCTGACCATCCGCGTGGATAATCGCAAGATCTATCCGCTGGGTAACGATTCCCACAGTATTTCCGACCAGATGGGCGGAACCTGGAATGGCATCGTCGGGCGTATGGAACTGCAAGCCGTTCCGGCCGTTAGCCTGGACACGGTGAACGTCTATCCGCATGCCGCGGAGAAAACGGTTCGCCTGGTTGCGGTCCTCCGCAACGCCTCGGGTGCCGCCGGCCGGGGCGAGCTGACGGCCCGGGCGACCCTGCGTGGGTCATCGGCGCCCGTTGCCAGCAAGACCGTGGCAACGGCTTGGACGGGCGAGGGCGCTACGGTCGAGATCAACCTGCCGTTGGGGCCGGATGCCCGTTTGTGGGATGAGTTCAATCCCAACCTTTACGACGTCCGCTTGGAGTTGAAGGACGCGGCCGGTACCCTGGACCGGCGGACAGCCACCTTCGGCCTGCGTGACTTCACGTCCCAGGGAACCCGCTTTGCCATCAACGGCCGCCCCTTCAGCTTCCGCGGCACCCATTTCGGTGGCGATTTTCCCCTTACCGGCTATCCCGCCATGGATGTCGATGCCTGGAAACGGATTTTAACCGTCTGTAAAAGTTATGGCCTCAATGCGATGCGATTCCACTCGTGGTGTCCCCCGGAGGCGGCCTTTGCTGCGGCCGATGAACTGGGTTTTTACCTCCAGCCCGAGTGCGGAAGCTGGAGCGGCTTTGCGCCCGGCGGTTCCACGGAACAGTTCATCTACGAGGAGGCGGCGCGGATTCTGGCCGCCTACGGAAATCACCCCTCGTTCGTAATGCTCTCCCAAGGCAACGAGCCGTGGGGCCAGGACAAGACCAAAGTCCTGTTTCCCTGGGTGGAACACTTCAAGAAGCTGGACCCACGGCGGCTGTATACGGCTAAAACCGGCCATGACCCGCTTCCCGGTGACCCTTCCGACTACATGACGCTCATGTTCGGGGCCAACAAGACCTACATGCGTGCGGGCGGCTGGTTCGGCAAAGACTATCGCAAAGGGTTGGAGGGCATCGCGGTTCCAGTCATGGCCCACGAGATCGGCGAGTGGTTCGCCCTGCCTGACTTTGACGCTCTCATCGGCTCCATGACCGGGTATATGCGCCCCGGGAATATCGAGGTGTTCCGCGACATCTGGAAACGCACCGGGATGCTTCCGTATAACAAGGCTTTCGTGCAGGCCAGCGGCCGTTTCCAGACGCTCTGCTACAAGGAGGAGATCGAGGGTAACCGGCGAACCCCGGGGATCGGCGGGTTCCAGCTACTGGACCTGCGTGATTACCTTGGTCAAGGCACGGCCTTGGTGGGTGTGGTGGATCCGTTGTGGACTCCCAAGAGTTATGTGACGCCTCAGGAATACCGCCGCTTCTGCGGCACCACCGCGCCGCTGGCGCGGATAACGAAAGAGGTGTACCGCACCAGCGAAAAGCTCAGGATTGAGACCGAGATTTCCCATGATGGTCCGTCTCCCCTGACGGATGCCAAGCCCCGGTGGAAGGTGCTGGATGGTTCCGGTAAGGTCATGGCGCATGGGCTATTCCCGGTCACACAAATCGCCACCGGCACAAACACCCTGCTGGGAACCGTGGAAGCGGACATGGCCCTCTGGCCGGCTCCTGCACACTACAAACTCGTGGTGGGCTTGGAGAAAACCGAGGTCGAGAACGACTGGAACTTCTGGCTTTACCCCGATCAGGTCTCCCATACGGTTTCAGCCGATGTGCTGGTCACGCGCGACTTCGACGAGGCCGAGGCCCGCCTGTCCGCTGGCGGCAAGGTGCTGTTCCTGCCCCGCCTGACCGACTTGGAATGGGACTGCCCCATGACCCGCGACACCCCGGTCTTCTGGAACGATCTGCTCGCCTGCCAGTGGAATCGCTTCATGGGCATCTGGTGTGATCCGAAGCATCCGGCCTTGGCGGCGTTCCCGACTGACAGCCACTTTGACTGGCAATGGCGGGAGCTGATTGAGCGCGGCCGCTGCCGGGCCATGCGCCTCACGACTCTGAATCCGAAACTTGAACCGATCATTCATGTCATCGACCAACTCTCTTACGGTCAGAAACTGGCGATGGTCTTAGAATGCCGGGTCGGCTCCGGGCGCCTGCTGGTCTGTTCCGCCGATGTGGAGAGCCAGCTTGAAACGAGACCCGTCGCCCGGCAATTGCGCCGGTCGCTTCTGGACTACGCCGCCAGCCCGGCGTTCAAGCCGTCGGTATCGCTCACAGCGGACGATCTCCGCACGCTGCTCCTGGACAATCTGGTCATGAAGAAACTGGGGGGCAGCGCGAAGGGCGACGGGCAGATGGCGCAAATGCCGGCCAGCGCCGCGATCGACGGCGATCCCAACACCATTTGGCAGAGCGGGCCTGGCGGAACCGGGAAGCATCCCCACTGGCTGGAAGTGGAGTTCCCCCGCCTGGTCGATATTGAGGGGCTGGTCTATCTGCCGCGCCAGAACAACCGCCTGATGGAGGGCGGCATCCGGGGTTACCGTATCGAAGTCAGCCGTGATGGCACACAATGGACTGTGGTGGCGCAGGGCGAGTGGCCGTCGTCGCGCGCTCCGCAAACGGTTCGTTTTCCCGGCAAACAGACCGTGCTCAAGGTGAAATTGACGGCCCTGTCCGGTGTGGGAGACGACACCACCATGAGCGTGGCGGAACTGACGCCTCTATATGCCGGCCCCAAACTCCCCCCTGCGAAGGATGGAAAAGTCGAATACAAGAAAGTGCGCACCTCCACCGAACAGGTCGTGGAGCCGGAATGACGCGGCGAAAAGATATCGAGATCATGGACTCACAATTTCCAATCGGGAGATGAACAATATGAAATGGGTTTTCGCACTTCTGGTTGGATGTCTGTCATTGATGGCTGCGGAAGGTTCTTCGCAGGCGTTGGAGATGCCTCCTGTTTTCTCTTCGGGAATGGTTCTTCAGGCTGAGATGCGTGTGCCCGTCTGGGGCTGGGCCAAACCGGGCGAAGAGGTGACTGTCAGTTTTGCCGGTCAGAATCTGAAGAGCACGGCTGGGGCTGATGGTTTCTGGCTGGTCAAGCTGGCGCCGCTGGCTGTTTCTGCCGAAGGGTGTACCATGACGGTCAAGGCCCAGGGCGAAAGCAAGGTTTTTGATGATGTCCTGGTTGGAGAGGTGTGGCTTTGTTCCGGGCAGTCGAACATGTCTCTGCGCCTCAAGAAATGCAATGACGGCGACAAGGAAGTTGCCCATGCAAATGACAAAGAACTGAGGTTTTTCAGCGTTCCGGACCACATCCCGTATCCTTGCGATATCCCCATGGAGAAACGCCTGCCAGGAACCGGAGTCAAATCCTGGAAAAAAGTGGGGCCAGACACGGCTGCCGACATTTCAGCCATTGGCTATTTCTTCGCCAAGGAGATTCGCCGGGAGACCAAGCGACCGGTTGGAATCGTGCTTGCCGCGCGTGGCGGCTCCTGTGCCGAAGCCTGGGTGCGCCGGGAGGCCCTGCTGACGGATTCGGTTTTCGCTGCCTATGTCGCCAAGACTGATGGCTGGAAAGCCAAGTATCCGGAAGCACTGGAGCGGCAGAAGAGGCTGCCGGGATTGCTGAGCCAATGGGAAAAGGACTGCAAGGCTGCGAAGGCGAGCGGCCAGTCTGAACCCGGTCGTCCAGGAAGCGCGCCTGAGGATGGCGAGATTTTATCCCTGCACTACTGGGCGTCGGCTGGCTACAACACCCATATCGCCTCGATTAAGCCGTATGCCGTCAGGGGCGTTCTCTGGTACCAGGGTGAGACCAACGGCGGACGTAACGGCGGATGCAGCGGCGGCCACGGCTACCTGCGCCTGCTCCCGCTTCTGATCAATGATTGGCGCACACTCTGGGGTCAGGACCGAATGCCATTCTACATGGTGCAACTGGCAAACTACTGTGCCCCGGTTGTTGATCCCAACAACCAGAGCGTCTGGGGCTGGGCTGAAGTTCGTGAGGCGCAGTCAATCGTGTCCGAGCAAGTGCCGGATTGCGGCTTGGCGGTGACGCTCGACATCGGAGACCGAACGAACATCCATCCCGGGAACAAGCAGGAGGTGGGACGCCGGCTGGCGCTGATTGCGCGCTCCAAGGTCTACGGACAGAGTGACGTGGTTTATTCCGGGCCGCGTTATCGTTCGATGAAGGTGGACGGGAATGGGGTCCGCCTTGAATTCGATTCCGTCAAAGGCGGGTTGGTTGCAAAAGAGGGCAAGCTGTCGGGCTTTGCCATCGCAGGAGCCGACCGCAAGTTTGTCTGGGCCGACGCTAAAATCGACGGCAATACCGTGGTCGTGTCCAGTCCTTCCGCAGCCGCGCCGGCAGCGGTGCGATACGCCTGGCAGATCGGGGCTGAAGCCTGCCTGTTTAACGGTGCCGGCTTGCCCGCGTCTCCGTTCCGGACAGATGACTGGCCGATGACGACCGTTGATAAGAGGTAGGGTTATATTCAAAAAATAACACGAGCGGAAAATTTTGAAACATCAGAAACTTTAGGGAAAATTGCGGTCATGACTACACGAGAACGATTATTGGCTATTCTGAGCCGGAAGCCGGTTGACCGCATGCCTGTTGATTTGTGGTACACCGAGGAAATCGGGAAAGATTTGCGGGACTATACCGGCACGTCAACCGATTTGGAAATGTTCAAGGTGCTTGGCCTGGATAAGATCGTGTGGGTCTTTATGCCCTACAAGTCCGAGACCGGGGAAAAGACCGGATCCCAGGTCGGCGCCGGGGCTGAAGCGGCGGTCTCGCGTACCGCGTGGGGCGTGCCGTTAAAGGGGATACAGTCGGGTAAGGCGCATTATGAGGAGTTTGGTGAGGCGCCGATGCTGGGCTATGAAAGCCCGGCGGATGTTGAAAAGTATCCGTGGTGGCCGGATCCGGATCGCTTTGATTATGAGGGCGCCGTGGCGCAGGCGCGTGAGGCTCACGGTGATTTCTACGTAATTGGCCCGTGGGTGTCCTTCTTCGAGATCTACTGCCAGATGCGCGGCATTGAACAGGCCATGATGGATCTGGTGCTTTACCCCGACCTGGTCAATGCCGTGCTGGACAAGATCGAGCAGATCCAGACTGAAATGATGAAACGATTCTTCACGCTGGGTGGCAAGTATCTGGACCTGGTCTTTATCAGCGATGACCTCGGGACGCAAAGCAGTCTGCTGATGTCACCCGACATGTGGCGACAATTCCTGGAGCCGCGCATGAAGCGCTGGTGTGACCTGATCCACTCGTACGGGCTCAAGGTATTCTTCCATACCGATGGAGCGGCGGAACCGTTGATCGGCCCGCTGATTGATTGCGGCATTGATGTGCTCAATCCCATCCAGCACGTCTGTCCAGGCATGGATCCCGCGGAGCTGAAGAAGAAATACGGGCACCGGGTCATATTCCACGGGGGCGTGGATAATCAGAACGTATTGCCATTTGGCACGCCGGATGAGGTGCGCGCCGAGGTTAAGATGCTGATGAACACGCTTGGGGCCGGGCGCGAAGGCTTTATCTGCGCGTCCTGCCATAACGTGCAGGCGGGCACCCCTGTTGAGAATATCCTGGCCATGATCGAAGCGGCAAAAACAGCAGGGTAAACCGGGGTGAAGCAGGATTGCAAAAAGAGATAGAGTTAGAGTGGAAAATATGACTGCTAAAAAAATATTCTCAATTTCAGGTGTTGCCGCCATTTTGCTGATGGGGAGGTTGGTGGGTGCAGGGGAGCCTGCGGGTGAAAGTTATCCGGCCCAGGATAAGTTGATACCCTCGACCGGAAAGACCACGTACCGGATTGATCCGGCGGGGGGAGATGATGCGAATCCTGCCGGCAAACCCTGGAAGACCTTTGGCCGGCTCAACGCTATGAAGCTGGCGCCGGGCGATACGGTGCTGATTGCGCCTGGAGTACAGGAGGAGACCCTCAAGCCTTCCGGCGAAGGCACGGTCAGGAATCCTGTCGTCATCAAATTTCTGCCAGGGCTTCACACGATCAGCATCAAGAAGGTCTTTCGCAAGCAACTCTTTATCTCGAATGCGATTGATTCTGCCGACCCCATTCCCGTGGGGATCATGCTGAGCCAGGTCAAACATTTCCGTGTGCAAGGCGGTGGCGTGGAGGGGGCGGGCAAGACGACCCTTCTTTACGACGGAAGAATGATGCAGATTCTCACCGAGAACTCGGAAGATGTGGACTATAGCAGACTGGTGCTCGATATGAAGCGTACGGCGGTTTCGGAATTTCGCGTGCTTGAGGCACAAGGTTCGATGGCGACGATCCAGGTGGCGGAAGGTTCCGACTATAAGGTCGAGAATGGCAAGTTTCTTTGGCGGGGCGACTGGCTGGGAGGCGGCATGCTGGCTCAGGACTTTGATTTGAAAAGCGGCGTGTGCTGGAGAAGTGGAGCCCCGCGTGGGTGGACCACGGACGGTCAAACCGTAGCAAAAGCCACGGAGCTGGGAGAGCGCAAGATCAAGATCGAGTTCGCCAGTGGCGAAAGCGGCATCAAGCCCGGCCATCAATATCAGTTCCGTAATGGAAAGCGGGTGATGGCGGGCGTGCATACCACGCGCAGTGCCCGGATCACCTTCCGCGATTGCGAGGTGAATGCCCTGTCCTGTATGGGCTTTGTCAGCCAGTTCACCGACGGCATGACCATTCAGCGGGTGAATGTGGTTCCGCCCGCCAACACCATCAGAACTTGTTCCGCCTGGGCGGATATCTTCCAGTTTTCCAATTGCAGGGGTGAAATTCTGGTGGATTCCTGTCGCCTGTCAGGGATGCAGGATGATGCGCTCAACTGCCATGGCACCTATCTCCGGATTATCGAAAAACGAGGCGAGCAGCAGTTGTTAACCCGCTTTGTTCATCCGCAGACCTATGGCTTTGCACCCTATACCGTCGGGGATGAAATCGCTGTGATGCATGCCAAAATTCTGCGTGAATACCCCAACAATCCCCGGGCTATCGTCAGCAAGGTGGAGAGGATTACCGACAAGGATTGGTTGGTCACGATCCAGGGGACGATGCCAACGTTTGATAAGGACGATGTGATCGACAATATCACCTGGAATCCCTCGCTGCTCACAATCCGTAACTGTCACGTCAGTGTTGACCCAGTGCGCGGCTTTTTATTGGCCAGCCGCGGCAAGATTGTGGTGGAGAACAATACCTTTGATCATTGCGGGATGTCCGCGATTCTGGTCGAGGGAGATGCCATGGGGTGGTTCGAGTCGAGTCCGATCCGCGACTTGCTGATCAAGAATAACCGTTTTCTGAACTGTGGTGTTTCCATTACCACGAGCGTAAAAGGGCCAAAGCCCGAAGAGCCGGTGCATGAAAACATCCGGATTCTGAATAATGATTTCACCGGCGGGGAGATCAAGGCCAAGAGCGTGAAAGGACTGCGGGTGGAAGGTAACCGATCTGTTAAGTCGGCACTCAATGTCCAGCCGGACGCTTCCTGTACAGATGTGGTTGTGAACGGTAATAAGGTCGTGGCGGAATGAATAAGAAAAGAGGATATTTTATGAAAAAGCAATTGTTACTCGCAATGACCTTGGCCCTGCCGCTGTTGGCCGCAGCAGGGAGCCATCCCGGCAAGCCTGTCAGCCAGTTGCTCTGGTACGACAAACCGGCCACGAGCTGGGAACGTGAAGCGCTGCCTCTGGGTAATGGACGGCTCGGCTGCATGGTCTTCGGCGGCACGGATACAGAACACATCCAGTTCAACGAGGACACCCTCTGGATCGGCGACGAAACGGATACCGGGGCGTATCAGGCATTCGGTGATCTTTTTGTCGACTTCGGCGGCAGCGCCAAGTTGTCGGTCGAGTGTGCGAGCGGCCAGGCATCGCCCGAGGGACAATCCGTTGCGGCCAGCATCGACGGCGATCCAGCTACTAAATGGTGCATGGGAAATAACAGGCAGCCGGTGATCTGGCTCAGACATTTCCCGGAGGCGATGGTGGTGAGCGCGTACGCGTTCACCTCCGGCGAAGACGTGCCGGATCGCGATCCGAAATCGTGGACCTTGGAAGGTTCGAACAACGGCCTGAGTTGGACGGCGCTCGACAAGCGAGTGAATGAGCCGCCGTTTCCGGGGCGGCGTCTGCGGAAAGAATACACCTTCGCCAACGAACTCAAGTTTCAGCACTACAGGCTCACGTTCTTCGAGCACGGTTCGCCCTCGCACTTTCAAGTCGCCGAAATCGAACTCGGCAAGATCTCCAACACCGACACCTACCGTCGTGAAGTCGAACGCATCAAGCAGTCCAAACCCGCCACCGCCTACCGGCGTGAACTCGACATCAGTCGCGCGGTTCACGCCGTCACCTACACCCAGAATGACGTGACTTACCAGAGGGAGTACTTTGCCAGTCGGCCGGCACAGGCCATGGTGTTCCGTTTCACGGCTAACAAGCCCGGCGCGTACACCGGTACGATTCGTTTGACCGATGCGCACAAGGGTTCCGTCAGTGTTGAAGGCAACCGGCTGACGTCAAAGGGAAATTTGGCCGGTTACACCCACAGCCAGTCCGGTAAGAACGCGAAGCCGTACGGCATCGTTCTTGATTACGAAGCGCAAGCCGTGGTGCTGAACGACGGCGGCACCGTCGAAGCCAAAGACGGCCAGATCATATTCTCGAAGGTCAACACGCTCACCATTTTGCTCAATGCCGGTACCGATTATGTCAACCAGCGGAGTCAAAACTGGCGGGGGAAACATCCGCACGATGCCATCACCCGGCGCTTGTCCGAGGCCGGCAAAACTCCCTACGACAAACTCCTCGCGGCTCACATAAAGGATTATCAGTCGCTCTTCAACCGTTTGGTCTTGGATCTTGGACCTGCGCCCGAAGCCTCCCGGCAATATCCCACCGACCTTCGCCTCGCGAATTATCGTAGCACAAATTCCGTTGCCGACAAGGCGGTCGCAGATCCGCAGTTGGAAGTCCTGCTGTTCCAATATGCGCGTTACCTGATGATCAGTTGCTCGCGGCCCGGCACCCTGCCGGCCAATCTTCAGGGGCTTTGGAACAACAGCAATAACCCGCCGTGGCGCTGCGATTATCACAGCGACGTCAACCTCCAGATGAACTACTGGTTTGTGGACGCGGCCAATCTCAGCGAATGCTTCCTGCCGTATGCCGAGTGGCTGTACTCGGTCATTCCGGTCCGCCGTGACGCCACCAAGAAGGAGTATGGCACACGCGGTTGGATGATGCGGTCGGAGAACGGTATTTTTGGTGGCGCCACCTACCTGTGGGTGCCGGGCGATGCCGCCTGGCTCGTGCAGAACATCTGGGACCATTACGCCTTCACCCGCGACCAGGAATACCTCAAAACACGGGCTTATCCCATCATGAAGGAACTCTGCGAGTTTTGGGAAGATTTCCTGAAAGAAGGTCCGGGTGGCACCCTCGTCAGCCCAAAAAGCGTATCCCCTGAGCATGGAGCGGCGGCCGAAGGCAACTCGTATGAACAGCAACTGGCTTATGATCTCTTCTCAAACACCATCGAAGCGTCGCAAGCGCTCGGGGTTGACGAGGATTTCCGCGCCAAGGTGACGGCCATGCGCCAGCGGTTGCTGGGTCCGCAAATCGGCAAGTGGGGTCAGCTGCAGGAATGGGCGCAAGACCTTGACGATCCCAAAGATCAACACCGGCATCTCTCTCACCTGATTGCCGTTCATCCGGGCCGCCAGATCTCTCCGCTCACCACCCCCAAACTGGCCGAGGCGGCCAAGGTCTCGCTGAATGCCCGTGGCGACAAAGCCACGGGCTGGAGCCGCGCTTGGAAAATCAGCCTCTGGGCCCGACTTCTCGATGGCGACCGATCGTACAGCATCCTTCATTCAATGATCCAAGATATGATCCTGCCCAACCTGCTGGATACCTGCCCGCCATTTCAAATCGACGGAAATTTCGGGTACGCGGCCGGCGTCTGCGAGATGCTGCTTCAGTCGCACGTGGGCGAAATACAGCTGCTGCCGGCACTCCCTAAAGCATGGTCCACCGGCAGCGTCAAAGGCCTGCGCGCCCGGGGCGGCTACACGGTCGATATCGAATGGAAGGACGGGAAGGTCACATCCTACCGGATCGCCTCGCCCGAGCCTCGTCAGGTGGATGTCCGGATCAATGGAGAAAAGAAAACAGTCAAATCGGAGAAACTCTCTTTATAGAGTTCTGAAGTATCAAACATGAGGTTAATATGCAAAAGATGAGAGCAGTGTTGGCGTTTCTTCATACAGTGGTGTTGGCGGCATTCTTGTGGTTGCCGCCTTTGGCGGCGGCGAAGGAAGCGCCGTCGGTTTCGGGGATCTATCCGCATCTCACCATGTACAACAACGAGGGGGAGTGCGGTACCGGTGCGGTTGTTCCCTGGGCGGATCGTCTCTGGGTGATCACCTACGGACCTCATCTGCCGCTTGGTTCCAGCGACAAGCTTTATGAGATTACAACGGAACTGGAGCAGGTCATTCGTCCGGAGAGTGTCGGCGGCACACCCGCCAACCGCATGATTCATAGGGAGAGTGCACAGCTCAATATTGGGCCCTACCTGATTGATAAAAACCGCAAGGTACGTGTATTGGATCCCCGGAAGATGCCGGGACGTCTGACCGGTACCGCGCGTCATCTGACAGACCCTGCCAACAAGATTTACATTGCTACGATGGAGGAGGGTCTTTATACGGTGGATGTGAATACGCTTGAGTTTGAAGAGCATATCAAAGATGGCAATGGTCAGCCGAAGGCGGGGAATGGCATCGATTCAAAGCTTCCCGGCTATCATGGTAAAGGACTTTACTCAGGTCAGGGCTCTCTTGTTTATGCCAATAATGGGACGACGGATAAAGATGCCACCAAACGTCCGGATATCCCATCCGGGAGTCTGGCTTCATGGCAGGGCAGTGGCGACTGGCAGCTTATCCGCCGTAACCAGTTTACCGAGGTCACCGGTCCGGGGGGAATCTACGGGAATGAAAATCCAGATAAAGATCCTGTGTGGTCAATGGGGTGGGACTATCGCTCGCTGATTTTGATGTTGCTGGAAAACAAAAAGTGGCACGCATACCGCCTGCCTAAAGGAAGTCACTCCTACGATGGCGCTCATGGTTGGAACACCGAGTGGCCGCGCATTAGGGAGATCGGAGAAAAGAATTTGTTGGCCACGATGCATGGCACCTTCTGGAGTTTCCCTGCAACTTTCTCACTGGCAAATTCAGCTGGCATCACTCCTCGCTCCAACTACCTGAAGGTGATCGGCGATTTTACCCGTTGGAATGAGAAGATTGTTTTTGGCTGTGATGACTCCGCTCAGAAGGAGTTCCTTAACAGCCGCCCCTTTAAATCAGCCCGGGGTGCACCGGTGCAGTCCAACTCAAGCCTCTGGTTCGTTGATCCCGACAGAATCGATACCCTTGGCCCGGCTATCGGACGCTGATCCAGTCATTGTATCGGTGCATTGCTTCATCGACCCGTGGCTTGTCGGGGGCCGGAAGTCTGGGGTTGCGAAGAAGCGCTTTCAGTTTGTCCAGATGCGGTGTTGGGAGTTTAGGTTCTGGTTTTTGCATTTGTTGG
>CAJBSZ010000467.1 GCA_903958395.1 uncultured bacterium | reverse complement strand
GACGAGACCCTCGTTTCGCGCCAGTTCGAGCAACCGGTATTTGTCACCGACTATCCCCGTGAGGCGAAGGCGTTCTACATGAAGGTGTCGCCGACCGATCCCCGCGTCGTCAAGAATTTTGACCTGCTCGCTCCCGAGGGGTACGGCGAGATTATCGGCGGCAGCCAGCGTGAGGAGGATCCGGACGTGATTGCCGGAAGCATGACCGCCAAGGGACTGCGGCCGGAGGATTATGCCTGGTATCTCGATTTGCGCCGTTACGGCAGTGTCCCGCACGGTGGCTTTGGACTCGGTGTGGAGCGGACCGTCGCCTGGCTCTGCGGAATCAAACATGTCCGCGAAACCATTCCCTTCCCACGAACCATGGGCCGGGTGTATCCGTAGGAAAGAGAATCTTTACCACGGAGATACGGAGAAGAAAGTTAATGTGGCGTTTATGTTGACCACGGGAATACCGTGTTAAAAATAAACGCCACCGCCCTTCTTGAAGGAAGAACAGAGGAGGAGTGGTTTTATGGTTCGAACCATCTTTTCTTTCTCCGGGAATTACTCCCAAAAGGGTTGCGGGAATTTCAGATGCGGTACTCCGCAGCTTAAATACCCGCAACATTGTATTCTCTTCTCCGTCTCTCCGTGGTAATTCTTTAATCGAACACAATGAATGCATGTAACATAGGTGAAGATGCGCTCATCCGGCGGTTGGCGAAACTGGTGCCGGGACGGGCGGATGTGGTGGCGGGGATTGGCGACGACTGTGCCGTGGTCCGGACGGGGCGTCGTGATTCATTCGATTGGCTCCTGAAAAGCGATCCGGTGATTGAAGGAGTTCATTTCACCCCGACAGCACCCGCGGAAGCGATTGGTCACAAGGCTCTGGGGCGGGTGCTGAGCGACATCGCGGCCATGGGCGGCGAGCCCATGTGGGTGCTGATTGATCTCGTGGCGCCTGCCTCCGTGCCGGTGAAGCGCATCGAGGGGATGTATCGTGGTCTGGCGAAACTGGCCAGACGCCATGGCGTGGCGATTGTGGGCGGGGATACCGCCCGGGGCAAGACCCTGGAGCTTCATATCTTCGCCGTCGGCCGGATCCCGCGTGGCCGTGCGGTATTGCGATCCGGGGGCAAGCCGGGCGATAGTCTCTATGTGACCGGTTCCCTGGGCGGAAGCGGGCAGGGGCGGCATCTGCGTTTCGAGCCACGACTCGTTGAGGGGCAGTGGCTGGCTGCCGGGAAATGGGCCACGGCCATGATGGATGTCAGCGATGGATTGGCCACCGACTTGCGCCGGTTGATCGCGGCAAGTGGAACGGGTGCTGTGATCGAGGCTGCACGGGTTCCGGTCTCCCCGGCCGCCAAACGGCTTCTGGATCGCCGCGCTCCCCTTGTGCATGCCCTTTCCGATGGCGAGGATTTCGAACTGCTCTTCGCTGTGCCACGTCGAAAAAAGACAGCATTTGAGGCCGCTTGGAGCCGGCAGTTTCGTCTTGCCTGCACCCGGATTGGTGAACTGACTGAAAAATCAGGCAGACTTGAGCTTGAAACCCGGGGAATCCGTAGGGTATTAAACGTGCGCGGGTATGAACACTTTACATGAACTGACAATTGAATCCCACAGCGTGGGCGAGACCCACAAGCTGGCGCGGCATCTCCTGAAACAGGTGCCGGGGCCGATGGTGCTGGCTCTCCACGGTGACCTGGGAAGCGGCAAAACCTGTTTTGTGCAAGGGCTGGCGGCAGCGCTGGGAATCGACCGCCCGGTGACCAGTCCCACCTTCACGCTGGTTCACGAATATAAGGGGACGCGTCCCCTGGTTCATGTGGATCTCTATCGCCTGCGCGATTCCCTGGATGCGCTGATGTTGGGGATGGAGGAGTATTTTGACTCCGACGGCATTACAGCCGTGGAGTGGGCCGACCGCGCGGAAGACCTTTTCCCCGCCGGCGCCATTCATCTATTCTTCGAGACCCTTCCCGGCGCCCATTCCCGCCGCATCACCCTCCGCTCCCCGATGCCTCTTAAAGGGTGAAGAAAAGATTTACCACCCGCTTCGCTGGAGGAAGCGGAGGGGAAGCTGGGGAGAGAAGAAAGAGAAAATGTTGCGGCATTTTCGTTCGGGAGTACCCGAGCCAAAAATTCCGCAACACCTTTCCTGGAGGAGGACAGGAGTAGGGTTTAATCGTGCGGAGCACAACAGGAGTCGGCCTCCACTACAGGGCAGACGCATCTAAATACCAGTCAATCCGAGAGATTTGAACAGAAGTCGCGAAGCTCGCAAAGGTCAAATGTGGCGTTTATTTTGTTGCCACGGGTACACGGCAACAAAATAAACGCCACGGGTTGCTTGAAGTATCGAAGACTTGTCGCCTCCTACCTCGGGTC
>CAJBSZ010000466.1 GCA_903958395.1 uncultured bacterium | reverse complement strand
GAGGTTGCTGCAAGTCTCATACAAGCAAACCCCTACGGAGCTGACTTGCGCCCGCCCGCGCCGCAGGGCTGTTTTGAGAAAGCACCATCAGCTTCGGAACTGAGCTCTCGCACGGCCGGTTGCCGCGCGCCTCTGATGCCGTCCGAGTCCGCGGTCGCGGACGACGGACGCCTGGAGGGCGCTCCTGTGTGAGCGCCGCGGCGGCCACGCAGGTTGGACAGGCTCAAGGTCTTCGACAGGGCCGCCCGCCAATGGGCCGCCTCGTTCCGGTCGGCCCGGAATGACCCCTGAAGCGGTCGCGGCACGCGACTCGATGGCAAGCGTGCCCGTAATCTTAAGACAGCCCTGCTCCTCTCCGCCGAGCTCTTGCGCACGGCGTTCGCACGCGGTAGAGTGGTATAGCCCTGCGTGCAGCACGGCACGCACCGTGGAGGACACTTCCATGCCAGGTGGCGGCGGCGATCCGGCAGTCCAGAGTCTCGCGACCCAGGTGAAGGACTTCCACCCCGACCGCTCCCCCAAGTCGGCTGCCCTTGACCGCCACCGGAACCCCCGCGCCGGGCACGATGCGGGCTATCTCCTTGGTGCTCCGCGGTCTTGCCCATGCCGTGGCCTCGCTGATGCGGTTCCCTCTGGCGGGGTTCTCGCAGCCCGGCGTTCTCATCGCCTTTTCCGGCCTCCTCTTCTTCTCGCCCCCCCGAAATCAAGATGCCTATCAGGTTAAGTTCGAGCCAGGCTGCTGGCATTTTGTGCTGGGCGGGCACGGCGGCGGCGCTGGTGGTATTTTACTTCTTGGATCCGGGCCGGGTGGCGTTCTTGCCGACGTGTCCGCTGCACACGCTGACCGGGTTGTACTGCCCGGGGTGTGGTTCGACGCGGGCTTTGCATCAATTGGCGCACGGACAGGTAGCCCGAGCGTTCGGGTTGAACCCGCTGGTGGTGACGTTGTTGCCGGTGATAGGGTATTTGACGTTGCGCCGCGAGCCGGGGACGATCAAGCCGGTGTGGGTTTGGGTTTTGTTGGGCACGATCGCGGTGTTTGGAGTGTTGCGGAATGTTCCGTTGCGTCCGTTCACGCTGCTAGCACCGTGAACGCAAACGGAAACCAAGAACAGGAGGAAAAGCGTATGAGTGAAGGTAAGCCTGCCGGTGCGGAGAAGAAGGTTGTGGCCGGGATCCTTGGGGTCCTGCTCGGAGCCTGGGGTATCCACAAGTTTTACCTGGGCTACACCAAGGAGGGCGTCATTCAGATTGTCATCACGATTTGCACGTGCGGCATTGGCGGGGTGATCGGGTTCATCGAAGGGATCATGTACTTGATCAAGTCCGACGAGGAATTTGTGGCGACGTACATTACTGGCAAGAAAGGCTGGTTCTAAGCGTTGGTGTGCCCCCGGTAGGGGCGGCGCTGTGTGTTGCTCCTGCGGTGTCGGCATCAGGCGCTGGTTCGATCATCTTCTCACGCGGGTATTCGGGCGCGAAATCCGCTTCGTTGTCCCTGGCAGGGCCATTCGATTCTACTACACTCGACTCTTGCACCACAGAGGACACCGAGAGCACGGAGGATGGCGATAGGGTTTGGGTGATCACTACATGAGGCTCGTGCAGAACCCCTCACGGCTCGCGAGGCCGCTCGCGCTCCAGCGGTTGCCGTCGCCGCGCCGCCTTCAACCTGGAGGGCGAGACGCTGGCGAGCCGAGGGTTCTGAAAGCGCCTCACCTAACTCACTCTTCTCCAGTGGCTTGCTCTCTGTGCTCTCGGCGCTCTCTGGGGTTGAGAGAATTGAGAATCGACTGGCCCTGAGGGGAGGCGAGGGAGATGATCTTGCAGATGAACCTGTCCGGATTATGGGCCTTGGGGCTCACCGTGGTATTGGCATTTTCCACGACGGCGTCCTCCGCCTCGGATGCCGTCGTGGGCCGTACGTTCGACACGCTTCCGCCGGACTGGGCGATTCAGGGCGGCGCCGTCGCCGCCGAACCGCTTGGCAACAACTACCTCCACCTGGCCTCCGGCCCTGGCCCGGACGACATGCCCCGGTTGACGACGACGAAAGGGGTGCCACTCATTCCCGACGGCGAGTTGCGGATCGAGTTCCGCTATCGCACCGATGTCGAGGGCTCGGGAATGCACCGCGGGGTCTGGGTATACATGCAATTTCTCGACGCCGAAGGCAAGGCGGTCAAAGCCGAGAGCGACGGTCTGGCCATCCCCAAGTCCGAAGCCTGGAACCTGTTCAAGGGCGCGATGAAAGTCCCGCCCGGAGCCACCTTGGCCCAGGCACAAATCCGCATCCAGCAGACTCCCGGCAAGTTTCTGGACATCGACGATCTGGCGATGAGTTGTTCCCCGGTCCGGGTTGCGGTGTCTGCCGATCCGCTCCACAACCCGGAACTGGTGGTTCTCGCTTCCTTCGTCCTGCAACCCGACTCATCGCTCAAAGGCAGCGCTGGCGAAACCCTGAAAAACCTCTCCCCGCCCGGTGTGGTTCCCAGCTTCCAGTTGCCCGAGAAATACTGCGGGCGTCCCGAGTTCAGCTATGGCATCGCTACCGCGTTCACCGCCGAGACCGACACGTTCGGGCCAGAGAGTTTCCCCGCCGTCTTTTCCCTCGGGTCGGTATTTTCCGGATCGGACGCCAACTCGATGGAGGCCGCCTTCGTCGGCAAAGGCCTGATGTTTCGCGTCAGGTGCGCCCGGAACAGCGGTGGCATGGAGTGGTCGTTCCCGGTCGACTGCGCGCAAGGGAAAACCGCCGTTGCCTCTGCTCTTCTCGGTCGCGACGAACTACAGGCCTCCACGGGTCTTCTATGGAAACGGGTCGGCAGTTCCACCCCGTTTACCTGGGAGAAGGGGCGAACCTTCAGCCTCGGCAGCCCAGGCGGCGCGGTGAGAGTCCAAAGCTTCACCCTGACCGTGTTCAAGCCGGGCGTTATGGCGGCGCTGGAAAAAGGGCAAGAGGCCGGACTTTTCCACGGCAGCGGGCCGCACACGTGGGGAATCGCCTTCCCCGAAGGCGGCGGGCAGCGGGCGAATCTGGACGTCGTCGTCACCGATGTCTTTGGAAAGACCCATGCCGCTCCGGCGCTTGCCTTCCCCACCGATACCAGCGACACCGCCGTCACGCTCACCTTGCCGAAACTCCCGTATGGCTGGTATGAAATGAAAACCCGGATCGAGCTGGACGGTCACGTCCGGACTCTGGTGCGGGCATTCGCCGTGACGCCGGAGCTTGACCTGACCGTCCCCGCCGCCGCGTCTCCCCTCGGCATCACTCAAGGCTTCAGCCTGAAAGGAGACAGTTTCAGCGCGGCGTACGTCGAACAACTGTTCCGGGCCAGCGCCGCGGCGGGCAACCGCTGGTTCCGGCTCTGGACCGTGTGGGACGACGTCGAGCGGGAGCCAGGCAGCCGCGAGTGGTCGCGAATGGATCAGGTGGTCGAACTGGCGTTGCAGAATCACCTCGAGCTTTACGTCTGTCTGGAGGGTGGCAACCTGCCGTGGCAGACCAGCCACGAGCCCGGCACCCCACGACCAACGACCTACCTGAGTCAATATGTGCCTCGCGACCTGGGACAGTGGTCGGAGTTCGTGACGGAATTCGCCAGCCGCTACCGCGGCAAGGTCGGCTATTTCCAAATTGGCAACGAGTCTGACACCAAGGAGTTCTTCCAGCCCTTCTCGGCGGAGTCGTACCTGAGATTTCTCAAGGTCGGCTACCAGGCGGTGAAGAAAGGCAATCCCGATGCCATGGTCGGCCTCTGCGGCTTCGCCGCCGCGTACGGCAGGCTCGACTCCCCCAAGATGAAGCCCGGCGACCGCATCTTCGGCGCCAGAGAGTTCTGGGACCTGAAGCCGGAACCCTACTACGACATCGTCGACTGTCACTTCTATACCCTGGGCACGCCCAACTTCTATTGTGACGGCTACGCCACCATGGTGCCTCCCTTCACTGAGTTCCTCAAGAAACGCGGCGAGGGCGGCAAACCGTTGTGGAACAGCGAAACGGGGTTCCAGTCCGGCGTCAAAGGCGAGCGTGGCGGCTACGATCCCACCCCGATGATCTCGGACTACGAACAGGCCTGCCGCCTGGTCGAATGGCACGTCCAGTCGCAGTCGGTGAACGTGGCGCGCTCATTCAACTACCTGGTCACAGGGACATCCGGTCTGTTCCAGGGCGACTTCTCGCCTAAACCCTCCTGTGCCGCCAGCGTCAACCTGTCCCGGATGCTGCCGGGAATGAGGTTCGAACGGGCGCTCGCCCTGCCTGGTGGATTGTTCGGCTACTGTTTCAGTGCCAGGAAAGCGGCAAGGCAGATGACGGTCCTCTGGTCCCGGGGTGGCGGTTTCCCGGTGGCGGTCAGCGCCGCGTCCGGCGCATTGGTGACCCAGGTCGACCTTTTCGGCAATACCGTGGAGTTGCCAGTGGTCAACGGCGTATCGCTGGTCACGGTGGACGAGGCGCCGGTCTACCTAGTCTCCAGTAAGCCTTTCAAGGTGGCCAGTTTCATCTCAGCCAAAGTGGAACTCAGTTCAGAATTCGGCAAGGCGAAACTGCGGATCGGCCTGCTCAATCCGGCCCAGGCGACCCTGCGCGTCACCCTCGGGGCGGGCTTTGCCGGCGCGGTCCCCGCCCGGGAAGAGCTCACGCTCATGTCCGGAGAAAAGCGGGAGATCACGCTGGCACCTGAGCAGGGCGAAGGCAACCCGACCGTGGACGTGAAAGTCACTTGGGAAACCACCGCCGCGTTCTCGATGGTAGTGCCGTACACCCCACGGAAACTCGTGAAGTTGCCATCAGGCGGCCAAGTTGAACTCCGGATCGACCAGCCGGCTCAGGTGAAAGTCGGCGGCGAAACGCTGGACAACCAGAACCACGTTCTTTCCACCTGCCAATGGCGCGGACCGACCGACTCCAGCGCCGGGATGAAACTGTCCAGGGATGGGAGCACACTCCGATTCGAGATCCTGGTCACCGACGACCAGGTGATCACCATTGCGGACAGAAGTCCATGGAACCAGGATTGCGTGGAGTTGTTCTACGCCCTGCTCGATGCCGCCGACACGGTCTTGGAACGTGGTCAGATCGGGTTGCGCGCCGACGGCAAGGTCTTCCCGGTCGGCAAGGCGGCGTTGCCCGATTTTCACGCGAAAAGCGAAAAGACTGCGGCGGGGTATCTGGTCTCCGGATCGTTCACTCTGCCGGAAGCGGCGTTGCGGCGGCACTGCATGCTGTTCGACCTCAGCGTCGACGACGCCGATGGTAGCGACGCCGGACGCCGGGTCCAGATGGTCTGGTCCGGAACGGAGAACAACCACCAGAATGCCGACGCCTACGGCATCCTCGCTCTGCCGTGAAGTCACTGGTCTGTAACGTGATACGCAGTCTTGAAGGTGCTGCATGAAATCACTGATCTGTTTAGTAGTCGTCTTCTGTGCCACCGCGGCGTGGGCCGATTCATTGCCACAGCCGGGAATTGACACCGAGGGATGGAGCCTCCACGGGGACGTCGTAAAGGGGCAGCAGGGAGAGAACTTCGTCAAGCTGGCTTTGGAGGTGGATCGAGGGAAAGCCGACTTGAACAAGACGGTGCTTCTTGATACGGGGCGCGACTATGAACTGGAGATCGTGTACAGGTCCGACACTGCGGGGTCAGCCAGGGACAGGGGTTCCTGGATCTACCTCGCTTTCAGGGATGAGAAAGACAAGAATGTCGGCGAGCAGTGCGAGACTCTTGAACAGACAGCGTCATGGAAGAGCAAGTCCATCCCGCTTGGAACCCCGGCCGGAACGGCGAAGGTGTACGTGTCCATCCGTCAGCAGCAGGGCAAGGGGACATTGGACATCAAGTCGGTGGAACTGAAACAGACTGACTCAGGCACGAAAACGACGATGACCCTCAGCCCTGCCGCCATGACTGCGCTGGCCTATATCTCTACGCCGGGCGAGAAACTGAGCCCCGACGGTGAACGCTCGCCGCGGGATGGCGATATTTTCCTGCCGTATCTGAAAGGAAAGGCTCCAACCATCGTTCGCGATCTCGGCACGGAGACCGCCGACGGGGTGACCGTTCAGAAAGTGGTCTTCCGGTCGATGACGGTCGGCGGCGAACCACAGGATGTGTATGCGGTCATCGCACGGCCTTCCGGTGATGGGACTTTTCCCGGCATCCTCTGGCTGCACGGAGGCTACGGATGCGCCGAAAGAGGATCGGTAATCCGCTATGCCAAGGCCGGATATGTGGCGATCTCGCCCGATCTCCCGGGCATTGCGGATCCCAAGAATTGCCCGAATTCCGTAGGTCCATGGGCAGTCCGCTTCGCCAAATGGGGCAAGCGAGCCAAGCCCAATCCCACCGCCGATGAGACATTCGATGCCGTGGTGGCGGCGCTCCAGGCGTTCGCTCTACTCTCCGCGCAGCCAGGCGTCGCAAAGGATCGGATCGGTGTGGCGGGCATCTCCATGGGCGGCTACACCACGACGATGATCACCGGTCTGCTCGGTGAACGGGTAAGGGCGGCCTTTTCGAGATACGGCTGCGGTTTTTACGATCGCGGCAGCACCTGGACAAAGGAGTTGCGGGATCTGCCGGACGATCAACGCGAAGCTTGGCTGCATCACTTCGATGCCGGCCGCCGGGCCTCTGGCATCAAGGCGCCGTATTTCATTGCCGCCGCCGCCAGCGATCACTTCTTTTGGCCACCGGCGGTGAATGCCACCGTAGCCGTGATACCGGCTGGCAGCAATCAGGTTTATGCGCCGGCAAACCACCGGTTGACAGGCATCCCCGACGAGGGGAATCTCGATCTGCTGTACTTGGGATATTGGCTGAAAGGCGAAGGGCAGCCCTTCCCCAAGGTCACGGTCGAGAGTTGTGAGCCACAGCCCGACGGCGGGAAGCAAATCACATTCTCCGTGCAGGCGCCATTGCCGGTGAAAACGGCCACGCTGTATGTCACTGCCGGCGGGGAGAGTTGGGAGAAAAGTACTTGGGAGCCAATCACCGCACAGGTTGCGGGCGAGAATAGGTTCCAGGCCACAATCCCTGCTGTCAAGGTCAACAAACAAGGCGCATGGTTTGTAAACGTCTCCGATGCGAGACCGGCAACTGCCGGCAGTTTGGTGTATGGCATAGTAACGGGGTCAACCCTCGACTTTTAGCTTTATAGTGACGCATTAATACCCTTAACGCCAGGGTCGGAGATGCGATGGTGTCCCCGTCTTTTCCCCCGTGGCATCTTGCCCGGTTGGCCGTGTGCGGAACGCGGGGGCAGCAGATGGAAGGGAGCGTGATGCCATGGCCAGGCCCTTGCGCGTGGAATACGCCGGAGCGCTCCACCACGTCATGAACCGCGGCAACCATAGAACCGCTTACGACCCCAAAGGGTGAGAAAGCGGCGTCAAGCCGCCGACAGTCCAAAGCCTG
>CAJBSZ010000465.1 GCA_903958395.1 uncultured bacterium | reverse complement strand
GTTATACTCATGATCGTGTTCCGTGACATATTAATGTTCTCAAAATTGAATGGACTGCTTTGTAGGGCCGCCGCTTGCGGCGCGCCTTGTACACGGCATGGCGCAAGCGCCAGCCCTACAAAAGATATCCAGACTATTTCAGAAAGGTTAATATCAACCGTCTCACAGCTGCTGGTCAAACCGGTAGACCGCCTGCTGTCCAGCACGCAATGCGATCACACGGCACCCATGAAGCGCGTTGAGGCCCAGGGGACGACGGATCATGTCCGGAGTTTCACACAACACCCGGACTTCGGCATCGAAAGCCGTTGGGTTGCCCAATCGCAATTCAAGCCACCCTTCCCCTTTCCCCACTAACTCCGCCTCAATTTGATCGAAAACAAAATATACGCCTGCGTCGGGTTGCACATAGAGACCGGGCACTTCCGCACGGGTCAACATCAGCGAAACCTCCGCCCAGCAGGACCCGAAAAGATTCCCGCCGACGCCTTCCGGCCCTTCCCAGTCGCTCAAGTTCACCCGCTCGCACATCCAGCCAGGCTTCATCCGCTCACCTAGCCGACGGTCAGCACGCGACAGGTATTGCGGCAACCCCCGCACAATGTCGCCCAGCAAATCCACCGCCAACGCATCGCCACTCGCCCTCCAATATTTAAGTAGCGCATCGCCACTCGCCGTGCAGATCGCCGGCGCGGCATGCTTGTTTTGCACATTCGCCCAAACCGCCCCAGTCGTTCGCACGCCAGCCCGGCCCAAAATGGAATCCGGAGGAAACACATAATCGTAACTGACAACCCAGCTTGCCAGTTGGCGCAGCATATCACGCGCCATCACAAGCCACTCCGCCTCGGCCGTCACCTCGTGCAACAGGACAAATGACTCAAACAACGAATACGCGGACTCGCTGTCCGGCGCCGAAAGGATTTCGCCGGGGCCACCCGTGGTTACCCCTGCCTTAACATCCCGTTCGTAATAAGCCTTCGCCGCCGCTTGAGCCACCTCCTGATACCGCTTCTCCTTGAAATACTGTGCCGCCAAAGCCAATGCACCCGGTGCCGCCGCCGCCGAGGTGGAGCCCCCAACGCACATCCCCCCTGTCTCGACATCCACAAACTGCCCGAATTGGCCGTAGGTTTTCCACATCGTCACAAAAGCATCCGCCACCCGGCGCGCCGACGTCTCCCACAACACCGGCACCGTCTTCCCCTGCCGGGAAATCAGATCGAACTGCTTTATCGCAAAGAGCAACACGTCCGCGCTCTTTCGGATCATGTGCATATTCCAGGGATGCGGCTTATCAAAGCCATCGGAATAGAATCGCACCCCATCACCGAGTCCGTAAAAGAACCCGCTACCGGCCTGGGTGCGCTCGAACAACATTTCGAGATTCCGCCAGGCGCGTTGCCGGGACACCTCCCCGCCCTCACCCAACAACGGATGCGTCACCATCCCGCCTCCCACCCACCCGCATTGCCAAAGAAAACACAAGGGCTCATCGCAAACCGCAAAGGTGGTATGGAAATCCGGCGCCATACGGTAATACCCAAGCGATTCATCCCAGTTCTCAGCATTGTATTTCCGCTCCTGAATGGCCCACGCCGCACTCCAGGGCAATTGCGGCTTCACCTCATGCGGCGGTGCCATCGCCTTGCGGACCGTCGCGAATCGCTCAAACAAGTCCAGAGTCGTCAAGGCAGGAAATTCATAAAGCCGCACGCGAATCGTCACGCCATCGCCCGGTTTCCACGTCACTCCCTTGTCGGTTGAGGGACGCAGCCCCCCATCGCCGGGTCGATAGAAATTCTCGCGTACCGCCGGCGCCGATATTAAAATGCGTGCCCGTTGACGATCAGAGCTTTCCTCCAAGGTTATTCCGTGGTTTCCCCAGATCGAGCCCTGAGTGGTCAGGAACAGTCGCCCCCGCCCATTACGCGCATGACGCACCCCGACGCATGGCGTTGCCATATCCCCCGTCGTCAGCTCAATCCTCGAAACTCCGCCATTTTGACTCAGGCGCGGCAGGTCGGTAATGGTGGTCGGCATGGTCGGCGAAAAATCAGCACGTTCACGCCACAGCGGAGGATAAGCCAAAGGACTCATGGCAAACCGGTTTCCGGCATAGACGGCGGCGGGCATGAGGACGTAATCCTCCGCGGACCAATCGTCGAGCTCAAACACCAAGGCCACTCCGGCCGATTCCACGCGCCCCTCAACGAGCTGGATCTCCACGATCAGTTCTACCCCGTCCGGTTCGCCAGGGATCGGCGTTTCGTCCACAACACAGGACCAGCATGATCCCTCATGGATAAGGTCGCCCCCGTCCGAACCAAAACCTGCTTCCGACCGGACCCGGTTACTCTCGTAACACCGGATCAAAGGCTTCAGTCGCACCCCGCTTTGGATTTCAAGCGTCTTCATGCCGACATCTCTCTCTCGGCCTGGCGTCGATCCAATTCCCGGCGTGTCGCCATAGCGTGGGCACGGGTGATGGGATAGAACAAAACGCAAATCAACCCCAGGATAAAGCCCGTCGGCTGCGTATAGAGCAGCATCTTCATCCATGACGCCACCGTTTCGGCGGATTGCACGGCGAGCGAAGCATCGAAGCCTGATGCCTTGAGGAGCACCCCCTGCAACGCCAGGGCTACGGCCATCGCCATTTTGTCGCACGTCACGAACACCGCGCTATAGAAGGCCTGGCGGCGATGCCCCGTGTTGAGTTCGTCGACATCACACACATCTGCCAACATGGAATTGACGACCATCGGCATGGTATTGGTAAAAATACCGATGGAGGCAGCGGTCACCAGAGACAAATAGGGAGTCGCGGGAGTCAACGTCCACCACACGGTCGCATAGGCCACCGCGCTGCCCGCCATGCAGATCACCACCGCTTGTTTCTTGCCCAGCCAGTCCGAAAGTTTAACCATCGGCAGCATGGCGACGCACGTGCTGATGTTGATGACATTGGCGAAGATGCCCCAGGCGGTCGTCCCCTTCGACATATTGCCGCCCCCCACATGGTAGAGCAACACGTAGTAAAAAAAGACGCCTGTGAGACACATCCCGAATTTGACGAAGAAATTACCGATCACCAGCGGCCAGAACGCCTTGTTGTTGAATGTGAAACGCACGGCGTCGAAGAATCGGACCTTGGCGCCTTCCCGCCATATCGAGTGCTCCCGGCAACCGAGGATCGGCGCCAATGCCGACAACAAGATGATGCCCGCGACGATGAAACTGACGACATGTACGCCGGAGGCGCCCTTCAGCACTTCGGCCTTATCGCCTTCAAACATCAGGCATAACTTCGGCAACCAGGGTGTGAGAAATCCGGTGGCGGCAAAGGCATACATACGCCACTGGAAAATATGCGTTCGCTCGTTGTAGTCGGTGCTCAACTCGTACCCCATGGCCGTATAGGGGATCGTGAACATGGCATAGCCGAACGTGAAGAGCAGCACCAGCATGCCGAGGATGAATGCCTGAACCGCGACCGGTCCGAGGGCGACAGGCGGATACCACATAGCCACACAGACCAGGGCCGAAATCAACGCGCCCGCCAGCATCCAGGGACGACGACGCCCCCAACGCGAGGTAGTGTTGTCAGAGAGATGCCCTACCAACGGATCGGTGACGAAATCCAGCAGCCGCGGAATGGCACGGGCCAGACTGATCCAACGGGGATCGAACTGCATGGCGACCACATAGATCTGGTCCACCAGCCCGTTCACCCCGTTATAGATGAACCCATCCGCCCCTCCCCCTAATCCCCACAGAATCCGCCGATGCAGGGGGACTTCACGCCCCACGGCGGGTCGTTCGGTTGATGTTGTCCTGGTTTTGGCCATAATGCTCCCAGCTCGTCCCTTTCGCCAAATACGATAGGACAGTGAACAGGGTCATTCAACCCCGCACTCAGGAAACGTTATTGGACAGTCCAGCGAATGAGCCTTAACGGTGCGGATTTATCGCATTCCTCATGATTTCAAGAGCCTTCATTACCGCTCTTTTGAAATGTCAATTTTCACCCGGTCGCGAACCACGCCCGCAGGATCCTGGGGATTCCAAAATGCTTCCACCGTCACCACACCCGCCCCTTTCCGGACACCCCCCTTTAACACCAACCTGGCGCCGGGCTCGAGCAATGCCCCTGGAGACCATCCTTCCGCGCTCTGTAGCGCCTCGGTCACATCCTGGTCTAGCCCATCCCGGAATTGGATATCCACCCGCCCCTGTCCCCGGATCGCCACCAATGCCGGGAGGCACGCCACATCGCCACGGTTAACCAAGGTCAATTCGATGGCTCTGCCTTCCTGTTTCACCGAGAGTTCTAATGGCTCCAGAGTCCCCTCCTCGTCCTTGATTCCCTTGATGTATTTGACCGCCTCCCGAACCAGGTAGGTGTAGGACCAGGGCTGATCCTCGGGCGCGACCCAGAAGGGGAAACACAGCTCCTGCCGTTTCTTGCCTTCAATCAGCGCCGTGTAGAACCAGCTCTCGAACAAATACCGGTCCGCCCGTCCCCCCTCCAACTGGTGCAGTTGCATGCTTTTGAGCGAGGCCTGGCCCCACGCGCGGTGCGCCGCCATGGCATCACGGATTTCTGTGGGAGCATTGTCATTACAGACAAACGTATGAAAGGCCCCGCGCCCATGCAGGAACCCCTCAATCGCCCGGAGCATTTTCCTCGCCCGGATCCCGCGCGGACTGTCCTTCCCGCCCAGGACCATGTGGGCATAGGGGTAATCGCTGTAGAATGAAAACGTGCTGTGCCCCGGAGTGCCTTCGCTCATCCGGATAAATGAATCCAGCACAGCCTTGAGATTGAACCTCAGATCCACCTCATGCCCCTCCACGAGCAAAGGCTTCTTTCCGCGATCGAATTTTCGACTGCCCTTCATCACAGGAGTGTAGATTCCGTCGGTACTGATTTTTCCCGTCAGATCCGTTCGCGTAACAGAAAACCGGGTCTCATCGGACCAGCACGACGGATAATCCTCAAACCAACGCCACGCCGGACTTGTGGTCTGCGCGCCCTTAAGGCTGGGGTACTCCGCGTAACACTTCAGGAAATAGCCGTCGCGCCATAACTGGTTGACGGCATAATCAATGATCTCAGGCTCACGGCCTTTAGGATTGATCTTGGTCAGGTAGTGCTCCGCCACCGGCTCAAAGCCAATGCCATAATCGTGCGTGATTTCCGAAAGCGGCATCCCGGCTATCTCGGTATAACGCCTGATGGCCGCCAGATTGATCCCGGTATGCCTCGCCGTACTCGCCGCGTCATACAGCGAAAACTGCTGGCCACCCAGCTCCGCACAATATTTCGGGGCATAGGGTTTGAGTTGGGCGGAGATCCCCGCGCCGATGGCCTTGACCCGCTCGGCATTCCAGTAGGCCCCATGCAGGAAATACCCGTCCGCGTATTTTTTGACGAAGTTCCAGGGCCGTTTGGGATCGAGCAATTGCTGGTTCTCCCCCAGCCCACCCCACCACACCTCCGCCGGAACCGGCCGCGGTCGGATTTTGGGTGTTTCGCCGTCCGGAACGACAAGCGAAACCGTGGCATCCATCCTCTTGCCCGCGCCATCCACCGCAAAAACGGTGACCGCGTTCGTGCCCGTCATAAGATGCCGGGCGATGAAGAACCACTCCGGGCCGCAAGAAAAAGCGCCGTAGTCGATAATTTGCCCGTTCTTGGCGCTGGCGCGCACTTCGTACCACATCGGCTTGGATACGCCCACCTGCCTGCCCTTGACCGGCACGCAGGTACCCTCCACAAAACCGCTCCGGGTTTCAAGGGTCAGCGTGGCGGCACCCGCCATCCCCCCCACCAGGCTTCCCACGCTCAATATCCCCGCCAGTCGAACGATAATAGTATTTTTCATTTCTCGCCTCCCGACTCCCTGGCTGCCACAATACGGCGGCCATCCGGAAATGAAAACCTGAATTACCGCCATGCCGACATGGAGTTTTGCGACAGTCCGTCTTGGGCCGCCCCAAAGCTCAACGGGCAGGCTCGATCTTGGGCACGAGGAGATGCATTATCAGAAGGGCGACCAGATAGGCCGATGAGGCGATCATAAACATGGGCTGGTAGCTGCCCGTCCATTCCAGGACATACCCAGCCACCTTCGCAATCAGCATACCGCCAATCGAACCGGCCATGCCCCCGATGCCGACGACCGAACTGATGCATTCCCGGGGCATGGTATCCGATACCAGCGTGAACAGATTGGCCGCAAAACCGGAGTGGGCCGCCGCCGCCAAGCCAATGAGTCCGACCGCCACCCACAGGTTCGTCACCTTGCAGACCGCAAACACCGGCACCACGCACAGCGCACAAACCAGAAACGCCGTCTTGCGGGCGGCGTTGACCGACCACCCATGATGGATCAGCCGCGAGGACAACCACCCGCCCCCGATGCTCCCAAAGCTGGTCATCAGGTAGATGACGAATATCGGGGGACCCAGTTTCAGCAGGTTCAACCCATACTGCTTGTTAAAGAAATCCGGCACCCAGTAGAGATAGAACCACCAGATCGGCGCTGTGATAAACATGCCGATGACAAATGCCCAAACCGCCCTGTACCTGAGCAGTTTCAACCAGGGTATTTTCGGGGCGGGCGGATCAGCCGGATCGCTCTGGATCAAGGCGAGTTCAGCCCGGGATACTTTCGGGTGTTTTTCAGGACTTCGATACCATTTCAACCAGAACGGCACCCAGAGCAGGCCGATGACCCCCAGCACATAAAACGAGGCCTGCCAACCGAACTTGATCGTGATGAAGGGCACAAGGATCGGCGTGATCAAGGCCCCGACATTCGCCCCGGAATTAAAGATCCCGGTGGCCAACGCCCGCTCCTTCTTCGGGAACCACTCGCTCACCGCCTTGATGGCCGCAGGAAAGTTGGCCCCTTCCGCCAACCCCAGCGCAAACCGCGCGCAACTGAAACCCACGACACTGGCCAGAAGCCCATGGACACCTATCGCCAGGCTCCAGAACGAAACCGCCCCGGCCAGACCAAGGCGCACCCCCACCCGGTCCATCAGCCGCCCCGCCAGCGGATACCCGATCGCATACGCCATGGTAAAGAAGAAGACGATATTGCTGTAGTCAATCTCGCTCCAGCCAAGATCCTTCTGGATGTGCGGCTTGAGAATACCGATCACCTGCCGGTCCATATAGTTGATCGTGGTCACCGCAAAGAGCAGTGAACAAATCACCAGCCACCGGTACCGGCCAGGTTTCGCCTCGTTTTCAATCAGGTCGTCTGTCTTCATTGGGCCACTCCCGAACCATCACCCCACGCCTCGGCAGGAAACACCCGCATCACATGCCGCTCATACAGGTTGGCTTCGACATTTCGCGCCACACTGTCCCGAAAGGCATCCAGTGCATCCAGATAGCGTGTTCCCATTTCGGCAGCCACCTTGTACCCCACATGCAGAAGTTGCCGCAAGTTCGGATTGTAAAGGGGACACGCCGGGTCATGCCTTAACGCGGCGGCGAAAGCCGCCCCATCCCACCGTGCCACCGCTTCAACTGCCGGGAGGGCGTTGCGGTCGATATCAATGACTTCCGCATAAGGCCCGCACAACTCGTCGAACCGACCGACCGCCATCCGATACACGTCCTTGGCGATGGCCAGCCCCTCACCCCCGCCCTCCGCCAGACCGATGACCTCTTCAAGCCAGGTCGTGCCCGCCGTCTTCAGGTGCAGACCGGCATCACATTTCTGCAAAACGGCGTTGATGGCGCCGTAAATTTTGAATTTATCGCTGCCGGAATGCACGCTTAACTTCAGGTTCCCGGGCAAGAGGAAACGCTTGCAGGCGAACCTGACCACCGCCACATCAGCCTCGAATTCACGGGCAAATTGCCCGGCATCCCCCACATAATCGACCCCCTTGTTGAACCGCCCCGAAAAGCGGGGCGCCAGGGTCTGAGCGGGAATCCCTTCACCGGCGATCGCCGCCAGGATTACCAGCAGCTCCGGCGGCGTCTGGGGCGACATGGTTTCATCCATCGACACTTCCGTCACGAACCGGCCCACTCCCTTCGCCTGCTCCACCTTGCGATAAATCCGACCGGCCTCCTGCACCGCAAAAAGGTACTTTTCTGCCACCGCCACCAACAAGTCGCGGGTAATGACAATCGGCTCAGCCAGACCCTCGACCGCGAGCGTCCCGCACAATCCGCTGTGTTTTGCCACGAACGCATCCATCGCGCCAGGTTCGGCAACCGTCCCAATGGCGCTGGCAACATCCAGCGTGAAGAAATCGCTCGAGTCGATAAAGCCGTCCACCGTCTTGATGTTGATGTGGTCGGCATCCACAAAGTAGGGAAAGGACCACCCCGCCTCCTTCACGGCCGCATCGGCGGCCTTGCGGACACTGGCCGGCTCGGTGTGGATGATCGAATGCTCCCGGAACGACTTGTTCCAGACGGGCGACACGGCGACCCCCTCCTGGCGCGCCCGCGTCAAGGCCGCCAGCTGGGCCTGCCCCTCGCGCCCGAAACGATCCCCCACCCCCATCGTGTATTTTGGCAATTGCAACGTCATGGTCCGAGTCCTTTCCCCTGTTCACATGCCGGCCACCCAGGGCCAGCCTATTCCTGATACTTTGCCTTAACGCGCCCGCATCTCGTCAGCCGTCTCGAGAATGGCCGTGATCTTCTCGTCCGCCACCTTCTCGTCCATGTTGACACAGCACAGGCCGGTTAAGGCCGGATAACCGGCATCGGCGACAAGCCGCCTCACAACCGACCGGATCTCCCCAATCGTCTGGCTCGCCAGTTCGACAGGACTCAGCCTGATATTCAGGAAGGTGTCCGGCAGGGCCGCCCGGAGAATCTTCAGATCCCCGCCCCACCCCACATCGAGAAACGCGAGTTTCGGGATCTTCGCAAACGCGCCGGCGTAACGATGGGGATCGGCCCCGCAATAGTGGATGCCGAACACGTCATGTTTCCGGCTCCACGCCTGGTCAATCGGCATGAGGAAGGCCTCGTAGTCCTCCACCGAAATCATGGTATGCGAACATTCCGAATGGAGATAGACCGGCTTCCTGAAGAACCGCACGCTGCGGTTGACGGCCACACTCGACGTTCCCGTCTCCTGCTCCACCTGCCCCACAAAGCGCTCGATCACGCGCCCGATTCCCGCAAAGAAGGCGCCGGTTTCCGCAGGCTGGTCATACATATCCTCGAAAATCCGCTGCCCGCGCAGATCCATGGCGATATTCAGGACCCCGCCCCAGTTGACGTCGCCCTCCAACCGCCCGAAACGACCCTTGAGCGCCTCCATCAGCCGGATGAAACGCGCATAGGAAGGACTCCGGAAGGCCGACTCTTCATCAATGGACAGATCTGTCCTCCCGGCTGACACCACTTCCGGAGGCGACGCTTCCTTGTAGTGCACCTCACACCCGAGCATTTCCGACACGAGATACCCCGCGGCAAGATGTACCGGTCCGACAACCGGATGATCCACTTGGTGATCGGCCCCCAGGCCGTAACCGCCCCACCGGTCGTACAGGGCCTTCTCCATCCTGCGCTCAACCTCCACGCGCCGGGCCGGATGATAAAAAAAATCCTCGTCGAAAGTAATTCCCTCGCGATTGTTCCACCACGCCGGGGCAAACACAAACTCGACCGGCAACCTCTGCGTCACCAAATTAGACATGGCACAACTCCTGTATACACCCACAAATACAAGGGACTACCAAACAATCCCCAACGGCTTCAATATACAAACACACCTCCTGCAATAGCCCCATGCATATTCCGACATATTTTGTGCATATTTGAGTAACTGCGGCGGTCGAGGATCCCGCTTCGTCCCGGTAATACATATTCTTGACAGCGTGAGTAGAATTCATGAATATGGTGCTTAATCGAGTACCAAATGGAGTATCTTTTATGACTATGATGGCGGTACAGGAAATCAAAAGACGGGGAATTTCGGCGGTGGACGAGGGACTGGCGCATGGACCGGTCCACCTCATCAAAAGCAATCACCCCGCCTATGTCGTCATGTCCGAAGCAACCTACCAGGAAATGCTGACCGATCTGGCGGAAGCACGGCTGGCAGCGTCCGAAAATGACCTGAAGGCAGGCCGGGTTCGGCGGGGCACGTCTGCCCAATTAATGAAGGAATTGCGTTCCCAAAACTAAAACCGCCCGGAAAAGCCCATGCCTCACTTCACCCTGGTTTGGACGGAAACATTCTCGCGGACAGCACGTAAATTCCTGCGGCGCCACCCCGATCTCACCGGCCTTTTTGAGGACATCTTGAAACAACTGGAGGCTGACCCCCATGCCTCACGTCTCCGGTTACATCGACTGAAAGGCCAGCACAAAGACAAACATGCCATCAGCCTTACCTATGCCTACCGCATTATCCTGATTATCGTGCTGACCGAGCACGAAATCACCCTCCTGGACATCGGTTCGCACGATGAAGTTTACAGGGATTGACTGCCTCTGGCTGACGACAACTATAATTACCCATTGCGCCAACAAGGGACAGACCCCGCACCTGACCCGAATCGATTAAGCGGGTCGGATTAAGTGTAACCGACTAAGGGTAGGGATTATTAATGTTCCCAAAATAATCCAGACATGAACGCCCTGGTAGGGCGGCCACGCCGTTGGCCGCCGCGGCGCGCAAGGGCCTGCGCGCCCTACCCGATCATGTCCAGATTATTTCAGGAACGTTAGTAAGTGTGTCGATTAAGTGCAAAATCAGTGCCGGGCGAACACAAACTCGACCGGCAACCTCTGCGTCACCAAATTAGACATGGCACAACTCCTGTATACGCGAATGGCACTTACTTAAGGGCCTTTTCTGTTCGCAATCGTAATCATAATCGTAATCGTAATCGTAATCGTAATCCATTCCGGGGCAGACGATTACGATTAAGATTACGATTAAGATGGAAAATCACGCTTAAGTAAGCGCTATTCTCCTGTATATACCCATAAACACAAGGGACTGCCAAACACTCCCCAACTGTCTCAAGATACAAACACACCCCCTGCAATAGCCCCATGCATGTTCCGACATATTTTGTGGCGCTCGATCAGGCACTCCGACTCGACGTCATTGTGGATGAGTGACGCCGAACACTTCTGGAACTTGTAGACGGCACCCATTGGCCATGTGGTCGTTAGCCTACAATTGAGGCCAATACATGATTGTTATTAATGTTCCCAAAATAATCCAGACATGAACGCCCTGGTAGGTAGTGGGTCACTCACGAGGGGGTAAGGGCATACTCAAGGCTCTGTGGGAGGGGCGCTATGCGCCGCGACTGGTGCTTGTCCGGCCGCCAGGTGGCCGCTATCGCCTCGCGTAGCGCGCCTCCCACAAGAGGCAAGCG
>CAJBSZ010000464.1 GCA_903958395.1 uncultured bacterium | reverse complement strand
GGGCCTGGCAGAGCCGGAAGTCGGGATAGGGCACAGGATCTGCATCCCTTCATGCACCGGCGATACGCAAGCGGACGCCCTACGAAGAGAGGAAGAGCGAAGCACCGTAGGGCCGCCGCTTGCGGCGTGCCGCGTGCATGGCAGGGCTCAATCCCCAGCCCTAAAAGAGACCTCCAGATTAATTCAGGAACGTTATCCGGCCTCCTGGGTGCGTTGCTGTCGGGCGCCAGTGAGGTTACCGTTGCGCAAAATGTGATCTTGCTTGCGCAGTTTTCCGGTTGTTAAGCGCCCCCGGACAGGCGATATTTTCAGTCTATTGAATTTAGGTGTCTTTTCATGATCGAAGGATCGTCTGTGAATGAATGTTTCCAATAAACTCCCCCGTTTAGCTGGCTTGATGCTCTTGTTCGCGATGTTCTCCTCCGTCAGCTTGACGCAGGCGGCTCCGCCGTTACCGTTTCAAACCGGGAAGTTCCGCCGGGAGATCTCCCCGGAGAAGCCGCTTTTCATTCTTTGGTTCTATGCCCAAAATGATGTGGAAAAAACGCTTCCCAATCTGGAAGCTGAGCTCAAGGTGATCCCGGAAGATTTGCGCCCCTATTTCGCCGTTATCCCTGTTGACCATATGCAGGCTCCGGTTTCGGATAAGTACTATGAGCGGCTAAATGAATTGGGCATACATTTTTTTCTCTCGGCTACCCATCCAACTTCGACCAACGAGGAACGGTACAAAAAATACTCCTACTGCATAGGCCGGGCGCACTTCGAATTCGGCATGCAAAAGAGTACTGGACGGGATTCGCTGGAGCCTCTGCCCCAGGAACTTGAACTGGCCAAGAAATACGGACTTTATATGGTCTACTCCATTGAAGGCCGGCACAATGTCCTTCCGCGGGTCGCCGGACTCTTCCCGGAGAAGGCCAAGGTTATCCGCGAAAACGGTGACCGGATGATCATTCTCAACCGCAATAACAGTATCGGCTACGCTTATGACCACGCCTCGGAGCTCCTGGGGGCCTGGCAAAGCGGGGCTCTTGCCCATTGGGGACACGACACCCAGGACTTCATGTGGCACGAGGGTGGCCTGACCAAGCTCTTCGGCGAAGAAAAGGTCACCCGCGTCGACGGCGCCAACTACCATTGTCTCTATGCCTATCCGGAAGCGCTCTTCGGTATTGAATTTCTGGAAAATGCCGCCATGGGTGGCAGCGTCTTTTACTGGGAGATGACCTGCCACATTTTTCATGGGGCCCCCGATTCCCCCGGCGAGTGGGCTCAGCGTGCACCCTGTTTTAAGAATGTCCTGATCCCGTTGATGCGCAAGATGATCAGGGAGCGGCTGATCTCCACCCGCGAGGAGGTTCAGGCTCAGACCCCGGTGGCGGTGACGCGCCCGGGCACCAAAGACGTCTACCGTCCGTCCAGCTCCGGCGGCAAGCTCTTCGACAACCTCTATGGCCCCAGATATGACGACACTAAGGAGTGGCTCCCCTACAGTGGTCGCTATTTGCGCCTGCCGGTCCTCTTGGAAGGCTTGACCAATGCCGAGGACCAGAAGCGCTACAAGCAGGTTTTGACTGAAGCCGAGATTCTTAAGGCCAATACGACGGTGGAGGGGGCGGCGAAAACCCTGCATCAGCTCAATCGTCACTACCCGGCCAAAGCCCGGGGCAGCAGTTGGGTCGTTGGTATCGGGAACCGCTGGTACATTGCCAATCCAAATGCCAATCAGGATCTCAATACCGACTTTGAAATCCCCCTCTCGAACAATCAGGCGGCTGTTTCCCTTTCTGGCGCCTTTACCCCGCACACCTTTGCCATCGTCAAGGAAGAGGCGGAGCGCCTGAGCATCCACCTTAATAATTATCGGGTTGATAGCGACACCGATCTGTACGCCAAGCTTCCGCTCGGCTGGAAAAAGCTCATGGAGTGGGTGAACACCAAGTATCTGGTCAACCCTGCGGAAAACAAGCTGCGGGAAAGCCTCTTTTGTCTCCAGGGTCTGGAGAACGAACCAAGGATCACCGCCACCGGAAGCGGAGATCCGGAAAGCGACAAGCCCTTTGAAAAGGAGTTGAGCTGGGATGAATCTAAAAAGCAGTTCTCCGTGCGGATCCGTCATAACGGTGTGGTGGAACTGAAAATTGATACACGCGGCGTAAGACGCCACTCTGTTCCCGCCGACCTGGCGCTTTCCGCTACGGTCACGACATCCAGCCAGGCTTCCCGTCGCACCCTGGCGGAGATGGCCATCGATGGCAACGACCGTAGTTCACGTTGGGAGGCGTGGAGGGAGGGGAGACCACAGACCACAGACAATGGACCGCAGACCGAAGAGTGGTTGCAGGTTGAGTTCCGGGAGAAGAAGACGTTCAATAGGGTCGTATTGAAAGAGTATCTGGACAGGATAACGGCGTATCGGTTGGAGTATTGGAATGGGGTCGCGTGGATAGAACTGGTCGCCGGCAAGGAAATCGGCGTTGCCAGGCCCCGTGAATTCGCGCCGGTCACGGCGGACAAGGTTCGGGTGGTGATCACCAAGACCAAGCCGGATTCTTTTGGCATGGGGCGAAATGCAGCCCTCAATGCCTTTGAAGTGTACGGACAGGAGTCCGGCTTGAGCGCGGCCTATCCCGTGACAGCCAGCGACGTCTATGAGGCGGAGGAAGATGCCACTCTTTCCAATGGCGCAGAGGCCAAGACCAATCCTGGTGGGTATGCGCAGAATTTCTTCAATGCCGGCTACGTGCAGTTGATGGAATCATCCGGTTCCGGTGTCCGTTTTCTGGTAAACGCCCCGGAAGCCGGCTCCTACCGGGCGAGTTTGCGCTACAGCCGCGGCGAATGGTTCAGCAGTGGCGATGGTTGCCTGAACCTCTTCATTAACGGGATACTGTTGCGCCCGGTTGTCCTGCCGCAAACAGGCTCCTGGACCTGGTGGAACAAACAGCCGGAGACGGTCATCCTCAAAAAGGGGCTGAACCAGATTGAATTCCGTAACGACTTCGGTCCTTTGGGTGCCTGCTTCCTCGATCATTTGCAGGTGACCCGTATCCCCGCAAGGGGCGGCAATCCTGTGCAGGCCCGGGAGATGCCGCTTGCGGTTAAGAGCACTCCGCGTCACGATGGAGCTGCGGCCGAATTGAGTGGCGGCGCCACGCTTCGAAGCGACAATCCCGGCTATTCCGGTGTTGGCTGCGCTTTCCTGGCCGGTGTCGGGCAAGCGGCGGGTTTCAAGCTGAATGTTGACCAGGCCGGCCATTACGAGCTCAGTCTGCGCTATGGTTTCCCGCCGGGCTGGATGAAAGAGAAGAGTCGCAGCCTTACCAGCCATATCAACGGCAAGAAATTCATCCGTTTTGAATTTCCCCGCTGGGCTGCAAACGACTGGCCTGCGCGAGGCGAGGGTAAATGGGCGACCAAAGGGATGGCGGTCTGGCTTGAAAAAGGCGAGAACAGGCTCCTCTTCAAGGTCGAGCCGGGCGACAGCGGCCAAGTGCTTCTCGACTGCGTGACTCTCGCACCCGCTTCGGCTGGACAGGTGGCATCCGCGGCACTGCGGTTGAATAGTCCGGAAATTGCCATTACGGGGCACGGGTGTAGTTGTATGACGGAGTAACATGATGGCACCCTTTGACATTAATTTAGCCGCAGGGCGGAAATGCAGCGCGTTTTCCTCGCTGGAGACGCAGAGCCATGCGCTTGAGCGGTTGACGGATGGTGAGCGTGAGGCTGCCGGGTGGAGCAGCAAAGCGTTTGTGGACTATGCCGATCACCGGCTCTATCCGGAATATGTTGTCGTGGATCTGGGGCGGAACTGCACACTTGACCGCGTGGAGCTCTATCCGGACTTCAGCAGGACCGCAGGCGGATTCGGTTTTCCCGTTGATTTCACGATTCAGATCTGCCGCGAAGGCGAGGCCTGGCAGGTGGTTTCAGACAACCGCGGCTACCCGCTGCCGGAGGCCGGAAAAGCGCAGGTATTCAGGTTTCAGAGTAGGCCCGGGAGGTATCTCAAGGTTGAGGCGACCTGGTTGCGGTCGGATACGGCGGGCCAACATCGCTTCCAATTGTCGGAAATCGAAGTGTACGGAAAGGAAAAAGAGGTTGATCCGCTCGCGATCGAAGAGTCAGTGGCGTTCGGCGCGACCGCGGTTTGCGGACTGCGGTGTGAGCATGCGGTCAACCCGATGGGCGTTAACGTCGATTTTCCCCGGTTGGAATGGAATTTGAATGCCGCCAGGCGTGCCGTCAAGCAATCGGCCTACCGTATCCTGGTTGCAGACAGCCGGGAATCCTTGGCCGCGGACTGCGGGACTCTTTGGGACAGCGGCAGGGTTGACGGGGACCAGACTATTGCTATCCGATATGCCGGATTGCCGCTCAAGAGTGGCCAGCGCTGTTTATGGAAAGTCATGGCTTGGGACCAGGATGGAGCCGCGACCGCCTGGAGCGAAACGGCCCAGTTCGTAGTAGGAAAACTCAGCCCGGTAGATTGGAAAGGCCAGTGGATTGGCGCCGGTGAAGCTGCGGTTGCTGCGGGGCTACCCGCGGCCAAGTTGGCTCGGAAGGGTGATCTTGCCCGTCCTGCCATATGCCTGCGCAAGGAGATCGTTATAGGGAAACCTGTCAAGCGCGCTACGGCTTTCTTCTGTGGACTTGGCTTCAGCGAACTCTCCATCAATGGCGCCAAGGTCGGGGATGGCGTGATGACACCCGGTTTTACGACTTACGAAAAGAGGGTTCAGTACATGGTTCACGATGTCACGGAACCATTGGCGGAGCCGGGTATCAAAACACTGGGTGTTATTTTGGTGGATGGGTGGTATGGGTTGTCGCAGGATCCATGGGTTCACATGTTTGAGGGTAAACCCTATGTTGACCAACCCAAAATGATTTTAGACCTGCATCTGGAGTTCATTGACGGCAGTGAGGTAACCATCATTTCCGATCCGACCTGGAAGTGGTCCCATGGAGAGATCACTCGCAGCTGGCTTTGTGAAGAGGATATCGATCTGCGCCAAGCCCGGCGGGGATGGGATCGAGAGGGATTCGATGACCGTCTGTGGCGCCCCTCGGTTGCGCTTAAGAGTCCGGCTGGCCAGCTGGTATGCCAGGCCGAAACGCCGACGCGGGTGACGGCGGTCATTAAGCCTCAAACGCTCGTTACCGCCAATGGCGGTAAGGCATGGGTATACGATTTCGGCCGCGAGTTCACCGGGGCGCTACGGTTTCGCGCCTCGGGGCCGGCCGGTCGGCAGATCAAACTGACCGTCTGTTCGCCGGCGGGCTCGGAATCCTGTGAGCCTAGGGTGAATATCTTCACCTTGGCAGGGCAGGATATCGAGGAGTATGTCCCGCGGTTTTGCTATAACGCGATTTCCCGTGTGCAGGTCGAAGGTTTGAGCGGCACACCGGCACTTGACGATTTGAGCGCCGTGGAACTTGCCGGTGTCGGTGCGGTGTCCGGCGGATTCCGCTGCTCGAATGATCTGCTCAACTGGCTGCATGAGAGCGCAAGGCGCACACACAAGGCCTACGTGACCTACCTGCCCAACGATCCGACGCGTGAGTTCAAGGCTTGGGCACAGGATATTCAGAACATGTTCTGTTCTGCCGCGTATCTTTACGATTCCCGCGTGATGTATGAGCGCTGGCAGCACGACCTTGTTGATTGCCAGCGTGCGGATGGCAACAGCGCGAATGTCGCGCCGGGTCCCGTCTACGATTTCTGCAACAGTCCCTGGTGGGGGGGGTGCCTCGTCTGGTTGCCGTGGCACTGGTATTTGCAGTACGGCGATCCAAGCCTGCTGGTTGAAAGCTATGAGCCGATGAAGCAGTATGTCGACTATTTGGGGAGGGTAAGTGCAGAGCCGCTCCCGGATTGGGGACTGCATAACATTGCGAGCACCGTCTCCACGTCGGCATCAAGCGGAGATCAAGATCCCATCATCCAGGATTGGGGGCTGCGAGACTGGATCTGCATCGAGCATACGCCCACGGGCCTGGTTAACACACCGGCGTACTACCTCTACGCTCGCATTGTCAGCCGCACGGCCGACATGCTTGGGCGGCGGGACGAAGCGACCCGCTATGCGCGGCTGGCCGGAATCGTGCGCGAGGCCTACAACTTGAAATTCCTCGATCCCACCAGCGGAATCTACGGCATCTCCGGCAGCCAGCCTTCCATGGAGCGCTGGTGGGATCCTACGCGACCGGCGGACACGCACGAAATCTGGTGGTCCGGAGACCGGCCGTGCACGCAGGCCGGCCAGGCGTTGCCGCTGGCCCTGGACCTGGTGCCGACTGAGGTTCGATCGAAGGCTGAAGCGGCGCTCATTCGAGAAGTTGAGGCGCATCGGCGGCACGTCTCCAGCGGTTTTGTTGCGACGCCATACCTTCTGGAAATGCTCGCGGACATCGCTCCGGAGTTGGGCTATGCCATGACGACGGCCCAGGACTATCCTTCCTGGTACAGCATGACCGCCGGTTCGGCCGGGTTGTCGGACACGGTGTTGGTGGATCATGATCTGATGCAGGAGGGCTGGAACGGGCGCCCGGCCCTGATGCCCTCGTTGGGGGGCAATATCGCGGGCTGGAACATGCAGGCGTTGGGCGGCATCCGGCCCGATCCGACGGGTCCCGGGTTTGACAAGATCATCATCAAACCGAATGTAGTTGGCGATTTGCACTGGGTCGAAAGCTGGTACGATTCCGCACACGGCCGGATTGTCAGCACCTGGCGCCGACGCGGAGCGCAACTGGTACTGGACGTGACGATCCCCGCCAATACGTCCGCCACCGTGTATGTACCGGCGGAGCGGGCCGGGCTTGTGAAGGAGGGGCAGGTGGAGGCTGGCCAAGCCGAAGGCGTGAAATTTCTACGTATGGAAAGTGGACGCGCCGTCTTTGAAGTCAATTCGGGACGCTACCAGTTCAGCTCTCAGATGTGAGTGCGGGTGGGATAAGGGTGAGGTCAGGTATTGCAGGCATGAAACAAAGTGGGTCGCATAGGATTATGAGAACAATAAAAGACCATGTGTTTCAAGATATGGTGCTGCGGTATGTACGTGATGACGTGGATGCCAGCATGGGCATGGTACTGATCCCGTCGGAGCGTTTGGGCAACGTGGTTGGACGCCAGGAAGATTTGCGTCAGCGGAGCGTGGAGGTGGCCAATCTACCGGATGACGGTGTCCCGTTCCCTGCGTCCGTGGTGGATCCTCTTGTTCATGTGAAGGTTTTGGGTGAGGATTATCCCGGCGGATTTGCGCAGGGGCGAACCCTGCGCGGTGCCGGTGGGTTGCGTTTTGTCTCGCAAACTGCAGAGGATAGGGCTGATGTCCGGTTTGTGCGAACACGGTTCGTGCATGATTGCGGTCTGGAAGCCATGCATGAGGTGCAGTGGTCAGTTGGGGCTCCTTATGTGACGGTCCAGACGACGGTCATCAATGAGGGCACTCGCCCGGTTACACTGGAGGCGGTTACCAGCTTTTCGCTGGATGGTATCACGCCATTTGACGCAACTGATGCCGCGGAACGTCTATGGATTCACCGGTTCCGGAGCGGGTGGAGTGCGGAGGGCCGGTTGGAGAGCATGTCGGCAGAGCTACTTGGACTGGATCGTTCATGGAGCGGGCATGCGGCATTTTCCGAGCGGTTCGGTCAGGTAGGTTCCATTCCGGCCCGGGGGTTCTTTCCCCGTGTGCTGGTGGAGGATCGACCGGCAGGGGTCTACTGGGGGGCGCAGGTGTGTTGGGCCGGGTCCTGGCAGTTGGAACTGTATCGCAAGCATGACCACCTTTGCTTGTCGGGTGGGCTAGCGGACCGTGAATTTGGACATTGGATGAAAACACTGGTGCCGGGTGAATCGCTGGTGACGCCGATGGCTGTTCTGACGGTGGTATGTGGTTCACTGGAGGACGCCTGCGACCGACTGAACGCCCAGATGATTCCAGCGGTGGAGAAGCAACCTGTGGTCGAGTTAGAATTGCCGATAGTGTTTAACGATTGGTGCACAAGTTGGGGGTATCGCACCCATGATACGGTAGTGGCTCTGGCGGACCGTCTAAAAGGCACGCCCGTGAAATACTTTGTTATTGATGCCGGCTGGTATGGTGCGGCGGGCCAATGGGAATGTGCGCAGGGCGATTGGGAGGTCCATTCGACGTCATTTCCAGGCGGGTTCAGGG
>CAJBSZ010000463.1 GCA_903958395.1 uncultured bacterium | reverse complement strand
TGGCGGCGGACCTCGGGCTGGGGGCGCGCATCAATACCCTGATGCAAACCTGTTTCTTCAGCATCTCCGGCGTCCTGCCCCAGGCAGAGGCGGTCGAGGGCCTGAAAAACGCCATCAAGAAGAGTTACGGCCGCAAGGGCGATGATGTGGTCAAGTCAAACTTCCAGGCTGTGGATGCGGCGGTTGCGGCCATCCAGGCCGTCACGGTTCCCGCCAAGGTTGCCGGCAAGCTGAAAATGCCTGCCGTTGTCCCTGCGGATTCCCCGGAATTCGTGCGAACCGTCACCGCGACCCTGATCAAGCAGAAGGGTGACAGCATTGCCGTGAGCCAGATGCCCGAGGATGGGACCTGGCCGACCGGTACGACCCAGTACGAGAAACGGAACATTGCCGTTGAGATTCCCGAATGGAATTCCGATCTGTGTATCCAGTGTGCCCAGTGCTCGCTGGTGTGCCCCCATGCGGCCATTCGCGTCAAGGCCTACGATGCGAAGGCCCTGGCCTCTGCACCGAAGACCTTCAAGTGTGCTGATGCCAAGGGGAAGGAATTCGCCGGTCTCAAGTTCACCGTCCAGGTGGCTCCGGAAGATTGCACCGGGTGCGGCGCCTGTGTCTGGAATTGTCCCGGGCGGGAACGCGACAAGGTGACCAAGCAGGAAACCGGCAAGCGCGCGATTATGATGGCACCCCAGTTGCCGCTTCGTGAAAACGAGGCCGAAAACTTCAAGTTCTTCCTGGCGCTTCCCGAAACGGACGTCAAGCTCTACAAGAAGGACACGGTCAAAGGTAGCCAGTTCGTGAAGCCGTTGTTTGAGTTCTCCGGCGCCTGTGCGGGTTGCGGCGAGACGCCGTACGTCAAGTTGCTGACCCAGTTGGTGGGCGACCGGCTGTACATCGCCAATGCGACCGGCTGTACGTCGATCTATGGCGGTAACCTTCCCACGACCCCGTACGCGAAGCGGGATGATGGGCGCGGGCCGTGCTGGGCGAACTCGTTGTTCGAGGATAATGCCGAGTTCGGATTCGGGATGCGCCTGACGGTCGACAAGTTCAATGAGTACGCACTGGAACTCGTGGACCAGTTGATCGGGGGTGCCTGTGACAGCCTCAAGGGGGACAAGGATCTCCTGACGGCTATCAAGGCCGCTGACCAGACAACGCAGGCCGGGATCGAAGAGCAGCGCGCCCGGGTGGCCACGCTCAAGACCAAGCTGGCCGGTTGCAAAGCCGAGGCATGCACCCGGTTGCTTTCACTGGCCGACTATCTGGTGAAGAAGTCCGTCTGGGTGCTGGGTGGCGATGGCTGGGCCTATGATATCGGCTACGGCGGCTTGGATCATGTCCTTGCCTCCGGTCGCAATATCAAGGTGTTGGTGGTGGATACCGAAGTGTACTCCAATACCGGCGGCCAGGCCTCCAAGTCGACCCCGATGGGTGCTGTGGCCAAGTTTGCGGCAGGCGGAAAACCTTCCATGAAGAAGGATCTGGGCATGATCTCGATGACCTACGGGAACATCTATGTGGCCACGGTGGCTCTGGGTGCGAACCCGGGCCAGTGCGTCAAGGCGTTTATGGAGGCCGAGCAGTATGACGGTCCGGCCATTATCATCGCGTATTCGCATTGCATCGCCCATGGCATTGACATGACGTCGGGTATGCAGGGCCAGAAGGATGCCGTGAATTCGGCCCACTTCCCGCTGTACCGGTTCAATCCGGAGCTCTCGGCGCAGGGCAAGAATCCGCTCACGCTGGATAGCAAACCCCCGACGATGAAGTTCAGCGAACATGCCATGAAGGAAAACCGGTTCCGCGTGCTGAAGAAGATCAATCCGGAGCATGCCGCGAAATTGATGACCCTTGCCGATCAGAAGGTGCTGGCCAAGTTCGATATGCTCACCAAGCTGGCGGGTATGCCGCCCTGCACGGGTGAAGTGACTTCGGCACCGCAGGCCTGATACGAGTAAATAGAAAAAGCGACGGGGCGGCCTGGTGCAAATCAGGTCGCCCCGTTTTTAATGATGTATACCCATAGGGTTGCCTTTGGGGCCCGTTAAATGTAATATTTAGTCATCAATGAAAGGCTGCGATTATGCGTAACTTTGGAATGTCTGAACTGTTGATCATTCTGCTGGTGATTCTGGTGCTGTTCGGGGCGCGGAAATTGCCGGATCTTGCCCGTGCCTTGGGGCGTAGCCTCAATGAATTCAAGAAGGGGCGCGAAGAAGGCGCAAAACCAGAGGGATCCGACGAGAAAAAGACCGACGAGAAGAAGGGCTGATCTTTTCTTACAGCTTGACCAACGGCGTGCGGGCTTCGCGTTCGAGCTGCTTGAGCGCCTCTTCGATATCGTTTTTCCAGTCGCTTTTCGGGTTGGCGGCCAGGAAATCATCATAGGTGGCCCGGGCCTTGTCATACCGCTTCAGCGCCTGCAGACAGCGGGCTTTCCCAAAGATGGCCGTGGGGGTCAGGAAATGAGTCGGCTTGCTGGTTGCAAAGCGGGTGTAGTCCTCCAAGGCCTTTTCCGTCTGTCCCAAGGCCTCTGTACAATGAATCAAGCCTAATTCCGCAATTCCGGTCATGGGATGGGATGGGTATTTGGAGAGGAAATCCTTATAGCTGGCCTGGGATGAAATGTAGTCCCCATTGTCAAACTGGGCCTTGGCCATTTGAAGCAGGGCCATCCGGGCGGCGGAGGAGGAGGGGTACTGGCTCATGATGGCCTGAAGAGCCTGCGCGTTTCGGGCTTCTCCCAGCATGCGGGATGCCTTTTCCTCATTACCTGCCTTGTTGGTGCGATACAGGAAGACGGCCAGGACGACTACGGCGGCAACGCCAATGGTGATGATCCAGCTTTTGATCTCCTTGTTGCTGTCGGTCGGCAGCGCGAGGTCTCCGGTTTCATGTCCACTCGCGGGCAGATCTTTATTTTCAAAACTGTTCATGAGTACCATCCTTCTGGTCGTAAAAGTGAGTGCATTTAATACGGGCTTGGAAGGGCTGAAGCAAGATCAAAGTTCCGGTTTTTGGGCCGCGGCACAAATTTCAACCCAATTCTCATAGCGCCACGAATGAGGGAACTCCCGACATTGCCGGGGTTTGGCCTCCTGAATCCTGCAGGAGGGCGGGGTGCCCTCCAGGAAGATACAGGACCCATCGGGATGATCCGTCAGCGATAGTCCAAGACGATCCTCCCGGAGCCGGGTGAACTGTTCTGCAAAATCGGCTGGCTCCAACCCAAGGCTTTCCGCAATAGCCGTAGCCTCCCCATCGACAAGCCGGACCTCCCCTTCATGGCGACAACACTGTCCGCACCGGAGACAATGGAATTCCGGCTCCATTCACCCGACATCCACAACAGCGGGGTCATAATTGGACGGGGGCGCAAACCCCAGCAGTTTGATGCAGGTGGCGGCCAGGCTGCTGATGCCCAGTCCCTTATGATCGGTCAGCAATAATTTGGCCGTGCCTGCCGGATCATAGATATAGACGGGAACCGGGTTGAGGGAATGGGCGGTCTTCACCTTGAGTTTTCCGTTTTCGACCTTGGCCTTGCCGGTTTTCTTCTCATGCTCATACATGTCGTCGGCGTTTCCATGGTCGGCGGAAATGACCAGGATGCCGCCAGCGGCCTGAACGGCGGGAATCAGTCGGCCGAGGCACAGGTCGACCGTTTCCACGGCAATCTGGGTGGCCTGGTAGACTCCTGTATGGCCCACCATGTCGCCATTGGGGAAATTAAGGCGGATGAACTTGTGCCAATTCGCTTCAATTGCCTTGAGGACGGCATCGGTGATCTCGGCGGCCTTCATCCACGGACGCTGTTCAAAGGGCAGGATATCGGATGTGATTTCGACATAATCTTCCAGTTTGTCGTCAAATTTTCCAGACCGGTTTCCATTGAAGAAATAGGTCACATGCCCGTATTTCTGGGTCTCACTGATGGCGAGCTGCGTCACGCCGCTTTTGACGAGGTATTCGCCCATGGTTTCGGCAATGGCGGGCGGTTCAACGAGATATCGTTTCGGGAGCTTCAGGTCGCCGTCGTATTGCATCATTCCAGCGTAAAGCACCGTGGGACGGGGAGAGCGGTCGAACTCGGTGACGCTATCATCCTCGAACGCGCGGGTCATCTCAATGGAGCGATCCCCGCGGAAGTTGAAGAAGACCACGCTGTCGTGATCCACGATTTTTCCGATCGGTTGCCCCTTTTCGGTAATCACAAAAGCGGGCAAATCCTGATCAATCACGCCCGGCTTGGCCTTGCGGAGCGATTCGATCGCCTCATGGGCAGAGGCAAATGGGGAGCCGATCCCGCGGACATGGGTGTCCCAGCCACGCTTGACCATATCCCAGTTCGCATTATAGCGATCCATGGTGATGTTCATGCGGCCGCCGCCGGATGCAATTCGGAAATCCACGGAGCCACCAGCGTTCAGTCCGGTCAGAAATTGCTCAAAGGGGGCGACATACTCCAGCGCGGAAGTCTCGCCCACATCCCGTCCATCTAACAGGATATGGATCCGTGCCCGCTTGATTCCCTCGGTTTTGGCCTGGGTGAGCATGGCCTTGAGGTGGTCAATGTGGCTATGAACATTGCCGTCCGAAAACAGTCCCATGAAATGGAGCGTGGAGTTGTTTTTGAGGACGTTGGCAATTTGGGATTTCCAGACTTCGCCGCGGAACAGGGCCCCGGTGGCGATGGCGTTACTGACCAGGCTGGCGCCTTGAGCGAACACACGGCCGCACCCGATGGCGTTGTGCCCGACTTCGCTGTTGCCCATGTCCTCGTCGCTGGGCAGGCCGACAGCGGTTCCATGCGCCTTGAGCTGGCTGTACAGGGCATGGACCTTGAGCCAGTCCAGATTGGGCGTCAGGGCCGAGCGAACGGCATCGCCTTCCTCATAGGCGCCAATCCCGACGCCATCCATGATCACCAGAACAACCGGCCCCTTGGGGCCGGGAAACGTTGTCTTCTTCAATGCCTGCATCGTCATATCCTTTCCCTGTAAAAAAGCCTGAACTATATCGGAATGGGCGAGACCTGTCGAGGGACGGGTTGCTCGAAAATCAAGCCGCAGGGCTGATGATGGCCAGAAAGGCGAGCAGGCCGGTTTCAACGACTTCGTTGGCGGTGCCCAGCAGGTCGCCGGTGACGCCACCAAAATGATATTTCATCCAGAGCCTGAGCAGGACAATCATGACAAGACCCAGAAGCAGTAGAATAAGCCCTGGTAACCCTGACACGGCAAGGCAGCAGGCTGTCGCGGCAAGCAGGGCGAGGAGAAAGTGGAGCGGTCGGGCCCCTTCCACGAAGCCGCCCGCCTTACCGCCTTCAGCCCGCGCATAGGGGAGTGAGACGGCCAGCAGAACCTGTCCGGTGCGGGATACTATGAAGGGCACAACAACTAGTGCCCACTGGTGCAGGGCCGCAAGCTGGGCGAGTGCTGCCGCTTTCAGGAGAAGATCAGCAACGATGGCCATGACCCCGAAGGCGCCGGTATGCGGATCTTTCATAATTTCGAGCCGTCGTTCCCGGGTCCTTCCACCGCCGAAGGCATCCGACACATCGGCCAGCCCGTCTATGTGCAGTCCCCGAGTGATCCAGATCACGGTGATCATGGCCGCGATTCCCGCGCCAGTAGGCCATCCATTGAGGGTGATACCGTAAAGGACGCCAGCCACCACAACGCCAATCAGGACGCCAACGGCGGGGAAGAAGGGCAGGGCGGACGCAAGATGGGTTGTATCGGACCCTGGCACAGACAAACGGGTCAGGGTCCGCAACGCGGTAATAAGAGCACGCATAAATCTACACTCAACAATCAGCACTAAAATGGTGGAGGCGGGGAGAATCGAACTCTAAATTGCCCCTTTTGGGCATCTCCTTGCCACATCGATGGTTACACGTAAAACCGTAGTCAAATCGTTTAATTTCAAGATGTTATGCCTCAAATTTGATGACCATCCTTAACCATCGCCGACTATCCCTAACGGTTGTCCCGTGAGAAAAATATGAGAAAAAAACTCAGGGACTTTCTTTGGGATAATTGCGATCCTGTATAGTCATCCTCTGGCAGGGACAATATGAACAGATGACCGCCGAGTCAATTTGATTGTATTCCGTTGTTCATGGTACATTTGTCAGCCAATTGCCACGGGATTACTGCTGGTGTGTTGAGTCACGCAACCCCAACTACCTGAACGGGCAGTATTTCACCTTTCTCAGGGAACAGGGGTTGTCCCATGTGTTCGAGCAGGGTTACTACATGCCGCCGGTCATTGATGTCTTCAATCGCCACGCCGACCTGCTGACGGAAACGTCAGTCATCCGGCTCCATGGCCCCAACCGGGAGAAGATCGAGGAAAGTACAGGCAAGGAATGGAATCGGATCGCCGAACCCCGTGATGCTGATCTCGACTCCCTTGCCGATGTGGTGAAGGGCCTCCTTAAACGCAAACGGAATGTCTGGTTGTTCGCCAACAACCACTTCGAGGGCTCTGCCCCGCTGACGATAGAGCGGCTCAAACAGAGAATCGGTAGCTGAATCTTCCTTCTTGATTCCTTGTTGACGTCCACCTTTTTCACCATGGACGCGCAACAACCACAAACCAAGAACCCGGAACAAAGACCGACGACCATATATGTTTTCATGTTGTTACCCTCCATAAGTGCGTATTCCGGTCAAATCGGCCACCCAATCCGATTTTGGCCGGACACTTAATCCGGTGATATCGGACACTTATCGGAGCGTAGCGACGCTGGTTATTTGAACTTGTAGCATAGTGAGCCCGCTGTGAGTCAAGATCGTGTTGGTTTTTGACCCAGTCGGAGTCCCGCCTGCGGGACGACGCTGTCTCCTTTCTTCTCTTTTAAATCCTCCCCTTTAGGGGATCCTCCTAAGCCTGCAGCGAAGGCGCAGGGATCCTGATGGGTCCCCATCCCTTTGTCCCTGTGTTTTCGCATGGAGTCGCCGTCGAGCTCAATGCGGTGAGAGCCATGGATGAGCCGGTCAAGGATGGCGTCGGCCACGGTGGCATCCCCGATGAGTTCATGCCACCGGGAGGGCGGGAACTGGCTGGTGATGAGCGTGGAAGCCGTGAGGTGGCGGTCGTCGAGGATCTCCAGGAAGTCCCGGTACAGGGCGGCGTTGGCTTTTTCGAGCCCAAAGTCGTCAATGACCAGGAGATTAACGTTGGCCAGCTTTTTCAGGAGGGCGGGCAGACTACCGTCGGCCTGTCCGGCCTGGATCTCCCGGAAGAGCTTTGGGGCATAGAAGTACACCGTCCTGTGGCCGTCCCGACAGGCCTTCTGGGCCAGTGCGCAGGCCAGGTAGGACTTGCCCGCGCCGGTGGGGCCGGTGATGATGCAGTTCTGGGCATACCGGATCCAGTCACAGCCCGAGAGATGCTCCATGACACTGCGCTGGAGCCCCCGCGGATGCCGGTAATCGATGTCTTCTACGCAGGCAGGCTGCCTTAGCTTGGCATACTTCAGGCGGGTGGAGAGCGCCCGGTTCTCTTTCCAGAGCCACTGGCGTTCCACCAGCATGGCCAGCCGATCCTCAAAGCTCAGGCCCGCGACATCAGTGCTTTTGCGTTGCTCCTCAAGGGCCTAAGCCGAGGATACTGGCTGCCATTGACACATCCGGCAGCATGTCCCCAACGACCCTGGCGGACATCAGTGCCGAGTTGGCGGTAATGAGCCGGACCCACGAGGTCATCGTGGTGGAATGTGATACCCAGATACGGGCAGTTTACCCATACCGTCCAGTCACGGAAATCCAAGGTCGGGGCGGGACCGATTTCAGACCGGTGTTTGACAGTGCTTTTCTTCAGGCGCACCACCCGGATTTGGGGGTCTATTTTACGGACGGCAGGGGTAAGGCTCCGATTGAGGCACCCCGTGTCGCGACCATCTGGTGTCTGACGGCACACGGCAGACAGCCAGTCAACTGGGGAAAAGTTGTCAGAATGTCATAAAACAGGGGTTTTCGGGTTCAGGATAAGCCTCAAAACCAGTACAAAATGGCCAAAAACCGGTACACAAAGGCCAATTTTCGGGCTGGAATCAGCAAAATTAAGGCATAAAGAGACGGTAAAGTTCCCTGCCAGAGGAAAATCCGACCCGCATAGCCAGCGAAGGGGAGGCAATCAGGGTATTGGTGCTGGACGGCACCGGCATCAGGACAATGACGGCCCCAGGGGGCGCATGTGACTCCACCAGCGGAGCCAAGGCACGACTGGCTATGTCCAGGGCCTCACGCCTTCGGCCTCCGTGGTCACAGGCGAGAGGATGGTACTTGGATAACCTGACTGATCGGAATGTGTTAATGCCTGGCGTCTGCAGATCTGTACACGCCGCGGACGCCAAGTAGGCACGCCGTTGTTCGCAGTTCATCAGACTCCGTTATGGATCGGTTGTGATCTGCCAAAACTTTTGTAAGACCCCCTGAACCGAGTCGGTGTACATATTGACAACCGGGGTGGCAGTGATATTGCTCTTCAGAACAGAAAACCCTGACATCATATTCGTGGAGAATCGAACTGTGTAAATGTGGTTGGTAACGCTGCTCCACCTTAACACAAAATTGGTTCCCGTAAGCGCATCCAATCCAAGAAAGGCGGGCGTCTCGTTCACGTCCGTGACACTGATCGCAAAAACCTTCTGTGTGGACAGACCGCCCTGATCGCTGGCCTGGACTCGGATGCTGTAGTTGCTCTTGACCTCGTAATTGAACGAGGCCGCCGTCAACAGATTGCTCCCGCTGATGGTGAATGAACCGTTGTCTCCACTACCCGTCCCCACAAACAGCGTGTAGGAGAATGTATTACCTGTGTCTGGGTCTTCAGCTGTAAACGCCCCGACCTCGGTCCCAACAGCCAGATTCTCCAGAACGTTTGTATTGGAAATGACTATGTTGGTGGGCGGCTTGTTTGCCATAGCGAGCGAAAACGACCAGCCGCCCCAGACGCCCCAAGAGTGCGAACTGGACATCTCGCGAAATTGACACCACCGGATGTTTGTGTCCCAAGTGTCGTAGCAGGCGTATTGCTGCGGCGGTCCATCCGAATAGCCGATGACCGGCACAAAATGATCAGTGTAGCCGTCTCCGCTGCTGTCCACGAGAAAAACCATTGGCCGGTTATTGGCAATTTCATTCGTGACCACCGTCCAAGTTAAACTGCTATCCATGTAGTAACTGGTTGAACACGGGACATAACTTGGATTCTTCAGCAGGACATAATTTGTGAACGCCGGTATGATGTCCGACGACCAACTCCAGCCGTAGAAATTTCCCTCTGAACTCCACGACGTACGCATGAAGTCCGCGATTGAATCACTCGCGTGACACCCTGTCGGATATGTCTGCGAGCTATCGGAGATAACCGAACTCGAAGAACTGTCGTTTGGCAGCGCGTAGTCCTCATAATGCAACTGCATTCCCGAGCCCCGCGTTTCGCTGCCCTGCGACGCGATGCCCTGGTTCACGCTGGCCGTCTGCGAAGACGCATTGCCAGCGAAGAGATCCGGGAAACCGTTCAAGTCGTAGTAACCCAGGACCATACCGACCGCCGTCGGGCCGCAACCGTTCCGCCACAGGTACGGCGGCACCCCGGAAATCGTCGTCATCAACACGTCCTGGCCGACCGGCGACAACAGGTGGAGACCAACTTGTGGCGGCGGGACAGGCCCCGTCGTGCTTTGCTGGGGCACAGGCTCCTGCGCCAGCGCAGGCCACGCTAAACAAAACGCTACGTTCACTATCGCGGACGCGCACCACCATTCCCCTGTTCTTCGTCGCAATCTCACATCCGACCTCCACACCGCCGCTCATGGCCAGAAACTGTACCGCCAGCCCACTGCGCTGTCCATCCGGTTCTTGGCGCATTCTGGGGAGGTACTGCGGAAGTCCATATCATGACCCGCAGAATGGTCCTTTCGCTCCCTGACGCCATTCCAGTGGCCTTCTACATGCCTTGTAGCGTCCATTGTTTTGCCCAGACTGGCAAGAACTGCTGGCTAGATCATCCGGGCACGCGGAAGGGGGTGAGGGGTAGCGCGGTGCCTGTGGCCGGGAGTCTCACATGCAGGGTAAAGTCAGATCCTGAAAGGTTAATTGTCTTGTCTGGACAGGCAGTCAGGCATAATCTTTCGATCACAGAAGGAGAAACAATACTATGAAATGTGCATGTTCATCTATGTCCGGAATCGTTGGGGGTCTTGGAGTGTTGGTCATCGTGGCGGCGGCGATCCTGCGGGTAAGTATGGGACAGGGGATTACCATCATGGGGGTCCATACCTGTGCTTCTCACATGCTGATAGTCGCGAACACCCTCATTCTGCTTGCCATCTTCTTCCGCCATCAAGGTCAGACAGAGTGTAAGTAACCCGGCTTGGTGACCGAGCGGTGATTGTCAGGGTGAAAACTGATCGTATGGAACGGTTTTAGCCCCCTGGAAGGCCCGAACTACGGCACCCCCTTGTCTGGGTATGGACCCGGAGATAATTGCCCGTGGCACCCCTGTATTTGCCCGCCTCAGCATGTTTTAGGGGTTTTTACGGGGGTCTACCGGCAGATGTCCGGCGTAATGCGGTCATACGGGCAGATGAGTATATCGTCAGCGCCTATTGGATCATTCCGGGGAACCACTGGGGAAGTCCATATCATGGCCTGCATTCCGGCATTTTCCCTCCCCACGGGGGCCTAAAAGATTCCGGGGCTTTTACTTTTGATAAAAAGCGGGGCTATTTCTGCCAGCGCCACCCGTTCGGACACCGCGCTTGCGATTCCGGCTTCCCTTTGGCACTCTGATTTCATGGCTGACCGTATTGCACCTACCCGTAAAACCCCGACAGAAATTCTTGATGACCTGATTCACGGTCACAATGAGGCTCTCTACGGCGGGGCCGAGAAGGGGAAGAAGTACCTGATGACCATCGTCGAGCGGCATAATTCAATCCCCAATGCGGTGAAGTTCTTCCTGTACGACCTGCTTTCCGAGGATGCCTTCCAGTC
>CAJBSZ010000462.1 GCA_903958395.1 uncultured bacterium | reverse complement strand
GGTGGGCGTCCAGATTGGCCAACATTCACTCGAGGAACTCGCCAATAAGATCAAGGTCAACACGGATCCGCCCCAATTCCCGACCATCAAAGTGGAAGGCTCAGAGCAATCGACGCTTATCAAGATCCAGATTGATGAAAATCCAGTGAAGCCCTCATGGGCGTTCGGTCGCCCCATCAAGCGGGTGGGCCGAACCAATCAATGTTTGCGTCGGGAGGAAGCTCATCGGTTGTTGGAGGTGACGACGGGAAGGTCATGGGATTCCCTTCCCTGCCCCCGCTTCACGGCTGATGATGTGGATAAGATGGCGGTTCGAAATTATCTGGAACGTGCAGGAATGAAGCTAACCACGCCATTCAAAGATCTGATTGCGAATGCGCGTCTAGCGACTCATGCGCCCGGTTACTGTAACGCCGTGGTTCTGCTTTTTGGTAAGATCCCCCAACGCATATTCATTTCCGCTGATTTGAAATGTGCGCGCTTTAAGGGCACGGAAGCCATCGATTTTCTTGATGAGCAGACATACGAGGGGCCGTTGCTGAGCCAATTGGACAACGCCTTGGCTTTTGTTTCCCGCAATACCCATCAGGCTTACAAGATTACCGGAAAGCCTGAACGGGAAATTGTTCCGGAATACCCGGATGAAGCGGTGCGAGAGGCGATTATCAATGCCTTGTGCCATCGTGATTACACGAGTGTGGCTACCGTACAGGTTCGTATTTTTGACGACCGTCTTGAAGTGTGGAATCCGGGCTGTCTGCCGCATGATATTACTTTGAAGATGCTCTATCACCAGCATCACTCACATCCCAAGAATCCGATGATTGCTCATGCGTTTTTTCGTGCCCGGTTGATTGAGCATTGGGGCTCCGGAACGACCCGTATTGTCGGCGCATGCCGGTCGCATAAGATCAAGGCTGAGTTTCGGATGGAAGGTGGATGTTTCATTGTCTGTCTTCGGAAGCAACCCGAGTCGAGGCCCGAGTCGAGGCCCGAGTCGAGGCCCGAGTCGAGGCCCGAGTCAGGTGTGTCGGTGCGAATGCTTCAGGCTCTCGTTGGGGGGACGAAATCTAGAGGTGAATTGGCTTCCGTACTTGGGCACAAAGGAGTTTCAGGGGCGGTTAAAAAATCAGTTTCATCACTTTTGGAGCAGGGGTTGATGGCTTTCACCCTCCCCAATAAGCCGCAGAGCCGGTTGCAGAAATACCGACTGACAGACAAAGGGCAAGCCGTGTTGGAAGGTGTCCAATAATCGCCACCCCTTCAGCTTTGGAGTTCCAGTAATTGGTTAGTAATGAGAAACGAGGTGAGTTATGAATGGATTGGAAAGAATGGATAAGCCGAGCCGCTGGCCGAGGGTTGTGGGATTGGGGTTGGTTGTTGTTCTGGCCATCGGGCTGGTGGTGTGGATCCGGGGGAGGCACGCTGAAGTAAAAGATGCCGCCGATTCTCCCAATTCATTTACTAACGTTCCTGAAATAATCTCGACATCCGCCCAGGTGGACTGCGACCTCCGGGCGCAGTCAGACGCCGCCCGGAGGTCGGCGTCCACCAGTGGATGTCTGGATTATTGTGAGAACGTTAGTGAAAACAGCGTTCCATCGCCTTCCGTGCCGCTTGCGGCGGACGCCAATGCCCTTCTTGCGGCTGGCAAAAAGGACAAGGCCCGCCAGCAGTTTCTTGCCGCTTTGGGGGCATCCCCGGATGAACCCTTGCGCCTGAAAATCGAGGAGGCGCTTGGCCCTCTCAACGTGGAACTCATCCGCCGTCCCTGGCCGATGGCCGAAAAGCAGGACGTCGTGGTTCAGGAGGGGGATTCCATCAAGGCCTTCGCTCGAAAATTTGGAACCACCGTGGAGTTGATCGTCAAAGGGAACGAGTTGAAGCGGCCGGATGTGATCCGGCCGGGGCAGCATCTTAAGGTGTTTTCAGGAAAAATGGAGATTAAGGTCAGCAAAGCCCGGAATGATCTTCTACTCACCTCCAATGGCACCTTTTTCAAACGCTACGGGGTTGGAACTGGCCGGTATGACAAGACTCCCGTTGGCACGTTTGTGATCGTCGAGCGGATTCCTGAGCCCCCATGGTGGCGGGATGACGGACGTACCGTTCCGTTCGGTGACAAGGAGAACATCCTGGGTACCCGCTGGATGGCCATCAAGGCCACCGGAACCACCCCCGAACTCAAGGGCTATGGCATCCATGGCACCTGGGACACCAATTCCATCGGCAAAGCCGAAAGTGCCGGCTGCATCCGCCTTAAGAACGAGGATGTGGAAGAACTTTTCGAATTAGTTCCTCTAGGTACCACCGTTGTCATTGAAGAATAAGAGAAGACTTCAACTGATCTTCACTGATTCACACTAATCCGGAAAAGAGAATGTTTCGGAATTTTCAGGTGGCGAGTACACCCCCTGAAAATTCCGAAACGGTTCTTCCGAAGAATTCAGAAGGAATATGCAGGCCATTCATTTCTCCCCAATTCTTCACGGAGGGTGTTGCGGAATTTTTCGTTT
>CAJBSZ010000461.1 GCA_903958395.1 uncultured bacterium | reverse complement strand
GAAATAGATGCGAAAACGTTCCGCGGCTGTTGGTGCGGTGACGGTCATCCGCACCGGGCTTAGGGGCGTGTTTTCAGCGTGGCCGTTCCAGCCGGGCGACTCACCTCTCAGATTTAAGGTTTCGCCCGCAATCAGGGTCTCGTCCTTGTTGAGAAGCCTGATCCAGACGACCATTTCGGAGGGAAGGTCGCGCCAGTTGTCATCCACTCCATCGAGTCGGTAGCGTAAGCGTATTGGTGTGTTCGATCCGCTCTTGAACTGGAAGGCGATGCTGTTTGCAGAAGAGGGAAGGCGAAGGATGTCGGGCTCCTCATGATTCTGTGAAGAGGCTGGCGAGAATGCAAGGCTGCGGCCGTCCACCTTCACGCCTGTCAGGGCAACCTCTGCAAGGGCTGGATCGAAAGTTCCTGTCAAGAGGCCGAGACAGGCACAAAATAGGCAACGCAAATTCATGAATTAACTTTAGCATGTGAGCTATCAGATGGCAATACTACGAACAAAAAACCCCTTATAATAGGGGGTAGACGAATGATCGGATATGTGGAATAATGTCGCCATTCACAGGGAACAATTGGGATGCCTCTTGGAATAAGAGCCCCTGAAACGAGGTCACTAACATTGCTTAGCTTTGCTGGGCTATCAAGGTTGTAGCATCGATAAGAAAGGAAATCGCATGAACAAAAAAAGACAGACAAACGGTAACGGAATGCTGGTGGGTGTCGTGCTCGCGGGGTTGGCGATGTGTGGAGGGATGGCTCAAGCGGCCACATGGACCGGCGGCGGAGCAGACGGGAGCTGGACCAATGTTGCGAACTGGCTCGGCGGCGCCTTGCCGGCCGGTGATTCGGTCGTGTACAACGCAAGCTCGACGGCCCAGTTCGAACAGACGCTCGACCAAGGGTGGAACGCGAGCGGTATCGCGGTCACGAATCCCGCCGGCGCGATCACCCTCAGCGGCGCTTATACTCTGACGAACGGGACGGGGGGCATTGACATGTCCCGGGCCACCCGGGACCTCACCATCAACTCGGGGTTCTATTTGGCGAACCATCAGACCCTGACCGTGACCAACGGGCGCGTACTCACCCTAGGCGGCACGATCGGCAGCGCAAGCACGACGAACACGCTTTTGGTCAAAGGCGGCGGCACGCTGAAATGGACCGGCTCGGCGGCAGCGTCGATCGGAAGATTCGGTGTCGATGGCGACAGTGTCGCCAAAGCGAAGGTCGTCATTGATGGGGGGACGTTTCGGTGTGCGGGCTCGCCGACCATATTTAGATACGCGACGATGCAGATCACGAACTCGGGGGTATATTCCATAGACGTCAAATTTAACAATGATTACTGGATGGACGGTGTCTCATGGGATATTTCCAGCGGGGAACTTCGGGACAGCGCCGCCTGTAACGGCTTTTTCTGTTTCGCTTATAGTCAATATGCTCTCATTCCCGGACCGGTTGTCGTCAGCGGAACCGGCGGTATCAAATTCGTCAAGTTCAGTTCTCTGCTGTCCAGGCAGAGGCACAACATGGCGTTGACCATCAAAGATTCAGGAACCGTGAGTGTTCCGGCCCTGACTTTGGCGGGCGGCTGCACCAATGCAAGCGTTTCTGTGTATGGAGGGACGTTGACGGTGGGAGCAGACATTTCCCTTGCTGAGACAAAGGGGAGCGGTTTCACGGCCCTTAACGCCAGCGGTTCGCTGGCCATCACGAACGGGACGGTCATTGCAAGAGGTGTGGTCACCAGTTCAGCAAGCACGAGCAACGCCGTCGGCAACGTGACGCTTACG
>CAJBSZ010000460.1 GCA_903958395.1 uncultured bacterium | reverse complement strand
TCGCCGGGGCCGCGATGTGCCCAGGCGTAATAAGGAATCGCAGAGAACTCGACCGTGCCGCCGTCGGTTGCCCGCAGTACCCGGCCGATAATCACCTGGACACCATCCAAGAGGTCTTCGCGCCAGGCGTCTTGCAGTTGGCTGTCATCCGGCAGAATCAGGTCATGTACATTTCCGCCCGGTACGTCCGGATGCTCGAGGCAGTAGACCAGCGGGCCCCTCTGCAACGCGACGCGGCCACGGTCCGCCTCGACATTCACGTGTGCGACAACGCGCCGGATCGGCATTGGCAGATCAAGTTCAACCTGATCGCCGGGCTGCCAGGCACGCCGGGCCACGGCGTATCCGTCGTCCATCTCCAAACTCGTTTCCAGACCATTAACCAGCAGACGCGGCGCGCGGGGGGAATCATCAACAAAGTTATAGAGATCACTAGGGACCGGCTCGTTCCGCGCCCACCCCGGAATGCGCAGGCGGAGTGCGAACTCGGCCGGTGCCTCCGGCGTTATTTCAAGCCGAACTCTACCATTCCAGGGGTAGTCTGTACGCTGAGCAATGGCCACCCCTGTACCGTTGACCCGGCACTCCGCCGTACCGGCGATATAGAGATTGACGAAAACATCCTGATCGCCGACAGCATACTGGTAACCGCTCAGGCTGCCTAAAAGACGGACCACATTGCTGGGACAGCACGCGCACCCAAACCATTCCTTGCGGCTGTCGCCGCCAGCCGAAGCCAAAGGGTTCTGGTAGAAGAACGAGCGTCCGTCGAGCGACACGCCGCTGAGAACGCCGTTGTACAAAGAACGCTCCAGGACATCGATGTATTTGCCCGCGCCGTGCAACAGGAACATCCGGTGGTTCCAGAAGACATTGGCAATGGCAGCGCAGGTTTCGCAGTACGCCTCCCGATTCGGCAGTTCATAATCATCGCCGAACGCCTCCCCCCGATGCCGGGCGCCGACGCCGCCGGTGATGTACAGTTTCCGGCCAACCACGTTTTCCCAAATTCGATCGATCGCCCGGATATAGTCGACATTGCCAGTCAGCGCCGCGACATCGGCCATGCCTGTGTACATATAGCCGGCCCTGACGGCATGTCCGACCGCTTCTGTCTGTTCCACCACCGGGATATGGTCCTGGTTGTATTTGCCGCCGAACAAACCATTGTCCTGCCGCCGATCCTGGTTGCGCCCGCGCAGTTCAAGCATCCGTTGCGCCAGTGCCAGATACTTTTCGTCGCCGGTGGCCTGTGAGAGCTTGACCAAGCCGATCTCGACTTCCTGATGCCCGGGCGGCTCATACCAGTTGTCGGCACTGAATGTTTCGACGTACAAGTCCGCGCTTTTGACACAGATATCCAGCAGTTCCCGATTGCCGGTCGCCTGGTAGTACGCCACCCCGGCCTCATACATGTGGCCGACATTGTAGTCGGTGTGGGCCAATGAATAGTTCGACCAGCGGTCATGGAGATTCGGACGACAGCCCTGATCTGGGGTCATGACATCCTCCCAGTGCCCCAACTTGCGGTAATCCACGGGCGCCAAGGTATGTCGCGCCGTCCACAGCGTGTAGAGGAATCCGTCCGGTTCCTGAGCGGCGACAATATACCCGATGATCTCGTCGATTTGCGCTTCCAAAACCGGATCGGGCGCTAGCTTCAGGCTGTAGGCGACCGCTTCGATGACCTTGAACACGTCCGAATCGTCGAACCCGGCGCCCCCCCGCCATTTGCCTTCCTGCAGGCCGGCGGCGAGTTTGAAATTGTCAATCCGACCAATTGCCTCGCATTGGCGCAAGGCGTGCGGCACCGTCACGGCGCGGTTCGTCTCAAGCCGAGGCTGCCAGAACCTGTCCTGCACTCGCGCCTGTGCGAAAGGCAGTGGGGAATTCTTATATGCAGCATTCATGTTTATCATCCTCAGTCGGCTATTCTTGAGAGACAACTCTAATCCGCATCAGACCAAAGCGGTGGTCATCGGCATGCCGGGTCACCTGCACCTTGAGGTAAAAGCTCTGCTTGCCCTCAACCTGCCGGCTCACGTCAAAAAACGTCCACGGCCCGTCGTCCGGGTAGTCGCCGAGCGGCATATAGCTCAGGCATCCGTTGTCGAACTGCCAGCATTTGGTCCAGGTGTGTTTGTCCGCGCTGACAAAAAACTCGACCCGAGAGCTGTCTTCAAACACCCTCCCCATATATTCCACCGCCGTACGACCGAACGGCTTTTCCCACTCGATTTTGTAAACCACGGAGCCCGGCGTGAAAGGTTCTGTCGGATACAACACCGGTTTGATGAAATCCGCCAGATAGCTGGGATCTAGAGCATGGGGCTCCACCACGGCGCCATTAGATTCGACCACTCCTTCCTTCCACTCGTCAACGCTCATTTTTGTATAATTGAAATCTTTGACGACTGCGTAGGGCTGTTTCAGCGACAAGATCCTCGGCAAACTATCCTTGTAAGAATAGGGCGAATAGGTAATTTCCAGCTCCTCACCCGGATGAAAAGCCGCGCTCAGCGTGCCGATTTCATACTGACCCAATACGCTATGTAAAAAAAGCGTATCACATCTGGCCCCAGTGCTTAATCCATAACGATTGCCGTTCTCCAGCTCAATCCAGCCATTGATCCCGGTTTCGACACTCGGCGGCATGAACGACTTGATCCGTCCTTTGTCAAAACCATGATACGCCTTGATTTCAATCACCGCCCCAACTTCGTCGAGCATGAGTTCGACCCTGTCATCTTTATCCGGCCAGACACCCGCGCCTTCTTTGACATGATTCATAGTCAAACGATCCGCTTCCCGGCTCGTCTTGATCTCTTTAGAAAACAGAAGGTCAAGATGCCCAGTGTAATCGGTGAGCTCCAAATCGCCATGCTCCAGGCGAATCCGAGGCCCCGCCCCTTGGATATATTTAGCGGTAATTTTACGCGGCAGGGCTGCTTTTCCCCTGTTAGCCGGGGCCGCGACAAACTCGAAACTCACCTTGCCGTTGGCCGCCGTTTTCGCGCCCGCGTTCTTCTTGGTCTTGCCGATGGCAAACCGATTCTCTCCGAGCGCCTGGAGTTCATAGGCGCGGCCGTCTTTGGCCTCCAGGAATGCAACGTCGACCTTCTGTTCCCGGTTGGCTTGAACGGCGAATTCCACTCGATCCCCTCCGGCTTTCCGCAGATTGACAACGGCAGTGGCATTATCGTCAGCCATCTGAATGCTCAGGGGATAGCGGCCGAGCTTTCCGTGGCCACGAACGGAATAGCGGGCGGGAAGTAATTCGGAAAAGGCGCCTGCTAATTCCCGGTAAGCGGAACGGTAGCGTCCCTGGTCAAACAGTTGCTTGGAGGCTTGCCATGGGCCGTCTTCGCCGCCGAGCTCCCGATATTTGCTCAGGAGGCGCTCGGCCACGGCCCGGTCTTGTACCCACAGATTCAGAACGCGCTTTTCACGGCGAGAGAACGGCTCACCCGAGAGTTGTCCACTCCGGCGATCCCAGGTTGTGCCAACCCGTAACCGATGCAAGAAAGTCGCGTCAAACGCTTTTTCCGCATGGAAAGTCAGGCGCAGATAATACTCCTTATACCCTTTCGCCCCCTCTCCGAGCATCACGGTTGTCTCGGTTGTCTGGTGTAAAAACCAATGTTCTGGGTACGGCAAATCCCGGCTCGTCAGCGTCTGAACCCGCGCCAACGATCCGGGCGAGGTGCCAACCTCAACCTCGATCCGATTGCCCGGTCCCGGCGCAATCCGCCCCATGGCCGTGAGGCTAAGTCCGGCCTTGAAGCCGCTGCCGCTGTTGCTCAGCCGGTAAGTGATCGAACCGGGTTTGGCCGGGTCCGTGACGGCCATCTTATCCGTATGATGATCGCAGGGGGTCTGATGTGCCTTGAGATTGTCGCTTGCCACGATGACTCCCGGCGGACCCAGAGGCAAAGCATGCTCCAGATTCACGTCCAAAATGACCGGTTCACAGTGTACGGCAGGCATACTTGGCTCACCGTCACAACGGTCCGCCTTGCGCAGCAATTCATCGTCACCAGGCAGAAGATAAAAATAGTGCTGAAACTGGAATCCTTCCTCGTAGATGTTTTTACAGTACGAGAAGTCTTTCTTGAGACTGGCACGTTCTCGGTTGACCATGGCCAACTTGCCACGGGATCGTATATAATCGTTTCGGATGCGCAAGTCCCTGTCCTGCGGCTGGCTTTCGCCGAACTCTCCAGATGCCCAGCTCCAATCGGTCATGCCCGTCTGCCAAGAGCCCCAGCTTGACGGCAGAATTCGATTTTCACCGCCGACATGCGCATAGATATTGTCGGCAAGCTGCATGGTCGGCAGGGTCACCGTGCCCCGGTCAATCCGCACGGGCGTGCGTCCGAGTGCCTGGGCAAAATCGCTGGCCTTCCATTCGTATATCGACGTGAAATAGTTGAAAAACCATTGCCTGGTCTTTTCCGATGCTCCGCAGCGCGGATCCAGACTAATGCCATCGCGGCGAGCCGCTTTGACAGTTTCAGGATGATAGTCTTCCCGCACATCGATCCCCAAACTCCGTGCAAACTGAAGATGATCCAACGACGCGGTTCCGTCAGCGATCATGAATGCCAAGCGGTCGGCCATTGCGGAAATGACTTTTTCAAATTTGGTCCGCAGCACCTGATTGAAATGGGGATGCGCCCATGTCGCGCTCAAACTATTATTCCAGATGTTCGGGTACGACGGATTTTTCGCGCCGGTCACGGGATTAACCGTGATTCTGCCATAACGCAAATCGCCGAAGTCGCCGCCGCACCCATCCGGCCCCTTCTGGGTGCCGCCCCAGGCGGAGGCATTGGCGATAAATTCAGCGCCCATCCCCGTTGCCGCAAGGAGATCAAGCGACTTGTCGATGAGGCGGCAATTTTCGCCCACGGCCTTGCTTGCATAGGTTCCGCCGAAAATCTCTCCCCCAGCCGGGCCGTAGCACTGGTAACCAGAAAAAGTGTCGGCATATTTCTTCCATTGATCAAAGGTTGCGGTGTTGCCCGAAACCGATTTTTCCGGCCACTGCGTCGAAAACGCCATCTTCCGATAAACGTCTTCTTCTTTTGCGATGCCATTGAAAAAGTCGCTGTAAAGCCAAACTTGTCCGAGACTAAAGGGAGCGCCGGAGTCGCTGCGAACGGTGACCCGCAACGGACTGGATGACGCTGTGAGCTCACTTGGCAGTTTGATGAAGTAATGATTAGCCCCGGCACCCAGTTCCTGGTAGGTGCGAAAGTACACTTCCCGCCCGTTTACCAGCACGGTATAACCAAAGGCAGACTGGCGCCGGTCATGCACCTCCTGAATCGCCAGCACGGCAGGCTTCCCGTGCAGTGACAGAGTCAGATAAAAACGGATCGCCGCCCCCTCGCCGCTGACCGTACGCACGCGATAGTTGCGCTGCAGTGAGCCCAGCGTTGTCTCCAGCGTTTCAATCCGGCCACTGCCGACCGCCTCAAGGCCGTGCGCCCTTTCGCTCCTCTTGTCGCCGAAATCCAAGTGATCGTCAAAGCCTGCGGCGCCACCGAAAACCGCCGATATACCGCATGCCGCCACCGCAATAATAATTGTTACAATCCGGCGCCACGGTCG
>CAJBSZ010000459.1 GCA_903958395.1 uncultured bacterium | reverse complement strand
TCTCCGTCCCCGTCTGTGTCAGGGTTGTAAGGATCGGTTCCCAACGACCGTTCAACGGCATCCGCAAGGCCATCCCCGTCTGAATCACCTGTGTCGGCGACAGTGGGATCAGTTCCATACTGGAACTCCTGCAAATTGGTTAATCCATCTCCATCTGAATCCACCGAGGGCAAAGCATTGGTTGGGTTGCCGAAATACTTTGACTCCGAATAGTCTGGCAGACCATCACCATCGGCATCCGCCAATTCGTCGGCCCCCATGTCAACGTCGCCGCTGGATGGCCGCACATCCCCATCAATATCGTCAACAGGGGCATTCGTCGAGCCTGTATTCCAGCAGGGCGAACTGGTGCTCAATAGATGGTATCCGTCCGGATGGAGCAAGGGATTATTGGTAATGTTTCCAGTCCCAGAACACCCTCCCTGCACGCAGGAATATTCAACCGTTACTGTGGAGTTTGTGCTTTGGATTGAGGGGCCGGAATTGCCCCAAATGATTGAGTTACGCACCAAAATGGAGGCTGAATTCGACACAGAAACTACCGCCGACGTCCCCGCATTATGTCCAGTGAAGGAACCATTCAACACCGACACGCCACCGGTGACGGCCCCCACATACAAAGCTCCCCCATCTTGTGACGCCGAATTTTCCCTAAAAATATCGTTTTCAAAGGTTGGCAAAAAATTCCATGTGTCTACAGATGGATCCGACAACACGGCCACACCGCCACCTATGATGGCGCTATTTCCAGACATAATCGTTCGGCGCACCTTAAGACTGGAACACCACCCAGCCACAGCCCCACCATAGTCAGCGCCGCTATTCCCGATCAAAGTACAATCTTGAATCACATGTCCAAAGGGTTCTGCGCCTTGAACTCTGGCAGAAAAAATTCCCGCCCCATTGTAGCCATGGTCATACATCGCGCTGTTATTGATACTGTTGCTATTGATCGTGCAGTTCTCAACACAAGCCGTCCCTCCACTTCCATACATCGCAATCCCGCCCCCACTTCCCCACTCAATCTGATTCGCGGAAATATCACAGTTTCTGGCAACAACATTATCGTGGAGTACAATCCCTCCTCCTCTTGCCCCGTGGCCCCACTCCAAACCCGCGATGTTATTTCGGATCCAGCAACTTTCAACGCGCACATCATCATATGCCGACATCCCGCCTCCCCCAAAATAATACCCTGTGTTGTCTATGATCTGGCACATCGTCACATGCACGCTGTCACCGCAAACGAGGCCACCGCCTTCAAGCCATCCGGTATTCCCCATAATCAGGCAATTGGTTATCACCGCCAATCCACCAACCCAAACACCGCCACCATAAGCCGCCTCGTTATCCTCAATCCGGGTGTCATTCAAAACCGGTGAAGCATTTTCCGCATCCATGTCAATGGCGCCTCCATAATACGATTGATTCCCGATCATCTCGCAATTTGAAATCAGAGGCTCGGCACCCGCCCGACAGGCCACCGCCCCGCCATAGCCATAGAATGTAGACCAGTAATTTCCATAGGGACGCACAACATTGTTTGAGAGAACGCAATTAATAATCGTCGGGCTGGCATTACTGCAGAGGATGCCTCCTCCCCATTCGTCAGCGAGATACACGGTGCGGCAACCATTCCTGATGGTAAATCCGCTGACAATCGCTGCCCGAGACTCATTATTTGCGAAAATCATGCCGCGGGTGACGCTGTTGCAATCAATGATTGTATTTTCTGGGCCGGATTCTGAAAACAGCATCATTTTCCACCCGCCAAAGTTAATGTCTCGGTTCCCCGAACCCGTATAGACCCCCGCCTTGACCATCACGATGGCATAATCCTGGGTCACGCTGTTGATCATCGCCTGGATGGTGCTGACGCCATTGTTCACAATATGGGTCGGCGAGGGAATGCTGTTACTCGAACTTGGATCGCTCCCGCGTTTTGCCTCATAAATATTGAGATAGCCATCACCATCCTTGTCTTGCGTGGCATCAGCCGCATAAAGAGGATTGAGCCCGTATTTCACTTCCCAGCCGTCAAGCATTCCGTCAGCATCACTGTCGCTATTGGTCGGGTTTGTGCCGTGTTTGTATTCCTCGGTATTGCTAAGCCCGTCCTGATCCGGGTCGGCTCCCAGTTCCCAGATCGCCCGGACCTGATTGGTTGTCCACTCGCCCGGATAAACCCGCACATCGTCCAATTGGCCCGCAAAAAAGTTCGTGGGCGTTCCCGATGTAGCCCCCAACCGCAATTCGTTTGTTTTTTGAAAGATGGTGCCAAACCCGGACATTCCCCAGTCGTAATTGGTCGAGGCCACCATAGCGCCATTAAGATAAAGTGCCTGAACTGTCCCGTTATAGGTACCCGCCACATGAACCGGAACGCCGGAAGTCAGGGCGCAGGGGTAGGCCAGCGGCTTCGCGCCACTGGCGCAGAAGGTAAAGACCAGCGCTCCGTTTTCGT
>CAJBSZ010000458.1 GCA_903958395.1 uncultured bacterium | reverse complement strand
CCGCCAAAGACACTCCCGCCACATGAAGAACCGGTATGTTTTCCATTCCACACTCTCCTTTATTGGATTCCATAACCCCACTCAAGCTGGCCGAATTATGGCGGCTTGTTCCGAAATGGAAAGCACTTTCTCAGTCGGAAGACTTTTCGAACCCAATTTCTTAATTACCGCCTTGATCCGGCAGGCCAAAGACTTGCCGTTTCTTGAGTTATTCCTACTCGGTACACTGCTCCAGAACTTTCGATGATTTCTGCGTTGCAAACGACCTTTTTTCAGGCGCATTCCTACCAGGATAGGACCCGGTAGAAACGGGCAACCGTATTTGTATCGGCCATGAACCAATTAAACCCTGTGCCTAAGACGTTTGTCGCGATACCCCACAGCTTGAAGAGAGACTTGTGCCGTTGTTCCATGACTGCTGTCATGGGGTAAATTTAGCTCAATGGGCCGTTAAAGGCCAACGCTTTTCAGACGTCCTTTTCGCGCGGATGGAACCTAGCCTGGGCTTCCTTCACGTTGTTCTGAGGCAGCGACGTGCCTCTTCAAGAATACCCGCTTCGAATCGCTTTTTCTCCTTCGGCCTGTCCTCCATCTCACTAGCTGCATAGATAAAACCGTCAAGCTCATGAATTGTGGCCCCCGCTAGTGAATATCCGAACGCAGCAGATCAAGTTGATGGCGGATCTCCCTCAAGTAGATCGTATGCGATACGTTTCTTATCGAAATACGAGCGGAGACAACAAAGAATTGTGTCCTTATCTGCCTGTGTCATTTCTTCAGTTTCGTGCGGCGGATGCCACTTGCGTATGCTCCAGACGCAGATTCTGCGCTTGATACGGCCTGTCAGCAGTTCCACATAAACAGTTGCTCGCCAGTCACCACGGATATAATCGAACGTGTCACGACCGCTGACTCGAATTTGCCCATCACTATTGGCTTCGGCCTTATTCGCAAGGCACTTACACAATGTTTTTAGTTGTTGCAACATGGGTGTCCTATTTGAATAGAAGTCCTGCGTTCCGCATCAACAACAATATGGGTTGCTCAACAGTTGACCACACCATCGCGACCGGAAGAAATGGAGTTTTGTGACCCAAGAATACTCGCGGCCCATCCATGTGAACCGGTTGCCATAGGCCGACGCCGCCAGCACGGTGTCATTGCTGCTGAGCACCGTCACCTCGCCCCGGGCGGTGTACTTGTGTCGATTCTATTGGTCACCACATCATCAGTCCACCGGCTGTAGAATTGCCGCTTGATCTTGTACGGCGTGGCCTGACCGTCATCGCCAAGTAGCATGAACCGGTTTCTCTTCAGAAGGTACCGTTGCCCGCATTTGCACTTGAAGGGAATCCCGGCATCGCCTGGACGTACAGGAACTCCTTCGTAGTCACGCGGTCCACAAATCCCGTTTTTGCACTTCGGGAACAGGGCTTTTCCGGCATACCTTCGCAATATAAACCACATCGAAATGACAAGGCCGAGTAGGAATGCAGAGACCCATGGAGAGTATGTTTTTGAAATCAGATCAAGCCCCTTCGCCATTGGGATTAGAATCATCAATAGAACGAGAATGACAACAAGGTTGAGCAGGCTCATTTGCAGTTCTCCGTATCGAAAGTTCCTTGCCAGGGCACCCTAAAAATTGGCGCAATATGCTCATTGCGTGTCCTCAACTGCAAAGACACGTCTGATCACGCCATTGGCGTAATGGCTCTCTCCGCAAAGCAATTCGAACCTCGCCCCTTTCTCAAGCAATTCTTCCGGCGCATCAGGAGCCATGAAGAAAACGAATGCCTCAACATGGCTGGCTGCGGCGTCTGGCACGTTCTCTAAATCCACAAGCAATGTCCATGTCCGCTGTCCCCATGTTGGGTCCTTCTCAAAATGGACGTGCGCCCAGTATCGGAATGGCTTTTTTGAACCAAAGGATGGCAATGTCCAACCACGCTGGGCGTCAACCTCGATCTCTGCAATAGCTCTTAGCTTCTTCATGGTATCACCCCCGACAAAACCTTGACTGGCGCATTTAGGGCTCCCAAGTCATAGAACATCGCTGGATTCCTGATACTATCAACCCACGGTTGCGAATATGCAGGTTTAAAGGTTTTCGGAACCGTGGTTTGGATAATTGAAAGGGGACCACCATCAACCGCCGCTGCTTGGCGTGCCCAAGTTTGGGCGTCATCCAGACTGCTGTAGAACCATTTGCCTTGGACTCCAGGCAAAGGAGTAGAACTGCCCGGCACAACCGACAATTTCCCCGTTTGCTTTATCGAACTTAGTTCCGCGTCAGTTACAGCCCGATAGAGTAGTGATTCGCTCTTTGATGCCAATTTTCTTATCCATCCAACGGTCTTGCCCCAAACCATTCCGATTGTGCCGCCAAATGCAGCATCACACACCATTCCAACAAACGGGTGTGTTGTTTCCGGCGTTTGGTCACAGAGTCGTGGCGCATACGCAGTGTCAGGATTTGCGATCAGGAGAAAAGCGGCCGCAGCAACAGCCAAAAGGACAGGGTTATTTCCGGAGGGATCGCGAAGCATTACAGGGCAGTTTTGAACAAATTCATAGAGATTTTCACCCCCGGAAATGCCGATCCTATCCTTGCTTAACCATCTTCCGCCACTGGGTAAGTAATAACGACTACGGAAGAACATCAAACCCGTATTCCATGAAATCTCCCGGCCCATCCATGTAACCCTGTTGTCATAAGTTGACGAGGTCAGCACGGTTCCGTTACTGCCAAGTACCGTTACCTCGCCCCAGGCGGTGTACTTGTATTGTTCGACAACCGCGCCGTTGGTATTGACGAGGGCATGGACGCTGCCGAGGGAGTCTTTGAGGTAAAAATACGTGTTTGTCACCGCGCCGTACGTGGTCAACGACAGAATGTTATCGACCCCAGGCCCGTAGGTGTAGGCCCTCGAAAGCACATTATTGCTGGTCTCAGCCACGATGTGCGGACCACTGTAAATGAAGTTATTTGTGACCGTTCCGGCAATAACGCTCACACGCCTGCCCAGGGCGTCGTAACGATACATTTCCAGCACAACGCCGTTACTGCTGACTTGGCTTAACTGGTATGCGGCATCCCATGTGAGACCAAGCGTTCGGCTTGCACTGTATTGAAGATTCGTAACGTTTCCTGCCAAATCATACTGCACCAGCGTCCCGGAGCCGAAGTTCGTCAGGATATTTCCTGCCGCATAACTGTAGAGATTCGTCACTCCATTTGTGATGGATAGCGTGCGGTTTCCGGCCAAGTCATAGTTCCACGATGCTGAGTAGGTCAGCCCAGTTGAGGAAAACTGCTTCTCTGAGGTTAGCCGATCCAACGAATCATACGTGTAGGCCGACCACCCACCATCCTCCCGCGCCACATTGGTGACCATCCCAGCGGCATTGAATGAATAGGCGAAACTTCGATTCGTGTTGCCGCCGCTTGTCCGCCACACCAGCGAGGTGGCGCGATCCAGAACGTCAAATCGATTCGAGAGAGTGACACCACCGGGATAACTCATCACTCCCAGCAGTCCGTTCGTTGCATAGCCAAACCCGAAGCTGCCCTCCGGTGTCGCAATCCCTGCCAGCCTGTCCGCCACATCCAGCGCGTAGGTCGTGGTGCCCGCCACACTGGTCACGTTCGACACCTGCCCGGCGGCATAGTACCCATAACTTACCGCGCTTTGCGGCACCGCCCCGGTTGTGAAGGAAAGTCGATTTGCCCCGTCAAACCCATTCGACACCACGCCCACCGCGTTTGAGGCCGTCTTGAGAGATCCGTCAGCGTGATACGTGAACCGGTTCGTCGCGCCCGGCAGGCGCACTTCCGAGAGCCGCCCATCCGTCCCGTAGAGGTTTGTCACCATCGTGCCGTCGAACCGGCTCATCGAGCGGACATAATCCCCCGCCCCCCAGTTTACCGTCATGACCTGGCCTTCGAGGTTCGTCACCGCCAGCGGCCGATCCTGCAGGTCGAGTTTGTAGCTCTCCACAGCCCTCCCCATGGGGTCGGTGATCTTCAAGGTATTGAACTGCCGATCATAGGCGAAACTGATTGTAACATTCGTGGGATTCGATCCATCAAGCCATCGGCTAACCGACGCCGGTTTTCCTGTAGGCAGCCATGTCAAAACGTTGGTTCTGCCAGCCGTATCTACCATGTTCGTCAGGTTTCCCAAAACATCAAAGGCGAAGGATTCCGTGAGACCGCCCGAGTGTGTTACGGCTGTGATTTGACCAAGCGCGTTCACCGTCATCGCATTGGTTCGGCAGCCCGCCTCGCCGGGCACTATAACCGCCGTCACCTGGCCGATGCCATTGCGCACAAACCGCGCATCCGGACCAAGCGCAGGAACGACCCGACTGACATACCCGGCCGCATCGTGCTCATAGCCTAAAACGTGCCCATTGGCGTTCGTCACTGCTGCAAGCAGGCCATTCGTGGTGTAGGAAAACCGGGTTTCGGCTATCCAGTCATCCGAATAAAACACCTCCCCATTATACTCAAAGGAACTCCTTGTGCCCTCCTGCATCAGGGAGACCAGTCCGTTTGTATATTCCATTCCCGTTACATGCCCGCTGGGATCTACTGCCGCCATCAACGTGCCATTGTTTGTGTTCCATTGATATTGGTACCACGCCGAAACCGGCGCTCCGTTGTACGCCACACCATTGCTCACCATGTTGTGCCATTGATCGTAAAACGCAACTGAGACCAGAGTCTCGCCACTCAAGCCGTCTTTCACCATCACATTCGTTTCGTTTCCGGCGTTGTCATAATTGAAGCGGGTGAAGGTATTCGTCCAGTCGGCCGTTCCTGGTGTGCCGGGTCCGGTAATGCCGGTGATACGCATTTTAATGGGATCATAGGCATAATCGAAAACCACATTCGTTGCGCCATGGTCATAGGTCACACGTGTGCAATACCCGCCGGGATTGGTGTAACTGAGAGCATGGCGGTACCACGCGGACCCGGAAGGATCCAGTGTCATGGAAGTTCCACGCGCCGATAATTGTGCCTGATTGCCAGCCCAGACAACTTGGTTCGTGATATACTCAACCCCATATGCAAATACCTGCCCGGCGCTGTTCACCCTTTGTGTCATCGCGTGGCAAACATTTTCATACGCATAACTCACCGATTGAGCAAGCCCATCCGCCACCCTCATGGCATTGGTTAAATTTCCATCCGCATTGTACCCAAAAACGACATATAGATTGGTTGAGGGTGAGTCAACCCGGGTCAACAGACCCCCATTATAGGTGAAATCGATTGCCTTGCCGTTATCGTGTTGCACTCTCGTGACTCTTCCTGATGCGGATGAAAACGTGAGCCCGGCGCCGAAACCATCCACGATGCGCGACATGACGCCATTCGAGCCGAACTGTGCCGAAACTCCACCGGGCCATTTGACCCAAGAAACGCCTCCCGTTGAAATCAAAGAAAGGTTTACTTCAGGTGGTGGTGAATACAGGCCATTCGTCTCAGCATGAAACCAAAGGGCTTGCTCATCCCCTGTTTTTAGTATCTTGAAAGCTCCAACCTTGCCGCCATAGGCGGCGTTGGATACCGTCGAAAGCGACCAGTCCAGACTATGCGCCCAGCCACGGCCAAGGGCGCTGTTTGTATCGCTGTCTTTGCTGTTATAGGAGCGGCTGAATGCCAGATTAAATGCCGGACACGGGACCATGATGTCTGTTTCCGCAAATGTTATATTGCCGTTGATCGTGTTAATGGGTTCCTTGGTGAGGGCTTTCGCCCTATCGGCATTGACGAGGAGAAGTTTTCCGTCTTGCGGGACAAAGAACTCCCAACGCAAAGAACTTGTGTCGTGTGGAGGTGGCAAGACCCCCGTATAGGATTGATTGCCGGCTGACGCCAACCAAGGAATCTCAGCGCCGGAGGAATCCGCCATCGAAAAACTGACGGTATATTCGTCGTTGTTAGAGGGAACGCCATCGTCACCGGCCAGTTGCAGCGTGAAAACAGCAGCCTGGCCATAGGGAATACCGACCGTTGCCGAACCGGAATATCCGTTTTCAAATGTCGAAGACGCGACTACCGCCCCATTCAGCAGTAAATTCCAGCAATCGTCGTTGTAATCCGGATCCGCGACTGATACCCGCAAGAAAACAGCCTGCCGTTTGAACTCATCCAGATTGGAAATCCCGTCTCTATTGAGAGCCGCGGCATCACTCGGATTAAGTGGATCAAGGCCGTGGGCCACCTCCCACCCGTCGGGAAGAGAATCTCCGTCCGAATCCCTGCTTTCCGGGTTGGAACCAATGAACGTTTCGTAATCGTCATTCACGCCGTCACCATCCGAATCACCTACCCATGTTGGATCGGTGGCATGCTGGTACTCATCCAAATGGGAAACCCCATCGGCATCACCATCAACAGTCAAGGAATTCGTCAGTGAGCCGAAATAATACATTTCCCAATCGTCAAATACTGAATCCGCATCTGTATCCACATAATTCAATTCATCGCAACCAATGTCCGGTGCCGATCCGGAAAACCGGGTTTTCCCATAGAGGTCGAAGGGTGGCAACCCCTCAGCAGTTCCCGCATCTACGCAAGGCGAATATGGGGACAAAAGACGGCATCCATCGGCCAACCGTGGATTGTTGGTGATAATATTCACCTCGTTGGAATATCCACCTTGAATACAGCAATAACTGACCGACACTGTGCCTGTCGCATCTAGCCATTGGCCCGGGTAGGCGCGGAAAGCATTGCGCCCATTTCCCCAAATAATGGAATTGCGAACAATCAAGCTCAGCACATTGGTTTGATAGATTGCATTTCCTCTTACATAGGCGGCATTGGATACGATTGTGCAATTCTGAAAGATGGATTCATGCCTTTCGGAATAAGCACCGCCGCCATTTCCGGTCTGAGCGAGATTGCCCGAGATGAAGCAATTGTTTACTGCCATTGCATCTGCCAGGCCTCCTCCATTATCAACCGCTGTATTTTGAGTCAGAACACAAGCTTCCAACATCCCGCCATAAATCCCGCCGCCATTCCCGCTATTTGTAATCGAGTTTCCAGACAATGTGGAATTGAAGACCGAAACATACGGCAGGACATCACCAGAAGAATAATCATGATAAACGCCACCCCCATACCCAGTGCCGACGAGATTACTAGTGATCAAACAATTATGAACTTCAACCGACGCATGGTGCCCCGCCCAAATACCGCCGCCTCCGCCGATGATGTAGGGGTCGGTTGATCCATTTACATAATTCATGCCAATCACAGCGTTGCTGACAAGAACATCACTGACCTGGCCCACATACATGCCCCCACCATATCCGCATGAGTCCGAGGATGTTCCTAATGTCTCAACCCGATTGGAAACAATCTCACCGCCGACCCAGCGACCGCTCCCAAGCCACCAAATACCACCCCCTTGACAATTAACCGTGTTGCCTCTGACCTTGCAGTCTGTGAACTGAGGGCTGCCGTTCTTGACATAAACTCCCCCCCCCTGACCAACATGTTCATAGCTTGTAAAAATACTATTGCTGACAATATCGCACCCCATGAACTCAGGTGTGGCTTCAGTCGTGTACACGGCCCCTCCATGACTCGACGCGGCATTCCCAGCCATCGTGCAGTTTAAGATGAACGGGGAACTGTTACTTGCACAATAGACAGCACCCCCTCCCTGACTGGCAAAACTGCTTTCGATTACACAATCCTCTACAATAGGGCTGGTTCCAAAAAATCCCACTGCACTACCGGTACCGTGGCGCAAGGAAAAGCCTTTAACCACCGTAGTACGCGTCTCGCCGTTGGTGAATGCCAGACACCTCCCCAAATGCTGGGCATCAAGCACCGTATTGGACACACCGGCTTCGGAAACCAGCATTAATTTCTTTCCACCAAATGTTACATCTCGGTTGCCGGTGTTTGTATAGATGCCAGACTTCACCAACACCACGGCATATTCCTGCGTTACGGAATTGATCATTGCCTGGATAGTGCTAACGCCATTGGTCACAATATGGGTTGGCACGGGGATGCTATTGGTCGAAGTCGGATCGCTCCCGCATTTTGCCTCATAAATATTGAGATAGCCGTCGCCATCCTTGTCTTGCGTGGCGTCAGCCGCAGAAAGAGGATTAAGCCCGTATTTCACCTCCCAGCCGTCCATCATCCCGTCGGCATCGCTGTCGCTATTGGTCGGATTGGTGCCGTGTTTGTATTCCTCGGTATTGCTTAGCCCATCCTGGTCCGGATCGGCCCCCAGTTCCCAGATGGCATGAACCTGGTTCGTCGTCCACTCGCCAGGATAAACCCGCACATCATCCAATTGGCCCGCATAGAAGTTCGTGGGCGTTCCCGATGTAGCCCCCAACCGCAATTCGTTTGTTTTTTGGAAGATGGCGCCAAACCCGGACATACCCCAGTCGTAATTGGTCGAGGCCACCATGACGCCATTAAGATAAAGTGCCTGAACTGTCCCGTTATAGGTACCCGCCACATGAACCGGAACGCCGGAAGTCAGGGCGCAGGGGTAGGCCAGCGGCTTCGCGCCACTGGCGCAGAAGGTAAAGACCAGCGCTCCGTTTTCGT
>CAJBSZ010000457.1 GCA_903958395.1 uncultured bacterium | reverse complement strand
CTCCGTTTTCTCCAGCGAAGCGGGTGGTAAATCTTCTCTTTTCCGGAAATTAAATTTGATCGTCATTTTAATAACGCCAAACTATTGTTTGCCGAAATAACACAAAGGAAGACTATGACACAGGCGCAGGCGGGACAAAAGGTGAGGGTTCATTATACTGGAAAACTGGATGATGGAACGGTCTTTGACTCCTCGTCCGGAGGCGAGCCGCTCACCTTCACCCTGGGCAGCGGCGAAGTCATCCCCGGGTTTGATCGCGGCGTGACAGGTCTGACCCTGAATGAGTGCCGGACCGTCAAAATTCCCCATACTGAAGCGTATGGCCCCCACCAGCCCGAGATGGTGGTGGAGCTCCCCAAGGCGGAAATGCCTCCCCACTTGAAACTGAAACCCGGCCAGCGCCTTCAACTCAAAGGTCCCACCGGAACGATCTCCGTGGTGGTCGTGGCGGAATCTGAAACGTCGATCACGATGGACGGCAATCACGCGCTCGCCGGAAAGGACCTGACCTTCGACCTCCAACTGGTCGAAATCCTCCCCGCAGATTAAGACTTTACCACCCGCTTCGCTGGAGAAAACGGAGGGTTGAGAGAGAGGAAGACTTCACCACTAATCTGCACTGATTCGCACTGATGAGGAGAAGAATTTGAAGAGAAGAACACGAAGTTCGCAAAGCCCCTTCGATAAGCTCAGGGCGGGAAAGAGAATGTTTCACGATTTTTGCAGCATCCCGCCTTGGCGGGATCCAGCAAAAATCGTGAAACGCCCTTCCGGGAGGAATTGAGGATAATGTTTTGAGGCGCGAAGCACACATGGAGTTGTCTTATTTCTCCCAATTCCGGCAAAGAACCGTTGCGGGATTTTTGATTCGGTACTCCCGAACGAAAATACCGCAACATTTTCTTCATCTTTGCGAGCTTCGCATGCTTCTGTTCAAACTCTTTCCGAATTAGTGGAAATTAGTGAAGATCAGTTGAAGTCCCTCTTGTCGGCGATACTTGTGGGTAATAGAAAGCCAGCGAAGCGGGTGGTAGATCCCCTTAGACGTTGAAGAGGAATTCGATGACGTCGCCGTCCTGAACTTCGTATTCCTTGCCCTCGAGGCGAAGAAGGCCCTTGGCCTTGCAGGCGGACTCTCCGCCGTATTCCACGAAATCCTTGTAGGCGATCACCTGGGCGCGGATGAACCCCCGCTCAAAATCCGTATGGATCACGCCGGCGGCCTGGGGCGCCTTCCATCCTCGCCGAATAGTCCAGGCCCGGACTTCCTTCGGCCCCGATGTCAGAAAACTGATCAGGCCCAGCGTGTGGTAACCCGTGTGGACAATCTGATCGAGACCGCTTTCCACCACCTTGTATTCCTTCAGGAACTCCAAGCGCTCGGGCTCGGTCATCCCGTTCAGGTCCTCTTCCATCTTGGCGCAAATCTTCACCGTGTCGCACCCCCGCAAGGTGGCATGCTCGCGGATCTTCAGGAACGCCTCGCTGTCCCCCTGCAGTCCGGCCTCATCCACATTACAGCAATAAATCATCTTCTTGTCCGTCAGAAGCGGACATTCCCGGAACATCAGCACAGCGGCATCCGTCTTGTGATCCTCAAATTCAACCGCCATCTTCCCCTTGCCCAGATGATCCAGCAACGCCTGGGCGATATCCAATGAGGGCTGAAGGCTCTTGTCGCCCCGAATTTGTTTTCCCAACCGTGCGACCCGGGTCTCAACGGACTGGTAATCCGCCAGGATCAGTTCGGTCTCAATCACTCCGACGTCCCGAACCGGATCCACCGCGCCGTCAACATGGACGACATTCTCGTCCGCGAAACAGCGAACCACATGAAGCAGCGCATCCGTTTCCCGGATATTGGAAAGGAACTTGTTCCCCAGCCCCTCGCCCTTGCTGGCACCCTTGACCAGGCCGGCAATATCCACGAAATCAACGGTGGCATGGATGGTCTTCTGGGGTTTAGCCATCTCCGTCAGCTTGTCCAACCTGGGATCCGGTACCGGCACAACGGCCTTGTTCGGCTCAATGGTGCAAAACGGATAATTCGCGGCCTCAGCATTCTGAGCCCGCGTCAGCGCGTTAAAAATCGTCGACTTCCCGACATTCGGAAGCCCCACAATACCAATACTTAAACCCATGATTATTCTCCCAAAAACGCGGAATCATAACAGGTTTTCCCATTTCAGCCCCATTTTTTTTGCCGTATGGGGTCACTAACGAGGGGGTAATGGCTTTCTCAAGGCTCCGTGGGAGGGGCGCTGTGCGCCGCGACCTTCTCCCG
>CAJBSZ010000456.1 GCA_903958395.1 uncultured bacterium | reverse complement strand
TGGTTGCCATGGTTGAGGCGGGCGCGAACAACGGCAAGGTTCAGGCTTTGCCGGCGGGGGCTGGGACGTATCTCGGGGTGGCTGTTGCGGAGGAGGCGGGTATTGACGGGCAACTGGTGCTGGCCCGGCCGTCGTTGATCGGGAACATCGTGGTGGCCGGGGCGTAGGCCGCCAGAAGTCAGAATTCAGAAGTCAGTATTCAGTAAAAAGGAGAGAAAGATGAGCAGATTGAGCGATTTGAGTGCGTCCCCAAACCTGCGGGAGTATGCCCAGGGTGCGGCGCAGAGTGCGATTATGCCGGTGGCGGACTTTCTGGCCCCGACAGTCGAGGTGGCGACAAGCGTGGGCCGGTTCAAGAGTTATACGGAGAAGCACCGGTTCCATATCCCGGACACCCTCCGCACGCTGGGCGGGCGGGCCTCTGAATTGCGGTTCGAGGCGACGGATGCGACGTTCAACTGTGAACCGCACGCCTTGGACTACCCGGTTGACAACCTGGAGCAGCTCGAGTCCGAAGGGCTTGAGAATATGCTCAGGGAAGGCGCCACGGCGGTCGCCGAAGTGGCGGCACTGTCCCATGAGAAGGCTGTCATTGATGCGGCCCTGGCGGCCGTTGGGGCCGGGACGGGGATGACCTGGAATGACGCGGCGGATCCGATCTCTGACGTGGATGACGCCATCCTGTCGGTGATCAAGGCGGCGAAGTACGGCAGCCTCATGGGGGTCGGGATCCTGTTCGGGGCGTCGGCCTGGAAGATCTTCAAGAATCAGGCCAAGGTCCGGGGACGATTCGTTGTGGGAAATGGACGCAGTAAGAGCGATCTGGGTCTGGCGGTACCGACGGAGCAATCGGCCAGTCAGATGTTCATCGGAACGCCGGATGTCCGCACCTCCTACATGATCTATGACGCCAACCCGGCTGGGAAGGCAGAGGACATCAACTTCCTGCTGGACACCGCAGTGCTGATCTTCGCCCGGAAGGATGCCCCGAGTCGCCGTGACCCGAGCTTCATGAAGACGTTCCGTCTCATGAACAAGTTCATGGTGCCTGGCTCCTACATGCGCGATGACGGCCGTGTCGAGGTGGCAAAGTTCGACTGGTCGGAAGATGTGAAGGTGACGAACAGCGCGGCCTGCGTGCGCCTGAACGTCGCGACGGAGTAGGTCACAGTTCGGGTGGATGCGCGGGGGCCTGGAGTGATCCGGGTCCCCGCATTGATTTCGGAGTTTGGCGATGAGTGATTGGTCACAGTTTACGGTTGAGACAGTGGAAAACGGGATGCCGACGGAGATGGACAACCTGTACCGGACTTGGATGGATGCAAATCCATCAAAGGCAAACCGGCTGAAGGAGCATGTCGCCGAAACTCTGGCGTCATTCCGGAAAGCGGTGGGTACCCAAGCATGGGTCATCATGGATGAGGATCCGGACACGATCCCAGCGACGGGGATCCGACATGCTTTGAATATGGTTTTTTTCAACCTGGGTATGGAAATGGGCGTCCAGTTTGCGCCGGAAGTTTATGGCCTGAACGTACAGGCAAATATCTGGTTGAGGATGGCAGAGGCGGGGTCGTTGAAGACTGTGGAAGCGGCTTCTTCAGGATCACCAAGTTATGGAAGCGAAAGGCACAGGGAATTATGAAGAACATGGCGTTAGTTATTTGTTTACTGATGGGTCTCGTGAGCGGGTGTCAGGCGGGGTGGCTGAATCCGAACCAGCAAGGGTTCGTGATTCAGACTTTCACAACGTATCAGCCGATGAGCGGGAATAACACAGGGACAATTGTCACCAATGGCAACTCCTACCAGTTCGCAGGGGACAATGCCGGGGCGGTCTGGATCGGCGGGCCGGGCTCGCAGTTCCGGGGCAAGAATGAGGGACAACTGTACCT
>CAJBSZ010000455.1 GCA_903958395.1 uncultured bacterium | reverse complement strand
CTGCGTAGCCGCGCCGGACCTGCCCTGAGCCTGTCGAAGGGTGACGGTGTGGTTCTCTTCACTCCCGTCCACCGATTGACAGCGGCGGCTACCGGATCTCCCAACCCATCTCCCAACCCGGGAGGTGTGGTCACCTCTAAAATGCCTTCAGCCTATCCTGTCCATCCATGTTCGATTCTCTTTCCGCCATGCACCGGGAGAAGTTTTAACATGGATGGGCAGGATGGACAGGATGAGTTGGGGATCAAATATCCATGTCGAATTTTCTCCCCCTTCGCGCCTTCGCGTCTTCGCGTGAGAACTATTCCCGAATTTCCTGCACATTCTGTCTAGTCATGTTCGCTTTTCTATGCACGGGCTTATCCCGCCTGCCGGATGAGCCACAATTTAAGGATGGGATCGACCACCTTCCACTCACCGGATGGCGCCTTTTCAATGATATCCAGCCGGGTCAATTTCTTCAGCGCCCCCTGGATGCCGCCCGATGAACCCAGATCATGGCGGGACATGTAGTCCGCCGCGAAAAGCGAGCCAGTCTCCTCGACCGCCAGGGCACGGATCAGGGCAATCTGACGGGGAGCCAAGCCTTGAATGACTGCCTCGAAAACCGGTGTTTCGTTTTCGAGTAAATCCCCAAGGGCATGACTGATCAAGGAACCTGAAACTTCAGTGGCTCCCTTTTCATAGAGGAAAAAACAAAGCTTTTGCGTGTAGTAGGGGTGGCCAGCGGTGAGTCCGGCCAATCGTACACCATCAGCCCCCGAGCAAACCATGCCACCGTCCCGGAACAATTGCGAGAGGAACGGCCCGAATTCGGCGGCGGGTAGCGGAGGCAGAACCATATTAATGGCACTCTGGTAGAAAGGGCGATTGCGTTGATTAAACATGTCCAGCAGGATCCGTCTCCGACTTCCAATAAAGAAAAATGAGCAGCGGAGCTTCTGAACATACTGCCTGAGCAGTCCCTCGATCTGCACGGCGGCCCCCACCTCGGTGATCTCCTGAAACTCATCGAGGGCGATATTCACAGGCGTATCATGACCAGCCGTGAACTTTTCCAAGGCGGCAAGGGTCTCATCCAATCGCTCCATCGGATCAACTTTCCGACCGACCGTTTCAACGGTCAGCGAAAATGCGCCCGTCTCATCCGGCTTCAAGACAGGACGGAATCCCCCGAACAAGCGCATGGCCTTTGCGAAGAGCGGTTCTTGGGAGCGGGTGAGTTCGAAGACGCTTTTCGCCAGGCGATGGGCAACGTCATCCGCCGTGGTTACACCAAAAAAGTCGCAGAAGACGGTTAGCGCGCCCTGCTTTGCCAACTCCGCATGAACCCTCCGAATAAGCGATGTTTTCCCATACCGCCGCGGGGAATAGACCACGACCGCCGCCCCAGCCTGAGCGTAGGCGACTAAATTCGAGAACTCTTTTTGCCGGTTGCAGAAAGGTCCATCAACCGGTAACTCCCTGAATTGAAACGGATTATGCGTTCTTTTCATGTCTACGCTATACTATAGCATCCACGTTATAGCAACATTTTATATCCAGATGAGAAAATCACCCGGCCACCGCGTATCCCAGCCGCCTGAAGGCAGTTCACCGTGAAGGTTCACCATGAACGGTACACCAACCGGCATTACGTTGCGGATATCCATGTCGAATTTTCTCCCCCTTCGCGCCTTCGCGCCTTCGCGTGAGAACTAGTCCTGAATTTCCGTCCAGATTCTTTTCGAATTATAAGAGAAGAGTGTTTCACGCGAAGCCGGGAAGAACGCGAAGAAACTGGAGATCAACTATCCTGTACAGGATTTATTGTTAGGATCCGCCTCTTGGAATGCGCGCTCAAGCAAATCCGTTATACCAAGAATACCCGCCCAATGCTGCATGTAGGGTATATCAACAGCCCCGCGCTGAACCTTTAGTACCCCTAGCACATCGGTCCACTGGCGCTCAGACAACTCGCGCCCAAGGCGATACCATTCCAACTTATTCAGGACAACATCCTCAGGCGATGCAAAGAAAAATGAATCGCCTTCGGGATCCAAATTTAAACGATCTTTCCGCTTTCGCTGAAAAGCGTTCTGATCATAAACCCGTGACTTGAGTACAAATACATCCACCTTCAGCATCGTCCCCAAATGAATGAGATTAAATGAAGACTGACGCTCAACCGCATCAAGAGCGGCATTTTCATCCACGTAGTAAAGGGACTGAAGACGACCGACGAACTCCTTAACATGGTCTTTCCTGAGAGCAACCACCACGTCCACATCGAGAGTCGTGCGAGGCACTCCACATGCCGAACTGGCTACTGAACCGCCAATTTCGTAGGCCACCCCCATCTCGTCAAGGGCTTCTATGACTGGCGCAAGGGCCGATAGAATATCCGAATCAGCCATAAGCGTTCAGTCCTATACGTTGACGAACGCGATCCGCGATCGCTTCCCCATAGTTCAATTTCACGAACTCCACCTTGACCTCAACCTCCGACCAGTCGGGATGACGCCGCGCGATCGCGCGGCGTGACATGTCGAT
>CAJBSZ010000454.1 GCA_903958395.1 uncultured bacterium | reverse complement strand
GTTTCTCTCCAGCCCCATGTCATCCGGTTCAGCATCCGGATTTCGCCATCAAACCCCCGCGCCACCATCGCCCGGTAGATCCGCTGGGCCCGATCCATTGCCCGCAGCAACAGGTTCCCGATCAGGGGCCGGTAAACCGCAAACCCCAGAGCGCTCCCGGCCGACCGGATCTCCACGCTCCGCCTCATCCGCAATCCCTCATCCCCGATCACAAAGAAATAGCGGTACAGAAATAGAAGTTGCACAGCAAACACCCTCGGCATCCCCAGTCGCTCCAACCCGGCGCACAGCCGGTGAATTCCCGTACAGGAAACCAGAATCAGCGCCGCACTGACCGTCATGACAAACCGGACCATAATCGAGGCAAACGACAACCATCCCCCGCTCACCAGAAAGGATCCCCCCGTGGCCACGACATGACGATCCAGAAGAGGATTAAAGATCCCGACAAACACGGCAAACGGCGCCGCCACCGCCAACTTCCGCAACAGAACGCCCCTAGGCAATCTTCCCGCCGCGATCAGTGCCACCGGATAAAGAAACAACGGCATCAGGCCCGATACCTCATAGCGGGAATATGACATCACAACGATAATGAACACCATCGCAGTCAACACCTGGGCACGGGCGTCAAGTCGATGCACCGGCGAATCCAACCGGGCCAACTCATCGAGCCGCCCTACTTCGCGATACTGTGCCATCCCGGATGGCATTATCCGATGTCCTCACCCGTCGTCGTCACGGTTAACTTGCCATGCTTCACGCCGCGAGCCGCAATCAGCTGATCCGCCACCAATCGCACGATCGCCGCCTTTCCCCGCACCGCCAGAACTTCCATACAATGGTGATGGTCGAGATGGACATGCAGGGTCGCAATGATCACCTCCTGGTGGTCATGCTGGATATCCGTCAGCAACGCCTGGACATTTCGCTTGTGATGGTCATACACCAGGGTGATGGTTCCCGCGATCTCGCGATCCCCTTCCTCTCCCTGAACTTCCACCAGATGCGCGCTGACCATGTCGGCTACCGCCTGCGACCGGTTGACATACCCCTTGGCCTTCACCATCTGATCCAGCTGACGAACCAATCCGGCGGGCATGGATAAACTAAACCGACTGACGGTTTCTTTTTTCATGGTACTCCTTCGCTTCACCTTAGCGTATCCAGTTCGCCAGCCGCAGGCCGGGAATGCGCGAGAAATGGTCTTTATTTCCAGTCACCAGAAACTCGCAATGAATCAGCGCCGTGGCGGCAATTAACAGGTCGGCATCAGGAAGCACCACGCCTCCGCCGACCAGATCCGCCTTTAACCGGCCAAACCGGATCATAACCTCGCGATCCGAATGAATGCAGTCAACACTGAGCAAAAAACATTCAATCAGGTTCACATTATGGTCAGGCCGACTTGAGCGCTCGGCCCCATAAAACAATTCACCCATGGTCATGAACGTGATCGCAACTTCGCCAGCGGCCTGTTGCCGGTGCGCCAGAACCTTTTTGTTCCCCCTTAGCAACTCAACACAGACATCGGTATCCATCAGGATCACAAGCGCACCTCGCGTCCCAGGGTTCGCTGATCACGAATATCAGACACTATCTCTTTCGTGGAACGGACATCCTTCCATTTTCCGCACAAATCCTTCCAAAGATCATTCTGCAGGTTCCGGGGGATGTGCTGCTTCGCAGCCATGTGGCCAGCGTCATCCATCGATGTCCGCAACCCCCGCTCCACAACGACAATAAACTCCTTATTCAGACTCCGGCGCTCCCGCTTGGAGAGCAGCTTGATCGTTTCCATGACTTCATTCGGAATATCTCTAAGTGTCAACGACGCCATAACCCACCTCTAATGTTTATTTGCATCAAAATATAACCATAATAGTTATACATCAAGCAAAATGGTGTTAGACCGGCTTCCCGCGTGCTTTGAGAACAACACCGATCAGAACGGAAAAGACCAGCGCAAGCCCCCCTCCAACAAGGCCTGAGACTGAGGTTCCGGCATTCACTCTTGGCCACGGTTCGGGAGCAGATTCGACAGGTTCTGCGGAAACATTTTGCTTTCCGAACCCGTAGTCTGGAAGAAAGGCCGTCCTTGCCTGAACTGCCGCCAATTTCTCATGCACTCCATCTACTTTTCCCGCAAACTCTCCCTTCCCGGCAACCTTGGCAATCGACCATTCCAACCCATCGGGACGGGTGGAGGCAAACCAACTGGCCACCCCTCCCAGAATCGTGGTAGCAACCAATAGCCCCAGGGTGGACCGCGACCTTACTACTCTGCGAAGTAGAGTACCTTCGCTACGTAGCACGAGCCGGGCGCGGTCGGCGTCCACCTCGAGCGCCTCCGGCCGGGCCCGGGCCACAAACGCAACCACTACCGCCGTCGCCAATCCCTCCACAATCCCAATCGCCAGGTGGATGGGTTGCATAATCAGAACGAATGTTTTGAAAGGTAATTCTGAAATACCCGACAACTTGGTTTCCATGACGACACCCAAGGCGCCCAGCTGCAGCCCAACGATTCCGGCCACCAGTGCGGCCGTCCAGGCGCGCACATTAAGCCGGTCGTTCCCGGCAATCAATTTGTAGAGCAATGGATATGCAATAAACGAAGGAAAGAACCCCAGGTTGAAAATATTGCAGCCGAGAGCCAGCAGGCCGCCATCGGCAAAAAACAAGGCCTGAACCGTCAGCACCGACGCGATCACCAGGAAGGCCGCATAGGGACCCAGGAGAACCGCTAGGATCAGCCCGCCGCCTAGGTGTCCGCTCGACCCCGTTACCGGAATCGTGAAATTGAGCATTTGAGCCGTGAAAATGAAGGCGCCCAGCACCCCCATCATCGGGATCAGCCGGTCATCCCGGGTTTGCTTCACCTTCCGGGCACACCAGGACATCAGACCCGCCGTCACCACCCACAGTGTCCCGCCCACGGCGGGTGAAATCAACGCATCAGCCATATGCATGAATCAGGATCCTCCGATCAACCAGGTCACGCCGGCTGTCCCGGTGAAATCCGGCGCCTCATCTCCACACAGTTTCGTGCCAGCCGCCGCATCAAACGTGATCGACCCGCTGAAAGCCCAGCGGACCCCCGTGTTCACCATCACGGAGCTCTCTGCCACCGGGGCACGCCCCTTCTCAACATAAGTCTCGCCAACCCACTGGACGGAAGTCGTCAAGTGGATCTCCACCGCGAATCCCCCGTGCAGCACATCCTCCTCAGGGCCGCCAGTCCATGCGTAACCGGCATTCAGATGGATCCCCGCCTTTTCACCGAGGGAACGTGACACGATCCAGGTGAGGTCGTAATCCGCTTGGCCGCTCCCCAGTCCCTTGTCCTCATCCGCCGTGGGAAGCTTCACTGAAGGCGTCAGGGCATGGCGTGCGCCAAGCGGGCATTCACTGACGAACTGCCATTTGGCGCCCGCCATGAGGTCGCCCACGCCGTGAGTGCTGTGATCCCCGCCCGCCCCCGGCTCGCCCAGCACGTCCTCGCGTTGTTCAAACTGGCCGCCAAATCCCATGGCGGCCTCCACTCCGGGCACCAGCCCGACGGCAATACCCACTGGATAATCCCAGTGCCTGCAGTCCGGCACACCCTGATAGGCAACACCCGCCTCGATCTCGGCGTCACCCCTCCCAACAGGCTCTGCATCGTCGATAACCAAAGGACGCCCCGCCCAAACCACCCCCGCGCCAAGACTCATCACGCACACCAGGAATAATCGTTTCTTCATCACAGCCCACACTTTAGTGTTTAGGTATTATGTATTTCAAAAATCGTAACACCATAGAACCCAAAGTCAAGGGTTAGGTTTTAAGGGAGGGGAAAGGAAGTGTGGACGCTCTCAAAGAAAAAAGCCCACCGGCACTGCTCCTGCGCCGATGGGCTTTCCCCGAGTCTCCCTAATTCCCTGACTCTTTCAGGCAGCCTGGTTCCTTCTGGCAAAGGCGGCTACCTTTGTATTCAACCGACTTGAGACAACTGCCCTCGTACCCAACCCTTTTTTCCCTCAGCTGCTCTTGTCTAGTTATCACTATCGCACAGTGACACCGGCCTGTCACCCACCCGAAAGGGTGGTTTTCGAGGTGGCCATAAACTTGGCCATGGCCTCGGTTCGACTGCTTACATGGAGCCTCTCGTAGATTTTCTTCAAGTGCCAGCGCACGGTCTCAATGCTGAGGGACAACCGGCCGGCAATGTCCTGGTTGGAATATCCCTGGCACAGCGCCTCCAGGATCTCGCGTTCCCGCCGCGACAACCCTTCATCCTCGGTCTTCGCCGTCGCCGGCTCCTGAAACGCCGCCACCACCTTGCGGGCAATCTCACTGGTCATCGGCGCGCCGCCTTTTGACACATCCGTGATCGCCGCCAAAATCTCCTCGGGCGATGACCGCTTCAGCAAATAGCCGCAAGCCCCCGCCCGCAACGCCTTGAACACGCTGTCCGTATCCGTATAGACCGTGATCATGATAATACTCAACCCCGGCATGACCTGCTTCAGTCGCTCCGTGGTCTCAATGCCCGACAGATTCGGAAGATGCAGATCCATCAGAACCACCTCGGGCACATCCCGGGGAATGACCTTCAAGGCCTCCTCCCCGCTTCCGCACGCGCAGACGCACTTGAACCCGGGCGTGTCGTCAAGCAACGCCTGCAGCGTCCGCCGCACCCCTGTATTGTCTTCCACTATGCCAACCCGAATCATTCGCACCTCAATTCAACGGAACCCAGAACCGGACGGTGGTTCCCTCTCCATCCCGCCCCTCAATTTCGCATCGCCCACCCATCCGCTTCAACCGACGACGCATACTCTTCAATCCCTCAGCCCCCTCCGATACCAGGCCTTTCGAAAGGCCCCTTCCATTATCCTTCACCGACACCACCAGGTGGTCGGGTGCCCCTTCGATCCGGATAAGAACCTCCGTCGCTGCCGAGTGGCGGATGACATTGTTCAGCGCCTCGCTGAAGGCCAAAAACAGGTTGTGCCGCCGATCGGGATCCAGAGGATGGGCCGGAAGATCAGGCGAGAGATCCAGGCGGCACCGGATCGTCGTCAGCTTTAGAATCCGCTGGGCACACTCGCAAAAATAATCCCCCAGCGATGTCACGGTATCATTCCGCGGATTGATCGCCCACACAATCTCATCCAGAGTATCCACCATGCGCCGGACTTTGTCACTGATCTCGCCGAGATAATTCCGGGCGCGTTCCTGAGTCACAGTCGAGCGCTGCGCCACCGCGCTCAGCAATCCGATCTCAGTCAGAGCCGCCCCCAAATCATCATGAAGGTCGTGAGCGATCCGGGATCGCTCCCGATCCAAAGCCCCTTCCCGCTCCAGTTCGAGGAAGCGGAGACGGCTCCTCCGTTTTTCAAATGCCCTCACCCACAATCCGACCAGCGCCAGCGCCAGGCTGCCGCCGACTATCCAGAACCACCCTTTCTGCCACAGGAACGGCTGAACCACAATATCCACCGGCTGAACCGACTCCCGCCACGCGCCACCCACTCCCGCCATCACCCGGAACCGGTAAGTTCCCGCCGGCAATCCGGCATAAACGGCTGATCGGGACGCCGTCGGCGCGGACCAGGCCACATCATATCCTTCCATCATCCTTTTGAATTGAACCTGATCGGGGGCCGAGAAAAACGGCGTAGAGTACCGGATTGAAATGCGTCCGGCGCCGGCCGGACAGGTGAATGAAACCGGCGCATGCCCAAGTCCATCCTGAATGGATCGGATTACCTTCTCCTGAATCCGAACATCCTCGATATACACTCTCAACGCCCCCGCTGTTTTTTCGCCCGCGCGCCGGGGATCAATCATCACGAGTCCATTCAACGTTGAAAACCAAAGCCGTCCCCCGGCATCCTTCGCCGCCAGGTTCCCGAAGCCGCTACTGCACTGCTCCTCCCGCATCCCCTCGTTCCGACCGAACGGCTTTGGGTTCAGAAGCATCGTGCGCCCTCCTGTCACCGCCGCGAGCTCAGCCCTCGCCAGGCGTGATATTCCATTTCGGGATCCGACCCACAGAAAGGCCCCTTCTTCCAAAATCTGCACCACCGTGCCCTCCGGAAGCCCCTGCTTCTCCGTAAGGGAAGCCCAGTGATGGCCATCCCAACGGCTCAACCCATCCGTCGTGCCCGCCCACACCATGCCGTCGCGATCCTGGCACAACGCCATCACGGCATTGGCCGGAAGCCCCTGTTTGGGTCCCATAACCGCCATCCGGCCATTGGTGGAAATCCGGATGATTCCATCCCCCTGGGATCCAGCCCAGATATCGCCCTCGCGGGTCTCCATCAAGGCGTGAACCCGTCCGCCGGGCGACACCCCCGCGACGGGCTCCAACCGCCTATTGCGCGGATCATAAGTCATAAGACCGCTTCCAGTCCCCACCCACACCCGGCCGTTCCGGTCTTCAAGAAGGGCATTGACGTTCACCGCCGAATTATCACCCGATTCTGAATCCACAATGCACTCGGCCTTCCCCTGGAAACACCGCCAGAGATAGTCCCCCTGCGTACCGATCCAGAGCGCGCCATCCCGGGTCTTCATGAGCGCGGAAATCACCGCCGTTCGGGATATCGGGGCCGCCTGATAAAAATGAAAGGCTCCCGGCATCCCCTCCAGTAACCCGCCACCCGCTACCCCCACCAGCAACCCCGCGACAGGATCGGGCAATACCGCCGTAAATGTGTGCCGCTCCAACATGAGTCCGGAGTCATAGACCTGAACCACCTTGCGGCGCAACCTCAACAACCCTCCACTCGAAGCGACCCAGATATTCCCCTCGGTGTCGCGAACAATGCTCCGGATCTCCAGGGGGTAAAATCCGTCATGCGGCGACAAGGCGCTCCACACCCCGCCCCGGAGACACCACAGGCCGCTGGTCGTGCCCACCCATAATTCCGCCGAATCAAAGGCGTAAAGAGCCGTGATACGCCAACGGGGATGACTCCGGTGCGAAGGGAGCGGGAGAGTCTGCCAACGTCCTTCCATGCGGCACAACAAATTGGTGTCCGTGGCCGCCCACATCACGCTGTCCCGACCCATCGAAAGAGAGCGAAGCACCCCGCCTGCGGGAACCGACTCGCACCCAAAACTGCCACGTTCAAAACTTAAAATATCCTGGCCGACCGCCAGCCAAATGCGCCCATCCGCCCCCCCCTCGACCGCACTCACCTCGGCGGAGGGTTTCCTTCCCCGTTTCGGAAGGCTGAAGAAACGGGAATGCCGTCCCTCCACCCTGTACACACCATTAGACCCTACCGCCCACAGAGCGTCTTCATCCCCCTGCAACAGGCGCCGGACGGGAGACTTCGACGACAGGACCGACGTGAATCCGATCCACTTCCCCCCACGGGGCGCAGCCCGGTAGGCCCCCATGGCGCCGTATGCCCATATTTCTCCCCTCTTATTTTCCATCAGACCAGACCCGGCTGACTCACGACGGGATTCGTCAAACGTGTCGAACCGCAGGCCATCAAACCGCGACACCGCCTTGTCGGTAAGGCACCAGAGATAACCATCCGATGAAAACAAAAGCCCCCTCACCGAATCCTCGGGCAGCCCGTCTTCCATTTGCCAGCGTTGCACCGCATAATCATCCAGAAGACTGCCCGGTTCCGCCCCTGTAGCGACCAACCCAACGGCGGTCAATACAATGAAAACGAATCGGAAGAAAAAAGAGAGAAGAGCCATGTCCCTCACTGTATCAACGGAGGGGGCTGGTGACAAAAAAAATCAGCGGGGAGGTGGTGGGGGGGACGCTCGTGCCATAACTTGCGGAGGAACAGCTATGAGCGATCTGCCACAGGGGGATGTGACATCATAAATGACTATCACCACCTCAACCGCTGACGAGTCACATCATCATCCTGAACAGGAATTCCCGCAATCAGAAATATCCTGATTTTAGGTCAGGGTTTTCCTGATGCCGCTGGGGGACCAAATTGCTCCGGCTGACCGGTTGCCGCCAATACAGCATGCCACCAACCGCCTTCGGGATTGAGCCTTTTCTTTTCGGCAACAAGGGCCTCAACGGGAACATGAATGAAGGTTTCATGGAGATGCCCGATCACCAACCCTGTCTTGCCTGCCATGGCGGCATGCACGGCGTTCCGGGCATAGAGATCGCAGAGGATCGCATCCTCACAATTCGCCGGGCGGCTCCGGATCACATAGCTGGGATCAAAATACCGCACCGCCACCGGAATCCCGACCCTCTTGAAATGCGACTCAATCCGCTGGCGCAGGAACGGGCCAATATCCAGGAGTTTGATATTGCCCGAGGCGTCGGTCTCTCCGGCCGACCGGTCCAGCAGATCCTGCCCGGCCCCTTCGGCCACCACAATCACCGCATGGGAGCGCTTACGAATGCGCCGGGTGAGGGCGTCCAGCAAGCCGCCTTCCCCGTCCAACACAAAGGGCACCTCGGGAACCAGTGTAAAGTTCACATCCTGGCTCGCGATCGTGGCCCCGGCCGCAATGTACCCGGCATGCCGCCCCATCACCTTCACCAGGCTAATCCCGTTCTCAACGCTCCGGGCCTCCATGTGGGCGCTGTCAATGATGTCACGCGCCGCCTCCACCGCCGTGGAATAGCCGAAGGTCCGGGCCACGAATCCGACATCGTTGTCGATGGTCTTGGGAATCCCCACCACCGCCAGCGGATAGCCCCGTCGTTCCGCCTCCTGGTGCAACGCGAGGGCGCCGCGCTGGGTGCCATCGCCACCCACACAAAAAAGAATATTGATGCCGCGCCACACAAGATTATCCACCGCCACCACAGAATCCACCGGTCCGCGCGAGGTGCCTATCACCGTTCCGCCACGCTTGTGAATGGGATCCACAAACTCGTCGGTCAACCGGATCGGCTCGCCGCCTCGCGCTGGATCCAGACCCTGATAGCCGTATTGAAACCCGTAAACCTCAGGCACGCCGTACGCATGGGTCAGCTCATAGTAAAGCGACCGGATAACGTTGTTGAGGCCGGGACATAACCCGCCGCAGGTTACCATCGCCGCCCGAACCCGGGCGGGATTGAAGAACAAATCCTTCCTGGATCCGGCGATTTCAAAGTCAATATCATCACCCGGAGCCGCCCCAATCTCGCGCGCAATCCGGTACGGAATCCGGGTCGCCCCGTTCACCGCCCAGCGTAACGGCGAGGGAAACTTCGCCACACCCAGGGAATCAATGGTCATCGGCATCGCGCCACTCCCCGTTTAAGGTTTGGTGAAGTAAGCCCAGAATCTGCTCCACAACCTGGTCAATGGAAAGGCCGGTTGTATCGACCACCCGGGCATCGGGCGAAAGCTTAAGAGGAGCGGTTTTTCTTCCAGAATCACGTTGATCGCGTGTTTTCAGGGAATCCATAACCCGGCCGACATCAGCATTTTCCCCGGCTGGCTTAAGTTCCGCATGACGCCGCCGAGCGCGCTCCTCAGGACTCGCGTCGAGATAAAATTTGGCGTCTGCATCGGGAAACACCACCGTTCCAATGTCGCGCCCTTCCATCACCAGATTTCCAAACCCGGCCATGTCCCGAAGCCATTTTGTAACCTGCGCCCGCACTTCAGGAATCGCCGCCACCCAACTGACCTGTTCGCTCACGCGCTCAGTTCGAATCTCGGCCCGGGGTTCAACCCCGTCAATCCGGTACCGCACCGCGCCCGCCTCGACAAAGAAATCAACCTGCATGCGCTCCATGGCCGCCACCACATCCGCTGACTTCGCGGGATCGCATCCCATCCCGGCCGCCTTCCAGGCAATCCCCCGGTACAGGGCGCCGGAATCCACATACTGATACCCAAGCCCCGCCGCTACTTTTCGCGCGACCGTTGATTTCCCAGAGGCCGATGGCCCGTCAATTGCAATCACTTTACTCGGCATGGCCGCCAACCTTTCGCAGATCATCCCAAAATTCCGGATAGGATTTGTTCACACAGGCGATATCATCCAGTCGCACCGGCGCATCAGCGGACAAGGCAAGAATGGCCATTGCCATCGGGAGCCGATGATCGCCGTAGCTGTCAATCGTCACGCCTCCCCGCACCGTTGCCGGACCCTCAATAACCATCCCGTCGGGTTGCTCTTCCACCCTGACCCCCATCCGGGTAAGATTGTCCACTACGCTTCGAATCCGGTCGGACTCCTTCACCCGTAGCTCAGCAGCATCCCGGATAACCGTACGCCCCTCTGCGAGCGCACCCGCCACGGCGACCAGCGGTAGTTCATCAATCAAGTCGGGAATCTCGGCCCCGCAGACCTCGGTTCCCCGAAGCCGCCGCCCCTCGACACGAATCGTCCCCATCTCCTCGCAGGCTGTGGCATCGGTGCTTGCTTCAAAATGAATGGAAGCCCCCATGCGCCGCAAAACCGATACCAGGGCGTTCCGGCGGGGATTCCACCCCACACCGGGCAACTCAACCGACCCTCCCTCACGGCAGGCGGCGGCAGTGATCCAGAACGCGGCTGAGGAAATATCACCGGGCACATTCCAGGCGCGGGCCTGGATTTTCGGTCCTGCAGCGCCATAGCCCTGCAGGGAAACCCGATTTCCATCCACCCTGACCGGAACGCCCATCGCCGTCAGCAGTCGCTCCGTATGGTCACGCGTGGGACTGGCCTCCACGACCGTGGTACGCCCCTCTGCAAACAAGCCGGCAAACAGCACGCAGGATTTCACCTGGGCCGAGGCGACCGGCGGGGCATAGTCAATTCCGCGCAAGGTTCCGCCCGTGATCCGGATCGGCGCGCACCCGTTATTCCCCAACAGTTCAACGGCGGCCCCCATCCGAACCAGCGGTTCGGAAACGCGGCGCATGGGACGCGAACGCAGGGAGGCATCCCCCGTCATCTCGGTGGTGAAAGCCTGTCCGGCCAGCAATCCGGCCAGCAACCGGATACCGGTCCCTGAATTTCCCATATCCAATACGCCAGCAGGGCATTGAAACGGGCCCCCGGTTCCCGTGATCCGAAGTACTCCCCCCGTGAATTCGGCGCGAGCGCCCAGCCGGATCATGGCCTCAAGAATCGTAACGCAGTCCTCACTCCGGAGAAATCCCCGAACCGTTGACGTGCCTGAAGCCAAGGAGGCCAGCATGGCAATCCGGTGCGAAATACTCTTGTCGCCCGGAACCGACAAAACGCCATGCAGTCGCGTGCAAGGCGAGACCGTGATACTCTTTGACTGTTGTGAGCTCATAAAAAGTGCCGCCACTTTAACGGGCTGAAGAGGCAAGATCAAATTCAAATCACCCCTCTTCACGCTTCGAATGAAAACCGACGGGTGTTACCGGGCAAGCTGCCCGCAGGCGGCCTGGATATCGGCACCCAGCGAATGGCGTCGCGTTGCCTTGAAACCGGCTTTCTTGAGTTCCGCCAGGAATTCCCCTACCCGCTGCTCCCGGGATCCGAGCAGGACCTGTCCCGCAACAACCGGCACGGTGCCGGGCACTGGATTATAGGGAATCAGGTTCACATGCACCTGCAAGCCTGCAAGCCATTCTTTCAACCCCGCACAATCGGCATCCGTATCCGTCAAGCCCTCCAGCATCAGAATCTCGATCATCACCGGCTGATTATAAACCGTGTTCCGCTCCAGGATTGCCGCGCGCAGTTCCGGAAGCGGCCACTGACGGCAATACGGCATCAACTCATCACGGACATCCTGCCGCACGCTGTGCAGACTCACGGCAAGCCCCACCGAGGGAAAGCACGAGGACAGTCGGCGAATGCCCTCCGGAACTCCCACCGTGGAAACCAGAAGATGCCGTCCCGAAAGATGAAATCCGCCCGGGCTACTCAACTGCTCCAGCGCCGAGAATAGATTCTCCCTGTTGTGAAAGGGCTCGCCCATTCCCATAAAAACCACATTCCGGAGACGGCGTCCCTCCGCTTGAAGCATTTCCCCCGTCTGGACAACCTGATCCAGAATTTCGGGCGGGGTGAGGTTGCGAACATTCTTCAGTCTTCCGGTTGCGCAGAACAGGCATCCCGCAACGCACCCGGTCTGTGATGACACGCATACTGAGGATCGCCCGGTCTTAATGCGCAGCAGAACGCTTTCGATGCGGCAGCCATCCCGGGTTTTGAACAACACCTTGCTGGCTCCATCCAAAACCGAATGGAGGGTTTCAATCCGCTCCAGTTCATGGAATCTCACCGCCGTGCTCACTTCGGATCGCGTCGCTTCCGGCACCTCGCCTAGGGCGGCGTCCTGACCGCAAAAGGAACGGAGAAAAACGGCGCGTAACCGTCGAATCACCTGAGGGTCAAGACGGAGCCGACGCCTGAGTGCTTCCATCCCAACTTGGTCGATAAAGGAAATCACTGCTCAAAATAGGTGTAACCGCGAATACCGGCTTTGTAGGCCTTTAGAAACGCATTCTTTTCCTTGGCGGTGATGAAACCGTGTTTGTACGCCTTGTCGGCGCGCGACTTGATCGTCGCCACCATGCTTTCCGGGTCGTACTCCATGTACTTCAGGATTTCATCCACCCGGTCCCCCGTAATCTGCTTGGCCGACTCGATGCGCCCCTTGTCGTCAATCCGCACATGCAATACGTTCGTGTTCCCCAGCAGGTTGTGCATATCCCCGATGGTTTCCTGATACGCACCAGTCAGGAATATGCCCATGTAGTACTCGCGCCCATCCCATTCATGGAGCGGCAGAACATGCTTGATATCGTGCAGGTCAATGAACTTGTCGATCTTCCCATCTGAATCACAGGTGATGTCCGCCAGAACCCCTTTTCGGGTCGGGCGCTGGCTGAGCCGGTGGATCGGCATAATCGGAAACAACTGGTCAACGGCCCAGAAATCCGGGATGGACTGGAATACGCTGAAGTTGCCGTAATATACATCGGCAATCGCGGAGTCCAGACCCTCGAGTTCGTCGGGGATATACTTGCGGCCCCGCGTCATCTCGGACATCTGGCAGACAATATGCCAGAAAATCGTTTCCGCCAGGGCCCGTTCCCGAAGCGAGATCGTTCCATGAAGAAACAGGGTGCGCAGTTCATCGCGGTAGAACACGGCGTCATGATAAGCCTCCTGCATGTTCCTGGGGGAGAGGGAATGGCAGACTTCCATCAGGTTCTGCAGCATCTCGTGGGCGTTTGCGTCCAACTTTTCAGGAATGCTGAGCGGTTCGAAACGACGCACATCCAGAATATTGAAAATCAGAACCGAGTGATGCGCCACCGTGGCGCGCCCGGACTCGGTAATGAGCGTGGGATGCGGCACCCCGCACTCGTCGAGGGTGTTCATGATCGTCTCAACCACCGTGGAGGCATACTCAGCGGTGGAGTAGTTGGTGCTACTGGCGAAATTGGTGTGGGAGCCATCGTAGTCCACCGCCAACCCCCCGCCCATGTTCAGGATTCCCATTCCGGCTCCCTCGCGAACGAGTTCGACATAGAAGCGGCAGGCTTCCCGCAACGCGGTACGCACCCTGCGAATGTCAGAAACCTGACTCCCCAGGTGGTAGTGCAACATCTGCAAACAGTCCAGTCTCTCGCGTTGACGCAACTGATCCACCAGCTCAATGATCTGACTGGCATCGAGGCCGAACTTGCTGCGATCCCCACCCGACGAATCCCAATGCCCGCCCGCCCGGCTCGATAACTTAGCACGCACCCCCAGCACGGGCCGGATATCCAGCCGTTCCGCCCGTGATAAAACAAGCTCCAGCTCACTGGGCATTTCAATAACGAGCACCGTGCGGGTCCCCATCTTCAAAGCCTGAAGGGCCATGTCGATGAATTCCTCGTCCTTGTAGCCATTGCAGATCACAAAGGCTTCGGGATCCTTCATGAGGGCGAGCGCCGCAATGAGCTCGGCCTTGCTGCCGGCCTCAATGCCGTGATGATATTCGCGCCCGTATTCCGTAATGTCGCCCACCACCGCATCCTGCTGATTCACCTTGATGGGGAAAACACCACGGTATTGTCCCTGGTAGGCGGCATCAAATATCGCCCACCGGAAACTCTCATTGATCTCCTTGATACGCGAAGCCAGAATGTTTGAAAAACGGATCAGAACGGGCATGTTCAGACCCCGGCCATGGCACTCGTCAATCAGGTGCATAAGACTGACTTCCGTGGGACTTTTCGGACCGTTCGGGCGAACCATGACCTCACCGCCGGGCGAGATGTCAAAATAACCCTGCCCCCAGTTCCGGATCCCGTACAATTCGGCGGAATTTTCCGCCGTCCACCGCGTCAATGCCTCATGCCTCATGCCGTCGTCCTCCTACCAAGCCTTCAAACTCGGAACATAACATGCGACGGGGTGATGTACAGTGAAAATGCGACCTTCCTTTTACCGAATCTTCACCGGCTCAAACCGGGGCGCAAGGAGATGATTAACGGCGAAAGCAACCAGATAGGCAAACGCACAAATGCTGAAGAGAATGGCATAACCAGCTGTTTCGCTACCTGCTAACCTGTAGTGGTCAAGCATCTTACCTGTCAGGATAGGAAAAAACATGCCACCCAGCGAACCCGCCATCCCTCCCAGTCCGACAATCGAGGCAATAGCCCGTTTGGGAAACATATCAGATACTGAGGTGAAAAGATTGGCCGACCAGGCTTGATGCGCGGCGCCCGCTAACCCGATCAGCATTACCGCAGGCCAGTCACCAATCTTCGTCACGAAGAAAATCGGCAACACACACAGCGCAAACAGGAACATTCCCGTCTTACGGGCACGAGTCACGCTCCACCCGGATTTGGCTAGATGCCCGGTGATCCATCCGCCAAAGATACTGAGCACGGTGATGATCCCGTAAATGGTGACGAGCAACGGCCAGCTATGCTTGATGTCAAGATTGCGGGTTGTCTTGAAATAGTCCGGAAGCCAAATGAGAAAAAACCACCAAACGGGATCGGTTAGGAATTTTGCGACAATGAAAGACCACACCTGACGGTAGCCCAAAAGAGCTTTCCAAGGGATCTTTTCCACCCGGTCACTCTCCTCGCGGTCACTGAGGATGTGCTCCAATTCTTTTGCATCCACCCCCGTATGCTTTTCGGGAGCATCGTACATCCTGATCCAAAATCCGAGCCAGACGAAACCAATCACACCCGCCACGATGAAGGGCATCCCCCACCCAAACTTGATCGCCAGAAGCGGAACCAGCGCCGGCGCCAGTAAGGCGCCGACATTAGTTCCTGAATTAAACAGACTGGTCGCAAAGGCACGTTCCCTCTTAGGGAACCACTGCGCCGTGCTTTTAACAGCGGCAGGAAAATTCCCGGCCTCAGCAAGCCCGAGCAGAACCCGACACAGTCCAAACGCCGCCACGGCCAACGCGGCTGCCCCGAACACACGCCCACCGATCTGCACACTGGCATGACCGGGCATAATTGCCACGATGGCATGCGCCATCGCCGCCAGACTCCACCCCACCATCGAGACGGCGTACCCTACCTTGACCCCGAACCGGTCCACAAACCAGCCAAAGAACAATAAGCCCAGTCCATAGGCGGCCTGGAACATGGAATTAACAAGCCCAAAGTCGGCCTTGCTCCATCCAAACTGGACATCCAGAAACTCCTTGATCAGGGAAAGTATCTGCCGGTCAATGTAATTGACCGTCGTGGCGAAGAAAAGCAGCGTGCAAACAACCCACCGGTAATTTCCCTTGAACATAAAAATCCTCTCTTTCTAAACGCCTGAATACGCCAAGAAACCACCGTCCACGGGAATGACCACGCCGGTAACAAACGAAGCTTCATCCGAAACCAAATACGTCAAGGCGCCGCACAAATCTTTCGGATCCCCAAACCGGTGCATCGGCGTCTTATTGATCACCTTCTGCCCGCGCGCCGTCAGCGTCTTGCCATCCTGCTCCAACATCAGAAACCGATTCTGCTGGGTGATGAAAAACCCCGGGGCAATGGCATTGACCCGGATGTTGGCGGGAGCCAGGTGCACGGCCAACCAACGGGTAAAATTATCGATCGCCGCCTTCGCTGCGGAATAGGCCGCCACCTTGGTCAACGGCTGCGTCGCGGACATCGAGGATATATTGATGACGCTTCCCCCCGTTTTCAACATCGCCTGACAAAATACCTGAGCCGGCAACAGGCTCCCAATAAAATTGAGTTTGTTGACAAATTCAAACCCCGCCAAATCGAGACCGAAAAATGAATCCTCCAACTTCGTTCCCTCTACAAACTGTTCGGCAGGACAGGTACCCTTTGGATGATTTCCTCCGGCCCCGTTAACCAGGATGTCGATCCGCCCCCACTTTGCCAGAGTCGCGTCCCGGGCGACCTCGAGAGAGCCGCGCTCCAACACATTGACCCCTAAGGCCAGGGTTTCTCCAAGCCCTTGCCCGGCCAGCGTCTTTTGCAAGACTTTGGCGTGATCCTCATTCAGATCAGCCAAGACCACCTTGGCGCCGTCCCTCAGCAATGATTCTGTCATCACCGAACACAGCACACCTGCCGCCCCCGTCACAACCGCCACTTTCCCGTCAAGCCGTCCCATAATGCCTTCCTTCCGCGGTCTTACCGCTGTTGATCGAAAAAACCAAAATATCCACGGGCATTGTGATAACAGATGTCCGCCACTGTTTTACCCACCAGCACCATGTCGTTCGGAATACGTCCGCGCACCATATCCTCCCCCAGAATGTTACACAGCAGGCGCCTGAAATACTCATGTCGCGCATACGACAGGAATGATCGACTGTCGGTCAGCATGCCAACAAACCGGCTCAACAACCCGAGTTGGGAGAGCGCCTCGATCTGCCGGGTCATCCCGTCAAGCTGATCCAGAAACCACCAGGCGCTACCGAACTGCATCTTACCGGGCGTCTCGCCATCCTGAAAATTCCCGATCATGGTGGCGATCAGTTCATTGTCGCGGGGATTAATGTTGTAGAGGATCGTCTTGGGTAGTTTCCCGATTCGGTCAAGCCGGTCGAAATGCCTGACCATCCCTTCGCCCGTCGGCCAGTCGCCAATCGAATCAAAGCCGGTATCAGGGCCCAACATAGCGAACTGGCGAGTATTGTTGCTGCGCAGAACCCCGTAATGCACCTGCATCGTCCACCCCTTTTCAGCATCCATCACCGCCAGTTCATGAAGCATGAATGCCTGGAACGCCAGGGCCTCCTCCGCTGAAACCGTTTTTCCGGCGCGAACTTTCGAAAAAATTATCCCGGCACCCGCCACCGTGCACTCTTCGGCAGGAATGAAGGCAATGCCCCGGTCAGACAACCTGCACCCCTGGGCATGGAAGACATCGTGTCGCTTCCGAAGCGCAGTCAGAAATTCGTCTAGATTTCCAATATCCGCGTCAACGGCTCCGGCAAGCCGGTCGGTCCACCCATTGAAGACCGCTGGATTGGCCACAGCCCAGCATTTGTCTGGACGCCACGTGGGACGCACCTGAACGGGAAATGGCTCCCTAGCAATGGCCTGGTGGTGCTCCAGGGAATCCACGGGGTCATCGGTGGTACAGACCACCTCAACCTTCGCCTTCTTCATCAACCCCCGGGCGGAAAACTCCGGCGAGGCGATGACCTTAAGCGATTCTTCCCAGATAGATTCGGCCGTGTCGGGCGACAACAGGCGGTCGGCAATGCCAAAAACATTCTTCAGCTCCATGTGCGACCAGTGATACAGGGGATTCCGCAGGGCCTGCGGCATAAGTTCGGCATACTTGTCGAATTTCTCCCGATCGGAAGCGTTGCCGGTGCAATATCGCTCCGCAATCCCGGCCGTACGCATCTGCCGCCACTTGTAGTGATCGCCATACAACCAAACCTGAGTGATGTTCTCCCACCGCTTGTCTCCGGCAATTTCGGCAGGAGGAAGGTGACAATGATAATCAATGATCGGAAGATCCGCTGCATACTGGTGGTACAGTTCCCGCGCCTGAACCGTATCCAGTAAAAAGTTTTCACCAATGAAAATATCGCGCATGTCATGTCCTCCTCGTAATTACCTGACAGTCTCCAGAAAAGCCTCAATATTGGCCGTTGGCGTACCAGGCGACATTCCGCCTCCGACAGAGGCAAGCAGGCGACGCTGATCTGCCACGGAAGCCAACATGGCTCTTGTCGCAGCCCGAACCACATCGGGAGAGCCCAACGCCAAAACATCTCGGGGGGGGAGGTTGCCCAGTAACGCAACCTTGTCGCCAACCAGCTTTTGCATCATCGTTATCTCATGTGAAAAGCTGAAATTAAACAGATTGACTCCGATATCCGCCAGATGCGGTGCACAAACCAGCCCTCCTGCATCGTTGTGGAAGAACCGCACCTTGGAGTCAATGGCACCGAACGACCGCTTCAAACAAGGCTTGGCGAAGGCCACAAAATCATCCTCCCCTAGAAATCCCGCAATGTCGTCCAGAAGGAAAACCCCCTCGATGCTTGGGATCCGCTCCTTCTGCAGCCGAATCCAGTCACACAGGAAATCGGTAATGGTATCCAGCATGGCATGAACCTTGTCGGGGGTATCGGATAACGCCATCAGGAACTCCGTAGTACCCATAAGAAACGAGGCAATGTTCAAAGGCCCGCGCGCCACGGCGAAACGCACGGCATGTCCCTCGGCTTCAATGCGCGGGCGAAGCCGCTCCAGCCTCCCCAGCATCATGGGGAGCAGACCATCCGTCCGCACATCGGGTTTTTTCAATGCCGCCATTTGCTCCGGGGTCTCAATGACTTTCTCCGCAAACGGAAGGTCGTTGGCATGCCACACACATTTCGCGCCAAATGCAGAAGGTTCGGTACACATTCCATATTCAGACCAGAATCCGGGCAAGAACAAGACCTCAGGAAACGCACGAATCGCCTTTAAATTCGTCTCCAGCCAGAATTCATCCGACCCGTAGTAATCAAGGATGCTCCCCCCGGCCCACGCAGGCAACCAAGGGCTGTCGACAATAAACCCCACGGGAATCCGGTTAAGGGATCTGCCCTCAACAACATCTAATAGCTGCTTCCATTGCTGCTCCGTCATGGCATTACTCTCCCTTGAACTTATCGCACCCTGCCCATAAACCAAGAGCGGGATTACTGATAAAGAATAGCGTTTCGCCGCCGACCGTATTGACGCCTTCCCGCAGCGTGTCGGGGCGATAGCGAGCTGTCATCGCCTCAAAATCGTCATATCGGTATCCAACGGACTCTATTTCCGTACGCGTAAGATGGCCAGGACAGTAAGTGATGGAGAACCTACCCTCGCTGGATCCGTGAATGAGATGAGCCGCAGCAGAGAGATTGTTTCGAAGCTCGGCGTATTCACGAACGCAATCCAGGGTATTCGGCGTTCCTTTGTATCCGTAACGGCGGATCAGCCGGTCAATTTCCTTGTCCTCGCCGAATTCCTTGAGGCCCGGGGCCAAAACGATGAGTTCCCCGGCATCGGCAATGGCCATACGAGTCCTGTAAATGGCCTTGTTGCCCAGCCATGTGGAGCGAAATTCATCCGGATCCAGCCAAACCACCACTTTTTTCAGGGGTTCATCCAGAAGGGTGATATTAACCCTGCGGCAAAGCTGGCAGGCCTCCTGAAAAGACTCGTCTCCGCCCCCGGCATAAAACCCGCGCATCTTCATCCGGCCGGCCGCATGATCCCGTTCCATCACCGTGAGGATATACTGAATCGGAAGCCCGCTCAGGAAGGTTGAGGCGCCATAGTTAAACAGACGGCGCACCGGCGTATCGGCATGACCAAGCGCCTTCTCCATATTGCAAACGGCCCCTAGAAAATGGGACTTATTGATGGTTTCAGCTCCCCCTACCCCAACCAACACATTCTTCGTGTAGTTGGCCATCCCGACCACTTCATGAGGAACTACCTGCCCGATGGAAAGAATGAGATCATACCCCGTAAACAACCGCTTGTTGACCTCAATATTGACATCGTAGTCTACTCTTCCATCAGACCACTCCCGGAGTTTGTCTCCAGGAATAACACCTCGAGAAACCACATCTTTGCGCCAATCATGCGGCAGAAAGCAATCCAGGGGGATGCTGTCACCGAACATTAGCCTGAGCTCCGCCTCCCCCATCGGGGCATGCGTTCCCAGCGCGGGCATAATATCCGTTTTCGCCCCCCATCCTGAAAGCAACCGGTAGGCGATTGCGGTGATCGGCCCAGCCATGGAATTGAGCCGGGTGTGATCCGGGGGCAAAAGAAGCACCCGGCGAAGCTTGACCCCGCCAAATGCCTCCAGCGCCTGCAGCACCAGTCGCTCCAATTCAGGAGGCTGGATATCCAATTTCTCCCCGGCCTGTTTGATCACAGCGGTCATCGTTTTTACACAACGTAGGTCGACGACGTGGTTGAGCCTCCCAGCTTGCACCAGTCCGTGTGGAAGAACTGACCGCGTGGCTTGTCAATCCTCTCGTAGGTATGAGCGCCAAAATAATCCCGCTGTGCTTGAAGCAGATTGGCGGGAAGCGTTTCGGCGCGATACCCGTCATAATAGGCCAGCGCAGACATGAAAGCGGGAATCGGAATCCCGTGTTTCACGGCGCGGGCCACAGCACGCCGCCACGCCTTCTGGCTCTGGCGGATCGCCTTCCTGAAGTATTTATCCAACAGCAGATTGGCCAGTTTCGGATTCCGGTCAAAGGCGGCCTTAATGTCGCCAAGGAACCGGGCGCGGATGATGCACCCACCACGCCACATCAGAGCGATGGATCCGTAATCGAGCGTCCAGTTCTGCTCCGCCGCCGCCGCACGCATCAGCTGGAAACCCTGGGCATACGAACAGATCTTCGACGCATACAGCGCCTGGCGTACATCCTCAATGAAGGCTGCCTGGTCTCCTTTGAATTTAGCTTTCGGCCCGGACAGCACCTTGGCCGCGGCAACGCGTTCGTCCTTCATCGCGGACATACACCGGGCAAACACAGCCTCTGAGACCGTCGGCGCCGCCACACCATAATCCAACGCGGCCACACTGGTCCACTTACCCGTCCCCTTCTGCCCAGCCGTATCCAGAATGATATCGACCACATGCTTCCCGGTCTCCGGATCCTTTTCCGCGAGGATATCGCGCGTGATCTGGATGAGGTAGGAATCCAAGTCACCTTCATTCCACTGCGTAAAGACCTTGTGGAGCTCCTCATTCGATAGCCCAAGCACTCCTTTGAGCAGGGAGTACGCCTCGCAAATCATCTGCATGTCGCCGTACTCGATTCCATTATGAACCATTTTGACAAAGTGGCCGGCCCCATCAGACCCCACCCAGTCGCAGCAGGGCACGCCGCCCTCCACCTTGGCGGAAACAGCCTGAAAAATCGGCTTCACATGGGGCCACGCAGCAGGTGACCCGCCGGGCATTATCGACGGCCCCTTGAGCGCGCCCTCTTCGCCTCCGGAAACCCCGGTGCCGATGAATAACAACCCCTTCGACTCGACAGTCTTTGTCCGGCGGATCGTATCCGGGTAATGACTATTACCGCCGTCAATAATGATGTCTCCTGCCTCAAGGAACGGCAAAAGCTGTTCAATGCACTCATCCACCGCCTTGCCGGCCTTCACCAGCATCATGACCTTGCGGGGACGCTTCAGGGCCGCGCAAAGCTCGGCAACAGTTTTG
>CAJBSZ010000453.1 GCA_903958395.1 uncultured bacterium | reverse complement strand
GGAGTTTTGCGGCAGCGACCGATGAATTGAGCGCAGGCGGCGAATCACCCGCCGAGATTGACGGGGCGGCTGCCAGGGTCGATCGCGAGGTTCAGGGTAAAGTCTGGCATACGCTTCAGGTCCCCCAATTTCTCAATCGCATCCGGTGGTGGATTACCATCTCGCAGGAATTCGAACGCCAGGAGGAGCAGCGTCTCAACGCCCTGGGTTTCGATGCCGAAAAGACCGAGTCCGGGTGGTATCGGAAACAAGTGGTGCTGCCGGCCGTATCGGATCCAGACGCCGAGGTGCGGGCTTGCTTCGAGGGGGTTGCCATGGTCAGTCGCGTGTATTGCAACGGGCGTTACGCGGGCGGGCATACAGGCATGTTCGGCGCTTTTGAGTGCCGGTTGACGCCCTTCCTGAAGTGGGGTGCGACCAATAATCTGCTCGTTTTTGTGCAACGGGGGGTGGCTTCGCGTGATGATGACGAGGCCGTCGGGGTAGCCGTCACGATGACGATCAAGCGTGACATGTTCACGTCGTTAAACCGGGGGATGTTCGGTGATTTTGGCCGTTCCAAAACGACTCGAAACATGGGGATCTGGCAACCCGTAACGCTGAAAACCGGACGGAGCGGCGGCTGGGTCGAGGACGCCTTCTTCAATCCTTCACTGTCGGGGCATCGGCTGGAAATGACAATCCGCAACACGGAAAGCCGAATCTGTCGGGGGTCACTCCGGTATCAGCTTAGCGATGCGGTGTCGGGAGAGATTTTCCTGGAGCGGACCTTGCCCGTGATGAAGGTTCCGCCCAATGCAAATGAAACGGCCGTGGATATCCAAAAGGGACTTTTCCCGAAACTCTGGAGTCCTGCCTCTCCCCATCTTTATGTCCTGGACGTTGAATGGCGATCTGAGAATGGAGCCCAGGTGATTGACCGTTGGTCGCACAAGGTGGGATATCGTACCGTGGAGATGAGAGGGCCCCAGGTCTACTTGAACGGCAAGCCCTATTGGGTGAGGGGTGCCGACATGCCGCCGTACGGGTATCGGCCCAACGATGCGGGCGTGGCAAGGCATTTCCTCGAACTGATGCGCGAGGGCAACACGCCGGTTACCCGGTCACACTGTAACCCCTGGAATTCCCTATGGCTGTCCCAGGCCGATGAAATCGGGATCGGGGTTTGCTCCGAGGGGGTTCGTCCCTGGGCGCTGATGAGCAAGGAGCCCCCGCCGCCGCCTGCCATTCTGGCCCATTGGAAAGCCGAACATCTCGAGACGGTTCGCCAGAACCGGAATCATCCCAGCATCCTGTTCTATTGCATCTCCAATGAGGGCTTGCAGGGTGATCACGAGAACCCCGAAAAGATCGCGATTTTCGGGGACATTGTCCGGGCAAACCGGGCCATGCATCCCGGGATTCCGGTGTTCCAGACGTCAGGCGACAGGGATGTGGCCCGGAACGCGGATTTGGAATCTCTCCATTCCTACTGGGGGTGGTATCAGGCCTCCTCCTTCATGAATGACTATCGGCGACCGCAGGGCGGGCTTCCGGATAAGGCAGGCAAACCCTTTCTGAATCTGGAATGCGCTGTGCCGTACCATGACACCGATACCGGCGGCCAGAATCCGGTCTATATTTCACGGCATACCGGCAAGGCCTGGGTCGGCGAACAGGGTGAGCTGGATCCAGGACGTTTCGCGGAGCATGCCTTTGAGGAAACCAAGCGCAAGGCGGAAATGCTCAGGATATGTCGGCGGGAATTGCCGACAGCCGGTGTCGCTCTTTTCTGCAACAGCACGTGGATCCAGCATGTGATTTCACGCCCACCCGCGGAATGGAAACCCCTGCCGGTATGGGAGGCGGCCAGACTTGGATTGGCACCGGTGCTGGTGGCTGTCGAGACTCCGCAACGTGTGTTATTTTCCGGAGCCAAGTTGCCAACGCGACTCTTTGTTGTCAATGATGACGAGCAATGCCGAGACTTGCGGGGCCTCAAAGCGCGCCTTCGCTGGTTGGATGAGCGGGGCTCGTGCATGAGCGAGGAGTCTCTTCCTCTTGGTGATGTCGCCTATTTTCACGTGCGTGACTGGCCGATTGTCCTGCGTGCGCCCTCTGTAACAAAGGGAATGAGCTCCGTGACGTTGCAATTGGTCCTGAGTACCGGTGAAACAGCCATCTCAACCAATCACTATGGCATGCGGTTGGCGAGTCCCGCTTTTGGAGCCGTCACGGTTGGTGCCTCGCTCGTGATTGCGCACGCTGCGTGTGATGCGACGGTTGTTGAGCGTCTGCGTGCCATGGGGGCAAAACTGATTCCCCTTGCCGGGGCTGTTCAGGCTGATGCGGTATTGCTGGGTCCCGTTGCCGGCGTGAATGACCAGAAGGCGCGCCAGGCGCTCAAGCCGGGTGGGCGCATCCTGTTGCTTCAGCAAGGCGCAAAGGCCGCCCGTTTCTGTCCTGATATCCTGAAGCCGGTAATACCCCCGAAAGACCCCAAGCTGAAACCTGTGCCTGCAACGGTTGCTGTCAAAGGGGAGTTTGTGGAGATGCTGGAGTGGGGTTCGGGGAATCCGCTATTCGCCGGCCTGGATGCCATGGATTGGAAATGGTGGGGGATGGATCCGACAGCGGGGGAGGCCTATGCCTGTACCGCACGTCACCGGCTCGATCCTGGAACCGTGGGGGCAGGCGTGAAACTGATAGGGCGGTATGTCAGTCCGCATTTTAGTGGCTGGACTCCCGAGATTGCCTTAACCCAGGGTGGTTTCCCCGTGTTCTCCGTGCACAGGGACTGGGGATGGCTTGTCGTTTGCGATCTCGCCATAACCGAGGCGATTGCCCACGATCCTCGCGCCGGGCTGACGTTGCTCAATTTGCTTTCCAAGCCATTGTGATTAAGACATCGTTCTGGCCGGAGGGGTGTTGAATTACATGAAGTTACGAGTTCTTGCGGTGAGTTTCATGGTGGCCGTCGTGGGTTTTCCGGCCGTGGCAGTGGATGCCTTGGAGCAGCTGTGGCGCAATCCACCCCGTGAGGCTCGACCGATGGTGTGGTGGCATTGGGTGAATGGCTATGTGACCAAGGAGGGGATCACTGCCGACTTGGAGGCCATGAAAAGAATTGGCCTGGGTGGCTGCCAGATGTTCGACGGGGATCTTGGGGTCAAGATTGAGGGGCTCAAGAGTGTGCCTTGGATGAGCCCCGAATGGCTGGACCTTGTGGGCCATGCCGCATCGGAAAGCAAGCGGCTCGGCCTGGAATTCGGCATGGCGATCTGTCCGGGATGGAGCGAGTGCGGTGCGCCGTGGGTGGCTTCTTCCAACGGCATGCAGCGTCTGGTCTGGAGTGAGAGTGTGGTCGAGGGGCCTGCTTCGTTCTCCTCTCAACCGGCTGCATTACCCTCGGGATTCGGGCCCTTCCAGAACCAGCCGGTACAGGATTCGGCCCGGAAAACCCTGGAGGAGTTGAAAAGCCGTCCCTTTGCCCGGGATTTGCGAGTATTGGCTTATCCCTTGCCTGAGGGTGCCCCGGCAAGTAAACCCCTAATTTTGCTCGATGGCGTGACGAATGCCGCCGTGGCGGATGGTGACTACGGAACCGGAGTAACGCTTGCTGGCAATGGTGTCAGGATGGTTGAGGTTCGTTTTGACACTCCGGTAACAATTCGCGCGCTTACGCTGGGTGGTAGCCGGTTAAACGTCAGCGGGAAGTTGGAGGCCTCGCTGGATGGGCTGAAATTCCCGGCCGGGGTCGATCTGAGAAGATTGCGCGAACCGGGCGTTCATGATGCGGCTCCGGCTATGTCGACGAGTTTCGGTGCCACGACCGGGCGGGTGTTCCGGTTCAAGCTGGCCGCCGGTAAGGGCGTGAAACTCAACGAAGTTGTTCTTCACGGCGAACGTATGGTGAGCCGGTGGCAGGACAAGGTCGGGTTCGGAATCCTCAATACGGCGGCCGCCGGGTCGGTGACCGATCCGGATGGGGATGGAAGTCTTGATCCGAAAAGCGTTCTGGATCTGACGGACCGACTGCGGGCGGATGGGACGTTGAACTGGACGGTGCCAGCGGGTCGATGGGTGGTGTTACATTTGGGAATCGCGGCCACGGGGCGATGTAATCATCCCGCACGCCCCGGCAGCATCGGCTTGGAATGCGACAAGTTCAGTGCCCGGGCCCAGGAAGAGTATCTCCGGGAGTGGGAGGCGCGTCTGTGGCCCCGGGTAAAGGAAAATTTCTCGGGGCTCCTGTGCGATAGCTGGGAAGCCGGGGTCCAGACGTGGAGCGTGGGATTTATCGAGGAATTTCGAAGCAGGCGCGGCTATGACCCGTCTCCCTACTTTCCGGTTTTGGCCGGGCGTGTCGTGACGACCCCGGAAATTTCGGAGCGATTTCTGCGGGATGTCAGGCGTACCCAGGCTGATCTGGTGGCGGATCATCATTACGGAACCATTCAGCGCTGGCACGCCCAGCGCGGTCTGACCTTTTATGCGGAGGCGCCGGGATGCGGGCCGCACTTTGCCGACAAGCTTCAATGCAAGGGGCGGGTGGATGTGCCGATGGGCGAGTTCTGGGTGAGCAACGACGATCCGACAAACCGGTTTTATGCCCGGCACCCGATCAGCGTCCCCGATTGCAAGGAGGCCGCCAGCGCAGGGCATATCTATGGAAAGCGCATGGTCGGTGCCGAGGCGTTCACCGCCGGGGGAAATCATCCTGCCTGGCAGCAGACCCCGGCCACCATGAAGACGGAAGCCGATTTTCAAATGGCTCTGGGGATCAATCGCTTCATCTTCCACACGTTTGTGCACCAGCCGTTTGTAGGCGACCGGAAACCCGGCGTCACGTTTGGACCGTTTGGAACCCATTTTACCCGAAACCTGACCTGGTGGGATTGCGGCGGCAAGGAGTGGATCGATTATCTGGCGCGGTGTCAGGGAATGCTTCAGCAAGGACGCTTCGTTGCGGATATTCTTTTTTTCCTCGGCGAGGATGCGCCCACAGAGGCTTACGACTACTTCAAGGAGATGGGGGTGATGCCAGCCGGGTATGATTACGATTTTTGCAATGCTGAAGTGCTTTTGCAGGCAACCATGAAAGGGGGACGCATTGTCCTGCCATCGGGTATGGAGTACCGGGTGGTGACTATTCCCGAGCGTATTCGAACGCTTTCCCCTGAACTGGTTGCGAAACTTCGCGAACTGGTTGCTGGCGGAGCCACGCTTGTCGGTCTGCCGCCGGTGCGCGCACCCGGTCTGGCCGGATATCCGGAATGTGATATCCGGGTGCAGGCGATGGCCAAGGAATTGTGGGGGAGCGCGGTGGAGCCTCGCGGCGGGAAGCCGGGGGTCGTGTGGGGCAAGGGGCTGGCTGAGGTCATGGTGGCGAACGGAGTGCGCCCGGATGTGGAGTTCAGGGGTGTCGCGACCAACGCCGTATTCACCTGGATTCATCGGATCGCGGGTGATCGGGATATTTATTTTGTGGCCAATCAATTGCCACGGGCAGAGGCCGCGGAAGTTGTTTTCAGGGTCCACGGCGTGCCTGAAAGGTGGGATCCGGTGACAGGCGAGATACGGGAACTGCCTGAATTCAAGAAGACAGGTGATGGCCGCACAGCGATTCCATTGGAGTTTGGCCCGCAGGAGAGTTGCTTTGTGGTGTTTTCGCGCCGAAGGCGCTTTGGAGTGCGGCGGCTTGACGCCGCTTTTCGAGGCGCGGCGTGATGTGTCACAACAAGCGGAACGCCGCGTCGAGCCGCGGCTTGACAAAGCGCTGTCAAGCCAGCGCACTCCAAAGCAGAATCATCAGGAGATTAATTCAGTGAAGGAACTAGCCGGGCCTTGGGCTGTTCAGTTCGATCCCAAGTGGGGTGGACCGGAGAAGCCCGTGGCATTCGAAAAACTTGAGGATTGGAGTAAACGCTCCGAACCGGGAATCAAGTACTATTCCGGAACGGCAGTGTACCGCAAAGTTTTCGATTTAGACGTCTCACGTCTTACGTCTCACGCCTCACCTCTCCTTCTCTCCCTCGGCACTGTCCATGATCTTGCCCGAATCCGGTTGAATGGGCGTGATCTCGGTGTCATTTGGTGCGCGCCCTGGCAGATCAAAATTCCGGACGGATTGCTGAAGGCGGAGGGAAATCAGCTCGAAATCGAGGTTGTGAACACATGGGTTAACCGGCTGATTCGTGATGGAACGTTGCCCGTATCGGAGCAGTTGACGTGGGTGACGGCAAATCCTTATGCCGGAACAAAGGGGCTCCCGCCCCAGCTTCGTGAAGCCGGCTTGCTGGGGCCTGTCCAGTTGCTTGGGCCGTAAAGGTGAAAAATCAAGCCTTGTGGGTTTTGATGCGGTTCAGGATGCGGCGGAGGTTATCGGGCGTTGCGAAGCCACACAACCGGGCCGTTTCGGTGAAGGTATGACCCTGGGACTGTAGCGCCTTGACCTGCAGCAGTCTCACATTGCGGAGGTGTTCGGCGACCCCGCGGTCGAGGTGTTGGCGAAAGAGCGAATTGAGTGTGGTGAGGGATATGCCTGCCGATTCGGCAATGTTGGCAATGGTGAGCTGAGGATTATTGAATTGACGCCTGATGGTGAGGAGCGCGCTCTGCAGGCGTTTGTCGGGAACGGACATGAGCTCCGTGCTGACCCGGACGACAATCCCCTTGGGGGGGATCAGGATGGGCCTCATTCCTTTTGGGAGCCGCCCGCGCTTGCCCCTCATGAGCCGATCCAGCAGTTCCGCAGCCTGCTGAAACTGGATCTCCAAATTCAAGTCGACGCTGGAGAGGGGCAGGATGGCCCTTTCGCAGATTTGGACATCATTGCCGCATCCGACAATAGCCAGTTCTTCAGGGATCATCCAGTGACCGTCGCGTGACGCGTCCAGCGTTTCAAGGGCGAGCAAGTCACTGGTGCAGAATATCCCCACGGGCCGGGGAAGGTGCCGGAGCTCCTTTTCGATATGACTGACTGGCTGGGCCAGGGCGTGGGTCTCAATGATTCGAACTCGCGGCACCTGAGGCAATAATCGGGACAGGGCCAGGGTAAAGCCGGTGATCAACTCGCGATCCGGCCAGAGCCGGCGCCGGTAACAGACGATGGCGAACTGGTTTCGTCCCTGACGGGTCAAGGCCTCGGCGGCGAGAGCTCCTGCCGCGATATAGTCCGGAATAACCCGCAGCAGGGTGTTGGCGGGGCCGTGGTCGGACAAGGCGACGACCGGCGTGTGACTTCGCGCGAAGGCCTTGGCGAGAGCCTGTTCCTCGTTGCGGAGCATGACGAGGCCGCCGTCGAAGGGGACCTGCTTGGGATAGTTCCGGCGCGTGTCGCGCCATACCCTGAAATGCCATGCGTGGTGCGAATAGAGCCGGGGTAAAAGGTCGGGTCGGTCAAAGTTTCGCCAATCCACGTAGAAAAGGATCCGTTTGGCGTTGCGATCACGGGTCGTCGTGGATTCGGCTGCTGAGGGACCCGGCTCGCAGGATATCTGGATGTTCTGGCGCCAGGCGCGGAGAGTCGTGTGGCGATGCTTCTGAACGCTGGCTCGAAGATGAGCCAGTGTGCGGAACCCCCCATCAGCCAGCAGCGAAGTCAGGGGGATGGAGGGTGGGGAAGATCGGAGCCGGTGTTCCAGCCGGGTCAGGCGTACCCGTTGAATTTCTTCTGCAGGGCCATGGTGCAGGTGCTCAAAACACTTGCGCTGAAGGGTTCTTGTCGAAATTCCCATAGCAATGGAAACCTGGCCTATGCAAAACCGGGGGTTGTCGCAGTGGCGTCGGATATACGCAACACTAGCGGCGATCTGGCGATCCTCAAGGGCGGTGATGTCCGTGCTCAAGCGAGTGACAACGCCGGTGGGGGGGATGACGAGGGGCGCGGTTGGGGGCAGATGCCCGGCCATGAGCCGGGTCAAAAGATCCACGGCGGCCTGTCCTCTTCCGGTTTCGTTGGT
>CAJBSZ010000452.1 GCA_903958395.1 uncultured bacterium | reverse complement strand
TGGCGCGGCGGTTGAGCGGCTCTGGGAGGATTTCGTGTCGAAGAGAATGTATATCACCGGCGTCTCTAGCGGCACGGAGGAGATGTTTGCAAAAGCCTACGATCTGCCCAACAAAACGGCCTATTGCGAGTCGTGCATGGCGATTGCCGTGGCGTTTTGGAGTCATCGGATGTTCCTGTTGAACGGCGACGCGAAGTACATGGACGTGTTTGAACGTGCGCTCTACAACGGGATTGCCGGCACCGTCTCGCTGGACGGCAAGGCCTTCTGGTACAAAGATCCCCTGGCCGCCGATGCGGCGACCAAGATCAACCCTGGTACGGGGTGTTTCCGCCGCTCGCCCTGGCATCCTTGTCCATGCTGTCCGCCGAACATTGCCAGGTTCTTCCCGTCTTTGCCTGGCTACGTATATGCCGCGGATCAAAAAAGCCTATATGTGAATCTCTTCATGGGGAGCCGGACGGCGTTGCAGGTGAATGGCGCCAAGGTGCAGGTGCGGCAGGAGACTCGCTATCCCTGGGAAGGGAAAGTGTCCATCACGATAGATGCGTTCAATGAACTCGATCCATCAGCGCCGGTGGAGTTTGGCCTGCGCGTGCGGGTTCCCGGTTGGGCGCAAGGCCGGCCGGTGCCCTCGGACTTATACCGGTACGAGCCGGCGGAAACGCCCCCGGTCAAGCTGACGGTCAATGGCACCGCCGTGCCGCTGGTATTGGAGAAGGGGTATGCGGTGGTGCACCGGGTATGGGAGAAGGGCGACAAGGTGGAACTGGAGTTCCCTATGCCCGTGCGGCGTGTTGTGGCGCATGAGAAGGTCCTGGACGACGTGGGACGGGTGGCCCTGGAGCGCGGGCCGGTCGTCTATTGTGTTGAAGGCGTGGACAACGGGAGCAATGTCGTCAGCCTGGTGGTCAAACCCGGTGCCAAGCTGACGGCTGAATTTCGTTCGGATTTATTGGGTGGCGTGACGGTGCTGAAGGGCAAGGTCGAGCGCGAGGTCGCGCCGGGCAAGACCAAACCGTGCGAGTTGTTGGCGGTACCTTACAGCACGTGGGCGAACCGTGAGCTTGGCACGATGGCCGTGTGGTTGATCGGGGAAGGGTCGGAACATTGCGTGAACGCGGCAGGGCAATGGACACCCAAACAGGCCAACGAATGGTATGCGGCACAGCCATGGCTGTGCGGATTCAATTACATCCCTGCCACGGCGATCAACACGACCGAGATGTGGCAGAAGGACACCTTCGATGCGAAGACGATTGATGAGGAGCTGGCCCTGGCCCAGGACATCGGGTTCAACTGCATACGCGTCCACGTGCAGTATCTCGTATGGGAGGACGACCCCAAAGGGTTGAAACAGCGCATTGAACAATTCCTGGCCATTGCCTCCAAGCGCGGGATGAGGACGATGCTGGTGTTGTTCGACGACTGCAACTTCTCGCGCTATCCTGAACCCTTCCTCGGTAAACAGCCGGACGTCGTTCCCGGCCACTACGCCAACGGATGGACGCCCAGTCCGGGCCCGAAACGTGTGAAAGACCGTGCCGCCTGGCCGAAACTGGAGCGCTATGTCAAGGACTTGGTCGGCACTTTCGCGTCGGACAAACGAGTGCTGGCGTGGGAGACCTACAACGAACCCGTTAGTTCGTTGCCGCTAGTAGAGGCGTCCTTTGCCTGGGCGCGCGAAGCCAAGCCGTCGCAACCGGTTACGGCCACACTTATTGGCCACGGCGCAATACCGGAACGGGTTGCCGAACTTTCAGACGTGATCTCCTTCCACGAGTACGACGATGCGCCTGGGTTGGAGAGGCGTATTAAGGGGTTACTACGCAAACACGGCCGCCCGGTTTTAATTACCGAGTGGTTGAATCGACCGAAGGGCTCGTTAGTGGAAACCTGCCTGCCCGTGCTGGCGCGGCACCGTGCGGGGGCGTTCAACTGGGGAATGGTGAATGGCAAGACCCAAACCCAATTCTGGTGGCATTCCAAGGCGGGCACGCCCGAGCCGAAGGTTTGGCAACATGACCTCTTCCGTAAGGATCGCACGCCGTACGACGAGAAGGAACTGGCGCTTTTCAAGGATACCATTCGCCAAATGTCGGCCAGTGGCAAACCCAAGGGCAACCCTGAACCATAAGTCACTATTTCAAACATGGATAGACAGGATGGGAAATGAAGGAGGGGTGATATTTCAGCTTATCCTTTGCATCCACTATATCCATGTTTGACCTTCTCTCAATTGAATTGACACATAGCGCACGTATGTGCAAAGAATAAATCAATGGAGGACATGACGGGTATGAATATCACTCTTTCTGCAGATGTAGACACGTTGCGTCGGACTCGCGACTACGCAAAGCAACATGGAACGTCATTGAATCAACTGGTCCGGGATTTCTTAAGGAGTCTCACGGCTAAGGATGAAGCGGATAAGGTGGCGGATGAATTCGTTCGAAATGCCATGACGCACAGTGGGCGCTCGCCCAAAGGGTTTCGTTTTAGCCGTGAAGACGCCCAGCGAATGAGGGACTGATCATGGGCCGCCACTTCATTGACACAAACATTATTGTTTACGCCAACGACGGCAGACATCCCGGAAAACAGAAATGTGCGCTGGATCTTGTCGCCGCCGCGCTCCGCGACGGAAGCGGGGTTATTTCGACACAGGTTCTTCAGGAGTACGCGAATGTTGCGCTTGGAAAGTTGGGGCAACGCCAGGATGTCGTGTTGAGGCAATTGGTATTGCTTGAGCGGCTGGAGGTGGTGCATCAGACCCCCGCGTTGGTGCGTCGTGCTGTCGAACTCCGCGGTCTCTATGGCATCACTTTCTGGGACGCAGCTATCGTTGCTGCGGCGGAGAGCGGTGGTTGTGATCGCATCGTCTCGGAGGATCTCAACGCGGGGCAATTCTATGGTGGAGTTGCCGTTGTCAATCCTTTCGCCTAATCCAGCATGGCTGGAACCCGAATCCGGATTTCATGGATAGGCAGGATGCATTGTCCCGCGGAAAGTTTCACAAAGATTTTCGTTTATTTGCGGAAAAGGTGTGCGTAATATATGTATGTCGTTGGTAATGAACGTATTGATTGTATTGCGAGATATTCGGAAAGATATTCGTTTTGAGTGAAGAAATCAGAGTGTTTCGTGCCATTGCGTCCATGGAGCCGCTGTTGCCCGATAGCGGGCGCGGGGAGTTGGCTGAGTTGTGCCAGGCGATCACGCTTGCCGTGGGGGAGCTCAAGGGCAGGGTGAGTTCCCCGGTCGTCCAGGACAAACTTTCCGCGCTCGTCCGCGACATGAACTGCTACTACTCGAACCTGATAGAAGGGCACAAGACCTTGCCCCGGGATATCGAGCGGGCCCGTCATCAGGAATTTGACCGGGATGCGAAGCAACGGGAAAACCAGTTGCTTTCCCTGGCGCACATCCGGACCGAGGAGCGGCTGGTGAGCCGTCTTTGTGCCGGGGATGTGGATGTCTACTCGCCTGAGTTTCTCTGTTGGATACACGGGGAGTTCTACCGCGCCCTCCCCGGGGAGATGCACCTGTCCAAAACGGCGGGAGGGAAAGAATACCGGATTGAGCCGGGCCAGCTCAGGAATTACATGGTCGCTGTGGGGCGGCACACTCCGCCGGATCCCGCGGCGTTGCCGGCCTTCCTCAACCGTTTTCATGAGGTGTATGGCGACAAAAACATTCTGCCGACCCATCGTCTGGTTGCCATTGCGGCGGCTCATCACCGGTTGGCTTGGATCCACCCGTTCGGTGATGGCAATGGACGCGTGGCGCGTCTCCATTCGCATGCCCTGCTGATTCATCACGGGCTGGATGGCGGGGGGCTGTGGACCCTGTCCCGCGGTCTGGCCAGGGCCCGGCATCTCTATTTCGAGCGCCTCCAGGATGCGGATCGCGGGCGTGAAAATGACCTTGATGGACGCGGAAACCTGACTGAACGCGGATTGTTCCGGTTTTGCGTCTTTTTTCTGGAAACGATGCTCGACCAGGTGAGGTTCATGGGAGGACTTCTGAACCTGCCCGGTTTGCGAACCCGGATCGAGCGCTATTTTAATTATGATGCTTTGCATTTGAAGAAGCACCGGGAGGCCCTCATGAGAGTGGTCCAGACGCTTGTGGATGAGGGGGAATGTCCCCGCGAACGGGTATCCGAAGTTACCGGAAAAGGGGCCACCACCACCGCTGAAATCATCAAGCTGGGGCTGGCCGAAGGTTACATCGAGAGCCCTTCTGGAAAAGGACGGCTTCGCATCGCCTTTCCCGAGAAGGCGCTTCCGTTCTATTTCCCGAACCTGTTCATTGACTTGCCGACGGAACGCTGATCCGCTCCGTTATTTCGCGGGCCCATGGAAGCCCCCCGGTTGTTCTGCAATGCGCCCCCTCCTCGCGTCTCCCCCTTTTATGGGAATTGCGGAGGAGTGTGGTCTGGGTATTTGAATTGCCTGGTGGGGCGCCGCGTGCCTATTCGCTCACGAGTCCCTATGGCGATCAGCGGGTGAAAAAGATGGAGATCGAAGCCGGCCAGCCTGCGAACTTCGAACTTCGCCCGTTCGAAGTTCTGGTGTTTGATGCTGTTGGCAAATGAATCTCTTCTGCTTCACCTGACCCTCTCCCCCCTTTATGGGAATAGGCGAAAAGTGCTGTCTGATCAATAATGAGTCCATGA